>CAYXKD010000094.1:0-6640 GCA_964464625.1 uncultured Syntrophomonadaceae bacterium
CGGCGCCGATAACGATCCTGACCGTCTCGTTGATCCAGCCCCAGTCATAGGCCAGTTTGAGAAAGAAAGCTGCTCCCAGGAGAAATACAACCATGCCGATGCGGTTCAGCCAGATTCCGCCTATTTTTGCCTCCAGGTCTCGCGGTTCTGCCCGGGGGCGCGGCGGAGGGGCTTCAAGAGGCCGCACCGCCGGGGCAATTTTCCGCACAGCGGGTGTACTGGTCTTCTCCGGAGGTGGTTCCACCTGCCTTGCAGAACGGCTCTTTTCCATAAAGACTACCCATTCGTCGACCACCTTCAGCCGTTCGCCCATTTTTTGCTGCTCTTCTCGCAGGGTCTTTACCTCTTCCTGGAGCCTGCGCAGCTCATCCTCCATGAAAACTCACCTCACTTTTTTCTCGTCCAAAAACCAAGCGTCTGCTTCTACAATATGAAAGTATGGTAGCCGGATGGCAATTTACTCTGGATACTCCAGGTGGTTGATGATCCTTTTCAACGTTTTTTCATGAATCATCAGTAGCAATTCTCCGCCAGAGCACCTTAATTGATACTCTATTATACCGTAAATATCTGAAAATACATAATGTGCGGAGAATATTTGCCACCTGGGCGTGGTTGTCATAATTCCATGCAAGACTCCCTTGCCTGCTCAGTAAGAAGCGGGAGGAGAGCCGGTGCGCTTTCGCCGGTCCAACAGGCGATCTGAACCGATGAGGAAAAGGCCCACGATCAAAAAAACAACTGTCAGGACGGCCAGCCACAGCAGCGCTCCGCCGTAGCCCAGTTTACCCACATCCATAAAGAAATAAGGGTAGAAACCTGTCTTTGCGCCGCATAAAACGGTACACAGCCAGTACAGCAGCGGATAGATCGTCCAGAGAGGCAAATGGGCCCATTGCATCTCTCCTTTTCGATCAAAGAGCAGCCAGTCCAGGGCAAAACCCAGAGGTGCAACACTGTGGGTCAGGTGGTTGGTCAGATCAATACCGCTGGCGAAGAGCTCGCCCGGTTTCAGTAAAATATGAAATACCAGGCCCGTAATGATGATACTCAACAGAACAGCGCCGCGCAGGATTGCACGCGCCCGCCCACTGTCCGGGGAGATGAGGAAATAGAGAAGTGCCAGGGCAACAAGAATATTACTTTGAATGGTAAAGTAGCGCAGCGGTATGATATTGAAACCTTCGGAGTGTTGGAATATGCTTAAATATATGCCTGCAATCACTGCAGCCAGCAGTATAAGCTTGAACACAGTAGAAACAAACCGGTTCACCACACGCATGAGTTTATCCCCCCCCCTTCCCATTTCATTTACCTTAACTTTACCATATGCTCCAATAAATGCAACCTGATCGTCAATCTCCACTGTGGAGCTGCAGACAAAAAATATTGTTCCAGTGATTTCGAAGAGGGGGCTGGATGCCCCCTCTTGTTCCATCTCCTGTATATTTTTTCTACTGCTGGATGACAGAATCATTTACCGGGAGCATGGCGGTTCAGTCGTCAAGCTCCCTTTCAAATTGGCGGATGGCGCCGCTCTTTGCGTCGATCTCGTACTCGTACTCATAACCGCCGTGTTTGAACTCCACCTCGTAAACTGCGATACCATCTTCATAATCCAGCTTGATACTGTATCCGGTGATACTTCCGGCCGGGAGACCAGCATCCGCCAGAGCGATCTCCTTAGCTTTGATTTCCCCAATATATTCAGATGACGCCGGTGGTTGAGGCTTTGGTGTGGTGTCCGCTGTTATATTGTCATCATCGCGCTCCCTTTCAAATTGGCGGATGGCGCCGCTCTTTGCGTCGATCTCGTACTCGTACTCATAACCGCCGTATTTGAACTCCACTTCGTAAACCATGGCGCCGTGCTCCCAATCCATTTCCACTTTGACAGCGCGAACATCCGAAGCAGTTCTCCCGGCATGGTCGAAAGCGATTCTCTTCGCCGCCTCTGTGCCAATATAGGCCTTGTCGCTGGCTTTGCCCGCAGACTCCACCTTATCGAGATCCGCGGCGCCCAGGCTGCAGAGGAGATTAAGGTCGTTTATGGAGAGGGGTACCAGATCCTCAAAGCGGTAGAGGCTGCTCTCTTCAGTAATATTACGGATTAGTTGAGCCTTTCCATAAGTGATTCCATAAGTGTCTGCAAGCTCCTGAAGTTCTTTTTCATGAGAAATGACCTGGCTCAGGACCGCACCGTTGAAGCTGCTGATCTTGAGGAGGTCGTCAATCTCCCGGGCCAATTTCATCTGCAGCTGTGCGCCTTTCACCGGATCACTGTTTTCCACGCTGATCAAAATGGAGTTGGCCAGCTCGCTCAGATATCCATTGCGCAGCATGGAGCCGATGATGGCGTTTACGGCGACATCAAGAGTGCTGCCTTTGAAATCCATATCACCCATCACGACGGCACCGTCATCGTTCAGTGCATCTGTGCCCAGAACCTGCTCATGCCTGTTAATCCTGATTTCAATGCTGGGATTGACATCAAAAGAGACGGTGGAATCAACGGTGTAATTGGTGTTGTAATAGTTGAAGCCCCCAATTCCCGCCAGCAGGATTAAGAGTGCTGCGGCGACGCCCGAAATCCGGGTGATCCAGTGATTCTTTTTTTTCCTTTCTGTCAGGACGATCACTTCCCCTTTTTGCTTCTCCTGTGCGGAGAGCACGGAATCAAGAACATCGGGTACCATGCTGTTAAAGGCATGATTGATTTTCGCGTTGATCTCTTTATTCTCCATTTTGCCGCTCTCCCTCCATAAGCAATTTTTTTAATTTCTTCAAGGCCCTGCTGTGCTTTGATAGAACAGTGGGCAGAGGTATACCGAAGGCTTTGGCAATTTCCCGGTGCTTTAAACCGGCAACCACGTGAAGGACAACTATCTGCCGTTCGATGTCGGACAATCTTTTCATACATTCAGTTAAAACAAGCCTGTCTTCCAGCGTCACCCTGTTATTTCTAACCAGATATTTTTCCCAATCCTCATCGGGCAGCGTCGAAGTTTTCTTATACTCCCTGAACTTCATCAGGCAGAGATTGCGCGTAATCGTCATAATCCAGGCCATGGGTTTTCCCTGTGAACGGTAACTTCCTGACGCAGAGGCGATGCTGATATAGCACTCCTGCAGGACATCTTCCGCATCGTGGCTGTTCTTCAAAATAGAGAGCGCCAATCCGTAAACCGCGGCGCTGGTGGCATGGTAGAGTTCCACGAGCGCCTTCTTATCATTTTTAGCGATCCGATAGATGTAATGATCCAACAGTTCTTCCTTTCTCTGGGTTACATCTCTTCTTTTTGCTGATGCTGCACCGGCAACGGGCATATTCTAACCACCCCCTATTTTAATAATGCATCAGAAAGCCGCTTTATTGCATCTGAATGAAAAATTGTTTACATAAAGGACTTTAGCAAAGTAGAAATGAACCTGCAAGAGTATGATGGCTAAGAGTAGCGGGATGCGACATGCCAAGGCAAATGACGCCGTTCCGGGTAAAATCTTACGTCAATCCTTTGATTTTGTGGAAGGTGTTTCTAAGCAAATCGAGAATTTAAAGAATAGAGAGAAAAGCACAACCTGTTTTTACCGGTTTGTTCAATAACGGGGAAAGGGAGGAACAGGATGAAACAATTGCAAAAGAAGCAGTTTCTATTTGTTCTGGCAGTTGTCATGTTAATGGGGATAGCCGCATTGATGGGGGGGTGCGGGCCAACGAAAAAAATGGGTGCCTGGGTATCTGAAGGTCACATCAAGGAGCCGCTGAAGGCAGTTTGCGGCAGCAAAGTGGTTTCCATCGGTGATCTGGACACACATAAAGTGGAAGTGACTTTTCAAGCCGGCGCTTTTACCGGACCTACAGAGGTAATGCTCTTAAATCCTACCAAAGCACCGGGTTTTGACCCATCAAGGATGATCGGGTTGGGGCCCCCTATTGAAATCCGGGTGGGGACCAAGGAGAGCCGCTTTCTACAACCTGCAACTGTCAGGATCAAGTACGATTCTGCTGAATTGGGGGAGGATCTGGAATCGGGTGCCTTAAGTAGTATTTACCATAACGGGAAGGAGTGGGAGCCCGTTAAAGTCGATGTGGACAGGGAAAACCAGATTATCAGCTTCCCTGTAAGCCATTCCGGCCTTTTCGGCGTAGCCAAACTACCCACGGATACACGAGTTGAGCAACATATCACCAACACGACCCTGGAGAGCTGGGTCAGTACACAAAGCAATAAAATCACGGAAGATGCTCTGGGAAAAATAATTGATGATACATTACAGGAGCAGCTGGAAATCGTTGATCAAAAGCTAAAGGAAGAGGTGCTCATTAGCATCATCGAGGATGATGCATGGGTAAAGATACTGGAGAACCTGGGCAAAGGCGATTCATCCAGCTTCAATGAGGAGCTGCAGAATCTTCTGGGATCAAAAATCGTGGAGATTGTACCCCATTCCACCCTGGTGGAGGCTTTGGAAAAAGTAACGGGCAGCGCAGAGCTAAAGCAGAAAGCAAGCCAGGCTGCTGAATACATAGCTGCAGGGAAAACCGCTGAAGCGGCCCAGCTTATCGGAGAACATTTCCCGGGCAAGTCCCTGCTCAATGCTGCTGTCGTTACTGCTGTTGCCGCCATGGAACACCAGCTCAAGGGCTGGGCCAATGAAGAGGTGGAAGCGGCCTACAATGTCTTTGTCAATGGAGCGAGCAGCTCCAATCCCTGGTGGGGATATGAAGCAAAGAAAGGGGATTTTGAGCAGATCTGGGAGCAGATGGGCGGAGCCGCCATTCAGCTTATCAACGGCGCCATAGATGCCCAGGAACAGGCCCGGAAAGATGCCGGGCTGCCTCCTTTGACTGAGGCGGAAAAGGATGCTATTGCGGAGATGGTCAAGGCGGATCTGGAAAAGCAGTTCAAGGAGAGGCAATCTGCAGAAAAGGAGATTGCCCGGATCAAAGCAGAGTACCAGCAGATCTTCGATATGTTCAAAAATGAGGGCTTCCTGGAAAAAGGTGAGTTAGGCTGGTGCGAAGGAAAAGAGCTGGAGCAGCATCTCGATTCTCTCTTAAGCTTTGTTCGCAAGTTACTTAAGGATACGGGCAGAAGCCATGTGATCAGTAAGGGATCCCATACTGATGAGGCTGTCACGATCAAGGAACTTGAGAGCGCTGCCAAAGCCTGGTTTGGTGCTCCAAGCGATGAGGCTAGAAGTGAAGAATACGGCGGTTGGCTCCTGGAATCCTACGGCATCTCTTTGGGGCCAACTCTGGATGAAATTGTGGGTACTTATGGCGGGACAATGACCATCCAGGAAGTTTATATATCGGATGCTTTGAAGGCTGAAATCGAGAAATCCAATGTTGAAGGATGCGACATCGCCATGCTCGCACAGCTTGAAAATATAAAAGGGGAGGCCAATCCTACTTCGCTGAGCATAATTAAAACATCGGATAGTGCGGGCAAACTACATTTTGACCCCGAAGACGGGGATGATGCCGGGTCGATACTTTCATTTACCTATGGCAACGGCATTCTGGAGGTCAGCGATACAGTTACGCAGGAAGGAATGCCGGGGCAAATGGTGTATACCGGCCAGATTGAAGCGGATGATGCCGGGGACAGCATTTCACTGAAAGGCAACATCAGGATGGAGATGCTGATCGGCGAATTGGGGCCGGGCCATTTCTATATTGATATGTTGCTTCAGGGCAGCAAGTAGCTCAAGCAAAACATGTGCCCTTTACTGAAAGTATCTCTATGGGGCATAAGCGCCAATGTGCCCTCCTATACACTCTTTGCATTTTTGGGGGCTGTAACAGCAGCGTTGCTTGCCAGGCCCGCCCTGAAAAGGGCGGGCCTGTCTGCTGGAGAAGGTGCCGCCCTGCTGGTGACGATGGCCCTCTCTTTCCTTATAGGAGCGCGGCTCTGGAATTACGCCGTAAATCCCGGTAATTATGGAGGGGAACTGGGTCTGTTCACCCTGCGTATGGCCGGGTTATCCCTTTATGGCGGAATGTTTGGCGCCGCCGTTGCACTGATAATCTGGTCTCGTGCGATCAAAAAGGAGCTCTGGCCGCTGCTGGACGGATTTGTACCTTCCATGGCCGCGGCCTTTGTTCTGGCCAGGGTGGGCTGTTTTTTAAATGGGTGCTGCAGGGGTAAGCCGACGCACTCTTTCCTGGGGATGGTATTTCCAATGAGCGGCACAGCCGGCGAGATTGTTAACAGTATTCCTTCCTTCATCGGCAATCTCAACCCCGCTGTACACCCCACGCAGCTTTATGAGGCAGGCCTTGTTTTGATTGCCCTGGTAGCTGCTGTCATTGCCGGCCGGAAAAGAATATTTGCCGACGGCGTCATCTTTCTGGCTTTTACCGTATACTTCAACCTGGTCAGGCTGCTCATTCTGCCCCTGAGACAGATGGGGAGCTATCCTCACCTGGTGATCGGATATTTTTATCCGGGACTTTACCTCGCTTTTATCGCTGCGGCTATTTACCTGCTCAGGAAAAAAGGGGCGGGGCGCTCGACTCACCCATAGGTTGCTTATCGTGTATGTTTGCCCAACCCATCAGGACCATGGATGGATAAAGGCAAACAAAGCAGTCGAACCGTGTACATACACCGGAACACCGGGGGACGGACTT
>CAYXKD010000095.1:0-6607 GCA_964464625.1 uncultured Syntrophomonadaceae bacterium
AAGCGCAGGCCCGGGAGATCTCCTCCACGGCGATGGCGTAAGCCAGGTAGCCGTCGCCCGTGCCCCCGTACTCCTCGCTAAAGGGGAGGGCGAAGAGATCAAGGCGGCCCATCTTCTCGATGATCTCCGCCGGGAACCTCTCCTCCCGGTCCAGCTCCGCCGCCACCGGGGCCAGCTCGTTATCGGCGAACTCGCGAACCATCTGCCGGATCAACTGCTCTCCCTCATTAAGCTGAAAATCCATGCACAACCTCCTTTCATTCTTTCGCTGATTGTTGGAAAGGGACGCCTCAGTTTGTATCGCTTTGCTAACATTACCCCCTGTCAACACCACCAGCGCCATACTGCTGCTGCCGGAAAGAAGGTCTGCCCGGCAGCCCTTTCTCCCTGATGCTTATGCAACAGCCGTACCAAACCGCTGAACCGGCAGTTTTCCGCTCTGCCGGGCACTTTTCAAAAATAAGGGAGGCGCCGCCATTTTTAAAAGCGTCCTCTACTCCGGACACAAGCTGGACACGTTGTCCTTTAATGCGAACAAATAGCTGGCTCTATGGAGGTAAATTCTATTTATCCACATTTATTTGTTAAAAATGATAAGGTTCTAAAAATTCATGATAATAGGCAGGTAATTAACAAAATATGTAGAATGTTATATCTAAAATAACAGACTGGCACTGTTTTATATTTCATATCGCGTGAGGGTGGAACAGATTCTTTAAGGAGGAAAAGATGGGTAACCTTGAAGAGAAAGAGCAATCTATTATTGAAAGCATCCAGGACGCATATTGTGAAATCGATCTTGCCGGTACCTTTACCCGTGTCAATCATGCTGCCTGTGATATTTTCGGCTACACCAAAGATGAGATCATCGGGGTAAATTACCGGGATTATACGGATGAGGCCAATGCGGAAAAAGCTTTTAAAGCATTCAATGAAATTTATTCAACGGGATCCCCGGGCAAACTTTTTGACTACGAGCTGACCAGAAAAGATGGCACAAAGCGGCAGGTTGAACTGTTTGCTTCGCTGATCAAGGATGAATCAGGTACACCCCTGGGATTCCGCGGCACAGCCCGGGATATCACTGAGCGCAAGCAGATGGAAGAGCGGTTATGGAGCTCCGCAGAGAGATACCGCACCATCATAGAGGATATGGAAGATGCCTATTTTGAGCTGGACTTGCGAGGCAGATTTACCTTTGCCAACAATGCCGTAAGCAGGCAATTAGGCTACTCCAGCAGCGAATTGATCGGGATGAGCAACCGCCGTTACGCAAATAGAAAAAATGTCCGGGAAATGGCGAAAGTTTTCAGCGGGGTCTATAGAACAGGGATCTCTGTTAAAACCCATGCTTTTGAGCTCATCAGGAAGGATGGCAGCAAATTCTACGCTGAAATATCGGTTTCTTTGATCAGGAACAAAAAGGGAGAGGCCGTCGGTTTCCGGGGCATCGCCCGGGATGTCACTGAGCGCAGTCAGATGGAAGAGAAAATAAGGCGCTCCGAGGAGAGATACCGCACCATCATAGAGGATATGGAAGACTCCTATTTTGAGCTGGACCTGAGAGGCAGGATTACCTTTGCCAACGAGGCTTTATGCAGAAATTTAGGTTATTCTCACAGTGAGATTATCGGGATAAACAACCGGAACTATGCGGAGGAAAAAACTGCTCAGGAAATGGATAAAGTTTTCAACGGGGTTTATAGAACAGGGATCCCTGTTAAAACTCATGCCTTTGAGCTCATCAGAAAGGATGGCAGCAAGCTCTACGCTGAACTGTCGGTTTCTTTGGTCAAGAACAAAAAGGGAGAGACTGTGGGATTCCGGGGCATCGCCCGGGATATAACTGAGCGCAAGGAGTACGAGAAACAGATCCGCCACATGGCTACGCACGATATCCTCACTGGACTGCCAAACCGGATCATGTTTGGTGAGTTGTTGCAACAAAACATACAGTATGCCCGGCGTTACAGGCAGCAGTTTGCCCTCCTGTTCATGGATCTGGATGGTTTTAAAACCATCAATGATACTTTTGGGCATGACACGGGCGATCAGATGTTAATAGTCTGTGCCGCAAGACTGCAGCAGGCGCTGCGCGCCTCCGACTTTATCGCCCGCCTCGGCGGGGACGAGTTTGTCATCCTGGTGAAAGACGTATTCGACAATAATAAGCTGATCACACTGGTCAACAAAATTCTGTCGGTTGTTCGAGAACCCATTGTCATCAGAAAGCAAGAGCACTGTTTCACCGCCAGCATTGGCATTAGCATTTATCCGCAGGACGGTCAGGATAAGGGGTCTTTGATGAAAGCTGCCGACCTGGCAATGTATTCAGCCAAAGAAAAAGGCAGCAACAATTATCAATACTTTTCCATGGGAATTAAATCACAATTACAAAAAAGAAACCTCTTTGCAAAGCATCTTCCCTATGCGCTGGAACGGGGTGAAATTTTTGTAAAGTATGAACCTAAAGTGGACCTGAGGAGCGGGATAATTACCGGCGTGGAAGCGAAGATGCGCTGGCAAAATCCCACCCTGGGCCTGGTAACCCCGTCGCAATTGTTACCGGTAGCTGAAAGCACAGCTCTGATTATCCCCATTGGCAGGTGGGTTTTAGAAACTGCCTGTATGCAAAATACAGCCTGGCAGCGCCAGGGACTGCCGAAAATCAGCATGGCTGTTAATATTTCACACCGCCAGCTCATGGATGAAGGGTTAATCGAAGCCATTAGAGATGCTCTCGCGGAATCGGGCATGGAAGCTGAGTTGCTGGAACTTGAAATTGCCGAAAACCTGCTGATGACTTATTTCCCCCACATCGTAAATATGTTTAACCGGCTTAAAGAACTGGGGGTGCGGCTGACCCTGGATAATCTGGGAACAGGTTATTCCACCATCACTCAAGTCAGGAATCTGCCTGTGGATATCCTTAAAATAGACCGATCTATTATCGGCAATATCCCTGAAAATAAAGTTGATACGGCTATTATCCAGGCCTTCATCGGTATCGGCAAGGCACTGAATCTGGAAATTGTTGCCGGGGGTGTTGAAACGCCAAAGCAGCTGGCTTTTGCGAGAGACTGCGCCTGCGATATGATCCAGGGGTTCTATTTTTCCAAGCCCCTGTACCCTGACGATTTTGCCCAATTGCTGTGCAAAAATGCAGCCTGCCCCCAAAAATGGGACATGGAAAAGGATCCTTCTTCTCCCGACACTGCTTAATCCGCACCGGGGCACCGGTGGGAGCAACCATGTAAGTAAATTAAGTAAATATGGTCTTCCACGGCACAGTGCTTTTAACCGCTGAACAGCAGCCCCGAAATTTCAGTTGCATTGACCTACCGAATCTTTTTAAGAGCTGACCTCATTACCCATTTCTGTTTATAGCGCTTGTCCCTTTGAGGAAAATTCAATATGATTATGTCAGGGGGGCGCTGTATTATTATTCCATTAAGATATACTCTCTGGAGGGGATATTTATGACTGATAAAACCTTTTTCATAGTTGATGTCTTCGCCGAACAGAAATATGCCGGCAACCAGCTGGCGGTCTTTCCCTCTGTGGGCAGCTTCACCGCTGAAGAGATGCAGCTTATCGCCAGGGAAACAAATTTCTCAGAGACCACCTTTATCATGCCCGGCAGGCGGGAAAAGGGCGGTTTTGATGTGCGCATCTTCTCCCTCGACGAAGAGCTTCCCTTTGCCGGCCATCCCACCCTGGGCACCGCCTATATCATCCAGCGCCAGATTATCAAAGAAGAGGTGCCGCAGATCATCCTCAACCTGCCCGTGGGACCCATACCCGTGGATATTGCTTACAGTAAGGGGGAGCCGCAGGAACTTTTCATGCGGCAGCAGCAGCCCTCATTCGGCGCCCTTATCGAGCCCGATCCGGTGGCCAGACTGCTGAACATCGATGCGGCGGAGATTGACAGGCGCTTCCCCATCCAGGAGGTCTCCACAGGCCTCCCCTTTATTATCATACCGCTGAAAAGTTTAAAAACGCTGAGCGGGATCAGGGTGAACATTGATCGCTTCATGAAATTTGTAGAGCATCGCGAAGCAAAGTCCCTCTATCTCTTCTGCTCGGAAACATACCACGAGCACAATGACCTTAACGCGCGGATGTTCGATCACTATCACGGCATCCCCGAGGATCCCGCCACCGGCAGCGCCGCCGGCTGTCTTGCCGCCTACCTGATAAAACAGCGCTACTGCGGGACAGCGGAGATCAGGCTGCGCCTGGAGCAGGGCTTTGAAATCAAACGCCCCTCGCTCATACTCATAAGCGCTTCAGAAAAAGGCGAAGAGATGGAGATCAATGTGGGGGGCAGGGTAATCCCTATAGCGGAGGGCCGCCTGCTCTAGCCCTGCTGCTGGAGAGGGAGAGCCCCAGGGTGATCCAGAACAGGGGCATCACGGCGACGACATCGATGTTGAAAAATCCCTGGATCAGATATGTCAGGATCATCAAAAAGAATAAAAAGCCCCTTTCATTTTTCCAGGGTCGCAGGAAGAATGAAAGAAAGAGCAGGTAGGATATAAAGGCAAAAAGGCCCATGGTCACGGCAATCTCGATATAGATGTTATGCACCTTGTCAGCGAAAAGGGTGGGCCTTAGCGGGATATCCAGGTTATCGGGGCCCACGCCGAAAGCCCAGTGCGCGGGGATCATTTTGATCGCCTCTTTCCAGATATAAAACCTTCCTGCACCGGCGCCGTCATCCATCTTCAAAGCCATCGATACCTGATCTTTGATGCTGGAGGTCCTTTTGATGAGCTTCCAGTCGTGAAAGGGGGCCAGCAGGCATGTGACGAGCAGCAGGGTAATACAGATAATCCATACCGCTTTCCTTCTCTTCCGCTCCTTGTAAAAATGAAAGAGTAATATGAACAAAGGCACCGGCAGGGCCGCCCAGGCGCCCCGGGTAAGGGTTACAAGCAGCCCGGCATAGATGAGTGCGGCGCAACACAACCAAAAACCTTTGCGGGAGCGCAGGTAAAAGAAGATCGCTGCAGGCAGAATAAAAACAGCATAACTTCCCATAAAATTGCGGTTGCCCATGGTGGCGTAAGCGTGAAAACCGCGGTGGATATAGTGGGGGATAAAATTAAAGCCCAGATACTGCAGCACCGCGATGCAGGACACCAGGGCGGCTGACGCCGCCATCCACTTGACGATCCTTTCGGGCCCGGGAAAATCAGCGGCCAGCAGAAATAGAATTATGCAGAAAAGGTAGGTGCAAAAACCGGTAAAGCGGTACATGCCGAACCAGGCATTTAGCTGATCTGATGCTAAAAGTGTCGAAACCAGGGCAAAAGCGAGAAAGGCGCCCAGGGGGATGATGGCGGGATGCTTTACTTTAACCCGGCCGTGTATGATCTGGTAAAGAACAATTGCCGCCGCCAGGGCGAGCGCCACATACTTGGGCAGGGTAAAACCTGTCCGCTCCCCGGGGATCACCACCAGCGGGTAGAGGGCAGCCATAAAGATCAACACAAAGAGTTTCCAGCGATCGTCTTTATTCGCTGTATGCGTAAGCCGCTGCATAAGCCCTTTAATTGGATGTACCATCATAAAAACTCCCAGGTGCGCACCTGTGCTTGCAGGCACCCATACATTATTATATCTAATGGAAAGCGCCGCTCTTTTGCTGTGAAGTGCCGCATAGTCTCCAGGCTGATATTTGCCGCATAGATCGGAAATGATGCAATATTCTTTATCTTATCCTCTCCCGCTTTGCTTATCAAGCTCTTCCGCAAAACCTGTCGGTATGATAAAGTTAAAACGATCGGCGTCATCCCCATCTGCTCATGGAGGGTTACAAGTGACATCAACTTTTATAAATCTGCTTTATCCGCAACAGCATCTTGAATCAATTTACGAGCTTGATGCCGCCGCGCTCCGAGCCCTCGGTATCCGCGGGATCATCGCCGATATGGACAACACCCTGGTGCCCTGGAATGACCGCACCGTCTACCCCCGGCTGGCGGCCTGGCTGGCGCAGCTCAAAGAAGAGGGCTTCCGCCTCTGTATTGTCTCCAACAACAGCCGCGTGCGGGGGGGACAGCTGGCCCTCGATCTTGACATCCCGGCCATATGGTATGCCATTAAGCCGCGCCGGCGCGCTTTCCGCAAAGCGCTGCAGATGATGGAGCTGACAGCGCAGGAGACGGCGGTCATCGGCGACCAGATCTTCACCGATGTGCTGGGAGGCAACCGCCTGGGGCTCTACACCATCCTGGTCACACCCATTTCCGAAAAGGAATTCCTCTGGACCCGCCTCATGAGAAAGCTGGAGCGATTCGTGCTAAATTACCTCCAGCGTTAGTAAACCGGTGCCAGGCACCAAGTTCACTAACCCACACCCTCTCTTCTCAAATAAGTAAACCGGTGCCAGGCACCAGTTTACTTGTTGTGAGCGCTTTCCTGCTGTAGGAGTTCCGCTTTACAAGCTCCGCCGGCAAGCGAAGCGAAACCGCTCACCTGGCCCAGGAGGATATGGAGAAATCCATAGAAAATGCGATCACCGGTGGTGATCTTGAATTTGAAGGCGAAGATGTCGATATTAACAGTGAGGAACAGACGATAATAGTAAACCGGTGCC
>CAYXKD010000096.1:0-6572 GCA_964464625.1 uncultured Syntrophomonadaceae bacterium
CTTATTCGGCTGATTGCCCTTTAAAGCCCCTGGTTACCCGAAAAAGATCAGGAGCAGCGAGATTAATCAGTTAAATTCACCGCCATCATTTAATAATTCCATATAAAGTAAAAAACCTTATACACTTGCCTTCATGCGTAAAAAGTTGATTGTCTTTATAATCCATCCCCTTTTATATTCTCGAATGCAATGATGATTTCGCTTTTAAATTCTTTTACCCGTTGTTCAATGCGCTCAAGGTAATCATCACCCAGGTACCTCCGTAGGGCCTCCAGCTCAGCCCGAAAACGAGCCAGCCCCTGTTGGGTGACATTTCCGTCCATCTCCACTATCGTCAACCTACGCAGGGTATACTTCGGCAAGGTTTGATAATCCTTCAAATCGCGCAGCAGCGTGCGGATAAAAGAAAGGTGATCATCCAAATCAGCAGCATGCATTTCCAATGCACTTCGCAAATTGTTCTCCGCCCTGATATACAGCGATCTCTCGCTAAGAGGCATGGGCGTTTCCTCACGGTATCTTTTAATTGTCTCGTAAGCAGGCCAAAATCCTTTACTCAGCGGCTGGCGGGGTGTATCCGGACGGCAGCGGATATGCGGCAGTGCATTCTCAAGAATTAAGGGATGAACCCTGACCTTTTCGCCCATTATTTCAGGTACCATATTAATGAAAAGCTGCAGGCCCTTTCTACGGAAAACCAGCAACTCATTCTGTTCTCCCTCCTTTGCCGTCTTTACACGCGGGGGAAAATCCGCCAATCCGACGACCATGTGGGGATATTGTCCCTGGATGGCGAAGAATTCTTTGCGGATGGCGGTAAGCAGGCTTTCCTCCTCTTCTTCCCCGGGGTTGCGATTGATACGCCTGAAAAGATCGGCAGGGGAAGGGGTTTCATCGGGAGCAAAAATCTTTGCGTCTTCACCCAGCGTGTTGTGAATTAAGAACATCTTTTGCGCCGCAATTTCGCGGCACTTAACTATTTCTGCGCCCTGCTCGGTTGGGAAGAAGTTATGGATATATAGTGTCTGGAAAACCTTGCGGCCTATGCGATTAATCCGGCCCAGCCGTTGAATAACACGTGTAGGATTCCACGGTATATCATAGTTAATCACCGCACCGGCCCGGTTCAGGTTCACCCCTTCAGAGAGTTTATCGGTTGCTATAAGGATGTCAAAATCATCCCGCTGTTTTTCATCAGGGTAGCTGGCATCAAAATTGGTAAACAGATCATCGAAAAAACGCCTGCCAAGGGAACCTTCGGCCACAAGCACACGCCTGGGAAAAGCCGCCTGTAAAATGGGTGCTATATGCTCCATCGTATCCGTATATTCGCTAAAGATGATCACCTTACGCCGCGGCTCACCAGTGCCGGCCGGGGCATCCAGTATCTCCCGGACAGCCTCTGCAAGACGCTCACCCTTCGGATCATTTTCTACCAGCCCTAGTGCTTCCACCCGTTCGCCAATATGCCGGAGCAGCTCCAGATCAGATTGAATGTCGTTAATAAATTGGTCCGGCTCATCAAACGTCCCGATGGTGTAAATGCGGTCGTGGCGGGGGTCCAGGTTTTCTTCCTCCGCCAGACGCTCAACAAATTGTCTGAGCGCCTGCTCAATGGCCTCCTCATCATCCTCCCAGATTCTTTCGATCAGCTTTCGGTCCAGAATGTACCGGCCGGTCTTTTCGATGAATGCCAAAATAACCTGGTGGATATGAATAAAATTATTAATACTTTTGGCAAAAGCACCGAAGGAACTTTCAAAACGTTTGACCAGCAACCGGCGCATGAATTCGTACAGGTTTCGCTGCTGCTGAAGGGTAAAGGTGCCTTCTTCATCCAGTTTCTTTAATTCTCTGCGGTTTTCATAATCAAAGGGCTGATAGATAGTGCCCCCAAACTGCCCCCCTTCACCGAAGTAGTCATTTATCACCCTATCATAGAATAGGGATTGCTCACGAGTTAACTCGTAAAAAAGCTCAACAGGATCGGCAACTTCGGAAAGCTCGGTTAACTCTTGCGCATATATTGGATCCTGCTTTAAATCAAGCCGGTTCCGGCGGATAACCACCGGTTCCATCACAGCACGTATTTCTTCCGCCAGTTGCCTGACTCTTTGCTGTGTGCGAACAACATCGATGGGAGGCGGCAACTCAAAAATGTCTGTATAATACCTTTCAGCCTGTTCCTGTTTTTCGCCACCGGCACTATGGTAACGCAGGATGTACGAAAGTTTGCGGAATTCGCTGTTGTAACGGCCAAAACGAGCAGCCAGTTTTTCATCCAGGGTAAGAGTCGACTTGCCCGGAGGGATGAAAAGTTTGAGCAGAGCGAAGATATCTGACGGGGCATTATTGAAAGGTGTGGCTGTGAGCAAAATTACACCACGGTTGGCACAGATCTGGCTTAAACGCTCGTAGCCTTCCGTATCTTCGTTGCGAAAGCGATGCGCCTCATCCACAACAATAGTATTAATGTCATCACCGTACAGTTCAAGGAATTCCTGCACCTTGTCCAGTGCGCCGAGAGAGTAGACATCCCAGTCATATAAACCAAAGTCACTTAGATATTTGTACCAACCCGTTGATTTGGTTTGCCCATCGCCTACCAGGGCCGGCGGGCAGATGACCAGGCCGCGACCGTTTCGCTCTCGCGCCAGCCAGCTGGCGATGACCGATTTACCCAATCCAACCACATCAGCAAGAATCACGCCGCCGTATTCCTGTAACACGGTCAGCGCCTGCTGCACCGCCTCCTCCTGGTAGCGGTACACTTTGTAGCCACGCTCTTCCATCAGCTGTTTGACCTGTGGACGCAGCGCTTTTTGCTCCATCAACTCCAGGTATGTTTTTAGCACCATTGCATAGGCTTCGAAGGGCATAATCTCTGCCACCTGGGTTTGGCGGCGTATGATACGAGAAATCTGCTCCCTGCGTTCATCAGCCTCACTAAGCGGGATTGCTGTGGCCCATAAGCCATCGAAATATGCTTCAGCATCCTCCCATCCGTAGTCGCCAATTTCCACGTTGAACTCGTTCTGCCCCAGCAAGCCGCTGCGGGTCAGGTTGCTGGAGCCGGTAATAAAGCGTCCGGGCGTGTTGGTAAGCGTCTGTCCCGCCTCATCCAATTGAAACAGATACAGCTTGGCATGATTGGGATCCAATGTTTTGCGGATTTGGAGCCGGCCGTTTTCTAGAAGGCCTAAAAAAAATGAGACCTGTTCATAAAAGTCCTGGGTATCCAGGGCTTCATCTTGCAGCGCGGTGCACAGCGAAGCAAAAAATCGCCCTACCAATTCCTGCTGGGTACTGTGATCAGCATTGGGGTCGGGCACTTCAAACACCCGGCCAAAATGAAGGTCTGTATCCAGCCCTACCAGAACCTTTAAGTTCTGCTCTTTATTCGCCTGCAGGGCTTGATAGAGCTCCTGCCAGCCCGAAAAATAGAAAAAACCCACCAAAAATTTCAGTTCCCGGCTGTGCTGGATCAGCGTATGAATGCGGTCTTTCAGAGTACGCTGGCGGGCATTGGTTATAAAATTGTTAGCCATTCTAATTCACGCTCCTGGCTTTGCTGATGCGCTCCCAGACCAGTTGGCAAACGGCGCGGTAGACTTCTTTGCGCTCTTCTTCCGTCAGGTCCAGGGCATCGAAAACGATATCATCCAGCGCTTTGCGATCAGGCAGGGGATCGGGTTCCTGTTCGGCGATGGGGATGTCGGATCGAGGATCAATACCGCTCTCGGTAAAAACATTATTTACTAGACGGGATTTGGAATTCAATTCACACTGATGATTAATATCAACCCTCAGTATCTTGATCATTCGTGCCTCGTATACAGCAGTATCGAGCGCACCCTCTCCTAGATTTACTCTTCCCCCCAACTCCTTGAATAGCCAAAATGCAAAATTATTTAAAATTACCGCAAAGTACTCTTTTGGTAAAATATTATCTTTCGAGGTTATTTCATAAAGTCTTTGATCCACCAAACAATCCCCAAAAATTATACTCTGTACATGCCTGTCATTAACAGATTTCTGCCACACCGCAAAAGGAGAATTGCGTAGGCCTAGGTCCCACCATCTACCCCGAGAGCAAAGCGTAGGGCGAAGATGGTACTCCTGCTTTTCCCCCCATCTGATATAGGCCAATGCTTTTGTTCCTTTTAGGTCATCCTCGCTACTATAGCAAATAAAGATTCGAGATTTAAGGTTTTCTGACTTAATCACGATGCTGCTGCACTCTCGCGGACTCTTGATAACAGGCTTAAGAAATTTTTCCTCTACTTCCCCCTCCCACCCCGCGCCATTGCGCACACGTAGCAAGCCCGGTTGTGAACCCCGGCCTAATGGCTCCAGATAGAAAAAGTCATTGGCGCCAGTAGTAAACCCCCGGCGAACTACGGCAATTTCATCCAGGCGTACCAGTTTTCCCTTACCCTTTTCCAGGATGGTAAAAAAGATATCCGGCGCACGCAGGTACTTGCCACCCCATTTTTCACCAACATATGGGCCAAACCGACCAAAATTCATCTGTGTCTCTTTTGGATCATCCGGCAAGCGCAAATCGGAGCCTGCTTCTGTGCCCTCCTGCAGCAGCTCTCCTGCAGTAATCGGAAATACACGAAAAAGTTCGTTTCGCATGGTGGTAGTAGCCCTTTCGATCTCTATCAGGTTATCTGAAAGCACTACGTTTTCAAAGGGTTGCTTGAAGGCAACAAAGCGTACGGGGTGATTCACATTCATTTCACCTGGCGAACTAGCCACAGTGATGATTGTATTGATATCGGCGCGGGCAAAAGAACGTCGGGAATGGTTGTCAATTACAAAATGGAGCGGCGCCATACGCAAGAAGAACTCCTGTAGCCAGGCGCCATAGCCCACATCGAGCCACGAATTTGAACAGATAAAAACATGCACGCCTCTGGAGTTGAGCAGGCGCAGGGAACGGATATAAAAGTAAGTGTATAGATCGGAGCGCCCGCTGGGCCTGCGTCCCGCTTTGAACCGATCGAGCTGATCCCTTGATGGTGTAAAGTAATCAGTGAAGTCCAGCCGGACCATCTCCAGAAGCGCATTCTTGTATTCTCCAGGAGTGAGCACGCCATTGGGGTCTGCAATCATTTCCTGTCGCACATAGGGCGGGTTACCGATAACGATATCGAAACC
This sequence comes from uncultured Syntrophomonadaceae bacterium, assembly GCA_964464625.1. Lineage (GTDB taxonomy): Bacteria > Bacillota > Dethiobacteria > DTU022 > DTU022 > JAAZIN01. The sequence continues at coordinate 5,167 of CAYXKD010000096.1, forward strand.
CCCGCGATCAAAGAATATCTCCGCGAATTCGATGCTCCAGATGAAGGGGCGCTCCCTTCTAAGGCTTTGCTTCTGGACCCGTAGTTCTACGATTTCCGCTTCCCACAGAGCTCGCTGGGCCTCTGCTTTCTCAGCGAAATTCAAATCGGCTTGCACCGGACCTGTTTGAAACAGTATGCCTTGCTTCGAGTTGCCCCTGTACAGTCCGCGGATCTGCTCCCGGCGTTCGTTAATTTCAGTATCCAGGATTGCCTGGAATACAGCCAGCTCCTCATGCTCAATAGTACAGTAATCATTGTTCCTGTTGTAGAAAAAGTCACGCTTATTTTGTCTAAGCAAGGTGATCTTGCGCTTAACCTCCGCAGGAAGATTGGCATGGCCCTGCACCGGATGGTTTCTGTCACCAATGCGTTGTACCAGCGAGTCACCGGTCCGCACTTTGAAAGCCAGGTTGGGTAAAAGCGGCCCAAATGAGCTTTTCAATTCATCAGGCATATCCACAAAAAGGGTCAGCCACAGTCGCAGGTGGTTGATCCATACTGCCCAGCGTTTGACCTCTGCTCCATACAACGAGGTGGCGATAATCGCTTTCTTTCGCTCGAAAGGATCAGGGTTCCTGTTCTTAAGATCTTCAGGAGTATTGTTGCGGGAGTAGAGGTTTTCTAGAACCTGTTCGAGTACTTGCAACATTCCCACCTCAAAGGCGCCCGAGCCAGCAGCGGGATCACACACAGTAACCTTTTCCAGCGATCCAATCAAAATCCTGATTTCTGCAGGGGAAAAATCACCCTGCTTTTGATACTCATCATAAGCTTCACCAGTACCGGCTTCGCGAAAGAAAAGACGATACAGATCGCCTTTTCCGATCCCCGTAACCTGCTCCAACCATCTGACCAAAGCCAGGCGGCACATTAGATCAACTTCCTCACGCGGCGTATAAACTGCACCCTGATCCATGTTTGTGAGGCGCTCAAAAATAATGCCCAAAAATTCAGGGTTTAGCTCCAACTCCTCGTCATAGAGTTCATTCTCTTCGACAGTAAAATTATACTGAAAAAGAAAATCAAAGAAATCGCTGATCTGTTCATCGGGGATCCAAAGTCCTTGATCGTCCACATCCTGCTTGGGTTTGAAAAGTTCACCGTTTAAATAGGGAAACATCTGTAGTGCCTCCTGGGTCTCCCCAGAAAATGGGGCACTCCCATAGGACACTTTGCGTCCGGGTGGTGAACTGAGTGCCTCGAAGAAAAGGGGCCCCAGCCATTCCTTATAGAAAATATCAATGGCTTCTGATTGCCGGTACTCGTTCCAAAAGGCCTGCAGGAATTTGGGGTTATTGTTCAGCCATCCTTTCTTCTGAACAAAACCCAGAAAGATGATGCGGATGGTAAAAAGAAGGGCAAAAT
>CAYXKD010000097.1:0-6531 GCA_964464625.1 uncultured Syntrophomonadaceae bacterium
CTGTTTTCAAGATGGTCGATGAAAGCTATGTCCAGGGATTCAAAGAATTCATGGGAGTGACCTACATCTTCAGCGGCCATGAGATCACACCTCTGGTAAGCATCCTCATACTTGTGGGCGTATCGATTGTTTTTTACGGCTTATCATTCTGGAAACTGTCGCGAAGCACTTTGAAAACGCTCTAGAACAGCAGCAATCCTTCTTCTGCAATCCCCGCCTGAAAGGGGAGATCTTCTTTTCAGGATCCGGGGCTTACCATGCGACCATGACTGCGGCTGCGATCTGTTTTAAGATGAAAGCGGGGTGGGCTAACCCTGCTGCTGCAGGGCTTTTTTAGCCGCGCCGCCAGGCTGCCCTGTCCGTATGTCCGGCAGGGTAAAAGAGAAGATAATCCCCAGGAGCGGCAGCAGGCAGATAATGTTCATGGTGAAGGGCAGACCGGCACGATCGGCAATAGCGCCCAGCAGCATAACTCCCACTGAACCCATGCCCACCCCGAAGCCCAGCAGCAGCCCCGAAGCAAGGCCGATGTTTTTTGGCAAAAGTCTTTGACCAAAAACCACCGTGGTGGAAAAAGTGGAGAGAAGTGCTGTTCCGGAAATAAAGGCCATCATGGGGATTAAATTGCCCTTCAAATGCAAAAAGGGGAAAATCGTGATTAAGGAAATGATCATGGAGAACAGCAGACCATTACGCCCGCCAAAGCGATCGGCAAAAGGACCGCCCAAAACTGTGCCTACTGCACCGGCAATTAAAAAAATGCTTACCAGGTATTCAGGAGCGGAAACACCCACAAAACCATGAAAATAGAAAGGGATGAAGTAGACAATTCCTGCTTGTATCCATGACCTTACGGCCACATACAGCATGAGAAAGAGGAGGTTCACCCTGTGATTCTGGTGACCACTGTTCACTTCCTCCCTGATTTTATTCACCACGGGCGCTTTAACATCCAGAATAGCCTTGAACCGGGGTATTAAAAATATAAAAAAGAGGGCAGCCAGCACTCCGGGAATCATAATATAGTGAACCGAGGCCAGTCCTGAAAAACTGAGGACAAAAACTGCCATTAAAGGACCAAGCCCGTGGCCGAGATTGCCCCCTACTGAAAAAATCGCCATAGAGGTGCCCGCTCTATCATCCTTGCTGATGTAATGAGCCACTTTTGAACCTTCAGGATGGTATCCTGCCACTCCGATGCCGCTCAGGAGCACCACAAACAAGAGCAGTCCGAAAGAATTTGCTGTTCCCGTCATTGCCAGGGCTGTTCCCGAAAGAAAAAGCCCCAGGGGCATTAGCCAGGGCATGCTGTAGCGGTCGCTAAGAGCCCCGAAAAGGGGCTGAATGATGGCTGAGCTAAAGGTAAAGGCCAGCGCAACCAGGCCGATCTGGAAATAATTCAAGTTTAATTTTTCCGCCAGGAGCGGTGTGAGAATAGGGAGGGCGCCCTGGCATAAATCAATGGTGAGATGACCGATGCTTAAGATCCATAAATAAGGGCTAAACATAGCAGTATCAGCTTCTTTTGTGATATTTCAGGCTTTAGTGTTTCTCTGCTTCTTTAGTGTTCATTATATAATCTTATCCTCCTGTCTGGCAACGAGTCCTGGGGCAAGATCTTTTTCCTTCTTCAAATAGTTGCTCCGTTGCCTGGCAACGGAGCAACTAACAGTACAGCGCAACTCCCCGGGGTTGACTGCATTTATCTTAATTAAAGGGTAACCTGCGTAAAAAACCTAATTGGCAGTTTTTTTCTCCTCTTCCTCCCGCAGGATGCGGCGCAGGACTTTGCCAACCATGGTTTTCGGCAGCTCCGGGCGGAATTCAACGAGCTTCGGCACCTTATATGCAGCAAGGTTGTCTTTGCAGAATTCGATAACCTCCTCTTCGGTGAGCTTCTCGCCCTCCTTTACGACGACATAGGCCTTCAGGGTTTCACCCCGGTAGGGATCCATGATCCCTGCCACAGCGGCTTCCATAATTTTCGGATGGGCAAAGAGAACCTCTTCGATATCCCGGGGGTAGACATTGTAACCGCCGGCGATAACCATATCCTTTTTACGGTCCACAATATAGGTATAACCCTCTTCGTCCATCCTGCCGATATCCCCTGTATAGAGCCAGCCGTCGCGCAGATTGTTTTTCGTCTCCTCGGGCATGTTGTGATAACATTCCATCACCTGCGGGCCCCGGATGCAGACCTCGCCGATCTCGCCCAGGGGCAGCTCCACTTCGCCTTTTTCTATATCCATGATTTTAACATCGGTATCGGGCACGGGAAGGCCCACACTGCCGTCAATATTCTTGCCGTAAATGGGGTTGGCCTGAGTGAGGGTGGATGCCTCTGTCATTCCATAACCCTCCACCAGCTTGCCGCCGGTGTTTTTCTCGAACTGCCGCCTCACTTCAACAGGCAAGGGAGCAGCGCCGCTCATGCATATTTTAATTGATTTGATGTCATAGCGGTGCAGGTTTGGCGCATTGTTGATCGCTATATACATGGTTGGCACACCGGGTAAAAGGGTTGGTTTTTCCTTGTCAATGGTCTTGAGCACATCCTTAATCACAAAGCGGGGCAGCATCACCACCTTGCATCCCACAAAAAGAGGCATATTCAGCGCCATGGTGATCCCATAGGCATGGAAAAATGGCAGCACTGCCAGAAGTATCTCTTCTCCTTTTATTAAACCGGGCAGCCAGTTTGTCATCTGCATGGTATTGGCCAGAACGTGACGGTGCTGGAGAACCGCCCCTTTGGATGCGCCCGTTGAACCACCGGTGTACATGTAGGCCGCCCTGTCTTCAGGCGCCACTTTAACAGGATCAGGCTTTTTGCCGGCATTGGCTTTCAAAAGATCGAGGAAATTATAATCCTCTGCGGCGATATTTACCCGATCGCCCTCCTTTTTTTCTTGAGCAATAGTATAGAGCAGGCGCAACATCCCTGGAAAGAAATCCTTTATATTGGTCACAATGATGGTTTTTATCTCCGTTTTAGGCTGTATTTCCTTAATCATATTATAGAAACGGGTCATGGTAATAATTGTAGTTGCTCCTGAATCTTTGAGCTGGTAGATCAATTCGCGGGCTACATACATAACATTGCAGGGGACGGCTATAGCTCCGATGGCGAGGGCGCCGTAATAAGCTATGGGGAACTGCGTGCAGTTGGGCAGGTGTATGGCTACGCGATCCCCCTTCCTTACGCCAAGCCCTTCCAGGGCTGATGCAAAGGATTCAATGAGTGTAAGCAACTCGCTGTAGCTCAATTCCCTGCCCATAAATGATAGGGCGATGTTTTGGGGGTAGCTCTCCACGGACCTTTTAAGCATTTCATAAAGAGATATGTCGGGATAATCAATGCTGTGCGGAACAGAAGGCTCATAGTTTTTCAACCAAATTTTTTCCATTGTAACCCTCCTTGTAATTTGGATATGGGCATCTGGAAGTATTTGACCTGACCGGTGCAGGATCCAATATACTATATTATTCTGTATGATTTAGAATGTTCCTGCAATACAGCGACGCCAGGGGACTTAAAATAGTAAAAGGCGGGGGGAAAGCTATTGCCAGAGGGGAACCTAAAAGGCTGCCCCGAATAGATCGGGGCAGCGGAATTCTCCACGATTTCAACGATTCCTGAGAGTGCTATATTCAGAAGATGCAATTAAATGTACGGAGATTAACAGCTAAAGATCCCCGGGCAGCCTGTTTATTACCGGCCCATGAAGAGCTCAATATCTTCATCCACAGTGCCGATGCCGGAAAGGCCGAACTTCTCCACCAGGATTTTCCCCACATTAGGGGAGAGAAATCCCGGAAGTGTGGGGCCAAGGTGAATATTCTTGACGCCCAGGTAAAGCAGTGCCAGGAGCACGATGACTGCTTTTTGCTCGTACCAGGCGATATTGTAGGCGATGGGCAGCTTGTTGATATCGTCGAGATTAAACAGTTCTTTGAGCTTAAGCGCAATGACAGCCAGCGAGTAAGAGTCATTGCACTGCCCGGCGTCAAGAACGCGGGGAATACCTCCGATATCGCCCAGGTTAAGCTTGTTGTAACGATACTTGGCGCAGCCGGCTGTGAGAATTACACTGTCCCGGGGCAATTTTTCGGCGAAATCAGTATAATACTGCCGTGATTTCATCCGCCCGTCGCAGCCGGCCATAACAAAGAACTTTTTGATGGCACCGGATTTGACGGCATCGACAATTTTATCAGCCAGAGCCAGGACCTGGTTGTGGGCAAAGCCGCCCACAATGGTTCCCTTCTCAATTTCACCCGGTGGGGGCAGGGTTTTGGCAAGGGCGATTATTTCTGAAAAATCCTTAATGCCTTGATCATCAGCATCGATATGCCGGCACCCTGGATAACCGGTGGAGCCTGTGGTAAAGATCCTGCTTTTGACCTCATCGCTTCTGGGGGGAACGATGCAGTTTGTGGTGAAGAGAATGGGTCCCCCGAAGGAGAGAAATTCGTCAAGCTGTTTCCACCAGGCACCTCCATAATTGCCGGCAAAGTGATCATATTGTTTAAAAACGGGGTAATAGTGAGCCGGGAGCATTTCGCTGTGAGTGTATACATCAACGCCGGTGCCCCGGCTCTGCTCCAGCAGCTGCTCCAGATCGGTAAGATCATGGCCGGAGATAAGGATTGCCGGATTCTCCCTTACACCGATGCTGACTTCGGTAATTTCAGGGTTTCCAAATTTGAATCTGTTGGCTTCATCCAGAAGCGCCATCGCCTTTACGCCATATTCACCGGTTTTAAGGGTCAATGCCACGAGATCGTCTGCCGTGAGTCTATCGTCCAACATTGATGCCAGCGCTTCATAGATAAAGGCGTTAACCGCGGGGTTTTCCTTTCCAATATTTTTCGCATGCTCGGCATAGGCCGCCATTCCCTTTAGACCGTAGGTGATCATCTCACGGAGGGAGCGCACATCTTCATCGTCTGTTGCCAGTATACCTGTAGAGGCGGCTTTTTCCAGCATGGAATCCCTTGAAGTTACGGTAAAGGTTGCCGCATCATGCAGATCTTTAAGGGCAAGTGACTCTCTTAGACTGTCCCGGAAGGCCATCATCTTTTTGATCTGTTTTTCAAAGGCTTTGTCATCGAAATTTGCATTGGTGATTGTCATGAAAAGGCTGCTGAACACCTCGTAATCCAGATCAGCCAATGTGCTCCTGTTGATCCTTCCCTTGACCACAACTTCGGAAATACCTTTTAGAGTATAAATAAGAAGATCCTGAAGTGCAGCCAGCTCTTCATTTTTTCCGCAAACACCGCGCACTGTGCAGCCTGTGCCCCTGGCTGTTTCCTGGCACTGGTAACAAAACATAGTCATTCTGCTTTCCTCCCCTGTTGTTATTTCTATTATCAGAGCATCCTTGTTACTGTCCCGCTCATTGTTACCCGGTGATGCTTTCGCAGCACTTGACTTAACTTCGATACAGCGGATTTACATGGGGATTCCTCTCTCCAAATGTCTCCATAACCTCAGTGATGATCTCTTTTTTCTCCAAACCCTGGCGCTCCCTTTTTTTAATGAGCCTGTAGGCTCCAAAAAGGGTGGAGGGCCCTATTTCCGATGAAAAGTGGCCTATTCCCTGATTCCAGGCAAAAAGCGAAAAAAGTTCGTCCATCTCCCTGACTGTAACTCCAAGGGCGTAGGCTTTGATCAGCTCCCTGGTAGCCTGCCTGAATCTGGATGCCCCCACAGCGTTACTCATGGAGAGGAGCAGCTTGGTTTTCAAATCCAGGGCAGAATCCTCATCCTCCCATATGAATTCCCAAAAATCCACAACCGTTCCCGCAAGCATGTCATCGATCACTTTGTAATTCAAAATAGCCGTAGGCTTGAAGGGCATGTCAGCTCCGCTTTTAAAGGTGGATGCTTTCAGCTCCGTTCTGTAAAAATAACTTCTGTATTCATGTTCTGAAACCTTATCAGTGAAATGTTCAAAGCCGAGATCTTTTAATGCTGAATAGAGGGGCTTAGGTTCAAAGCTCTGAATAACGCAGATCCCGCCCTTCAGGTCAACCTGCTGCGCCCGGCGAAGAATCATGGGTAGAAAATTGCCTGTTAATTCTCTCACGTCAATTACAGGGAAATCTCTCCTTTTTACCTTCCAATCAGGGCTCATGATCTTTCCTCCTCAGTTTTTACAGGATTCTCCGAAAAGGCGAACTTTCAAAACCTTCGTAAATCTGAAGAGGTATTCGGTTTGTGGAACGGTTATACCTTCTCCCCGGATTATCCATTTTTCCGCCTCCTCATTTCGGCCTTTAAGGCAAAGGCGCCGCTTAGCTGCTGTAGCCGCTGCCTTGACTCAGCGAGCGGAGGATTTGACTTACCGCCCGTTCCGGAGCGATGAACTGCTAAGATCAAGAGGAGGGAGGTTGGGGCACAACAGTTGGCATAAGGGCGGCAAAGCGGGAGAAGCAGGATCCTTACCGCTGTCCAAAGTGCAGAATGCTGTGAGTAAAATGTTAGCGGGGGGAAGGAGATCAAAATAAGCCTGCTTTAAG
>CAYXKD010000098.1:0-6454 GCA_964464625.1 uncultured Syntrophomonadaceae bacterium
CGTTTTATGTTTTCCTAACTCCTAAAGATTCATGGTGTTAAAGTCTAAAGACGGGCTTTGCACCATGCTTTTGGTGAAAGGTGCCTGGACCATCAGGCAGGGAGTATATTTGAACTGCCGCTTAAATCCTCTTGAAACCATAGAAAGGACCCCCCCTGAGGATGGCCCCATCGTGATGAGAAGCTTTCACAATTATAGAACTTTTATTTGAATCCAGTGACATCTTACAGTATAATAATATGAAATAAAATAATAATTCTGTTTTAAAGGAGAGGGCTGATGGATGTCAAGCTCTGGGAGGCTAAACATTTAAGTCCCCGGGTGGAAAAACTGCGCGATGAATACTGGTCCTTTTATGAACGGGATTACTACCGCAATGAAGTTAACGCCTACGGCACCGGGGATGGATGGGATGAACTTTATGCTCCTTACAACTGGGGTGTGGTGCCGGAGATCTTTCCCTTTTTCCAGATTACCAGGGAAACAATGAAGGCGATGGCGGAAAAAGTGCATCTACCGCCGAATTTTTACCACTTCTCTTTAGCCGAACGCCGGGCCTTCTTCTTTAATGAGGTACTGAAGAAAGAGCTGCCGGTGCAGGTGCTTCAGGGAGAGCTCATTGTGGGCTCCCACTTTAATACTGCTCTTTCTAAAACCCTTGACCAAAAAGAGATGCGACAGTATGCTGCTGCAACTTACCGCTGGGTTGATCGTTTACTCGACACACATGAAAAGGGCATCGGCAACGCCGGTGCAGTTCCCGGCCACCTGATCCCCAATTATCGAAAGGTTCTACGTAAAGGTTTTTCGGGGATCCTTGCTGAAGTCGAAGAGAGACTTGCAGTTGAAAAAGACTCCGGGAAAAGGGCTTACCTGAATGCAATGAAAATGTCTGCCGAAGCGCCGCGTATCCTGGCAGAACGCTACCGGAAGCTGCTGGAAGCCGCTTTGCTGGACACAGAGGATCCCCAGCGCAAAAATGAACTTGCCCGGATGATCGAGATCACGGCGCGGGTACCTTACGAAAGGCCGCGCAGCTTCTGGGAAGCGCTGCAGGCACTTTGGTTCACCCATATGCTGGTTATGGCAGCCGAGTCCTATCCGGGAGCGGGACTCTCCTACGGACGCATTGATCGCTATCTCTATCCCTTCTATATAAATGATATTGAAAAAGGGGTTTTAACCCGTGAATTTGCCAGGGAACTGCTTCACTGTTTCTGGATCAAACACAACTATGTTTATGATTACCAGGGGCGGACAGCCCGCAACCAGGGGGTCAACTCCGGTTTCGGGCAACTCATTACATTGAGCGGCTGCGGGCCTGACGGGGAAGATCTGACCAATGAGTTGACCATGCTTATCCTGGAAGTAATCGCCGAAATGAATCTGCTTGAGCCGAAACCGAATATTCGAATTCACCGGCATTCTTCCGATGAATTGCTTCATAAGGTTGCCCTGATGGTCAAGGAATCCCAGGGGGCACCCTTTATTCTTAATTTTGATGAACTCTCCATGCAGGGCCTTGTTTTTCAGGGTGTTCCAGCAGAAGAAACCTGGGATTACGCCCCTGTGGGCTGTCTTGAGAATACGATGCAGGGGAATGATCGCTCCGGAACAGTTGATGCTAACCTGAACTTGGCCAAGGCGGTGGAGCTGGCTCTAAATGATGGGCGGGACATGCAAAGCGGCCAGCAGATTGGCCCGCGCACAGGTGACGCCCTTGCTTTCAAAAGCGAAGAAGAGTTCAATGGTGCTTTTTACCGGCAGCTTGATTTTTTGCTGGACCAGATCATCCATCTCGCTTCGGAAGCCGATGGCATCCGGGCGAAGTTTGACCCCGTCCCCTATCTCTCCCTGCTGGTGGAAGGTTGTATTGATCAGGCGGTTGATGTCAACTGCGGTGGTGCCCGATATAAATTTATCACTGTTGAGGGGGTTGCCCTGGCTACCGCGGCGGATTCGGTGAGCGCCGTGCGGAAACTGGTCTACCAGGATCAGCTAGTATCAATGAAGGAGCTGGTCGAAGCTCTACGCAAAGATTTTGATGGGGAAGAGGAACTTAGACAGATCCTTCTCAACCGTGCTCCCAAGTATGGAAATGATGATCCTTTTGCTGACGGTATCGCTCGCGAAATCTCGCGCTGGTGGACTGAAAAAGCAGCGAACAGAATTTCTCCGGTAACGGAGCGGCGTTTTCGGGGAGGCTATCTCTCCTGGAATTACTGGATTTCCTACGCTCCTTATACCGCCTCCACACCGGATGGGCGGCGCCGGGGTGAGGCTCTTTCCAACGGGGTCTGCCCTGTAAATGGGGCGGACCGTGAGGGACCTACTGCTGTGGTGCACTCCGTGCGTAACCTTGGCCTGGAGACTGTGCCTAACGGCGTTTCGCATACGATGAGCTTTCATCCCTCCCTGCTTCGAGACGAAGAGCACCTGGCCAAATTTACCGCTTTTCTGCGGGCTTACGAAGAGACGGGAGGAACAGCCTTGCAGATCAACCTGGTTGATCCGGAAGTGCTGCGCCGGGCCCGTGACAACCCGGAAGAATATGCCAATCTGCTGGTAAGGGTGACGGGATACAATGCCTATTTTGTCCACCTTGGCACTGAGATCCAGGAAGAGATAATTCGCCGCGAGGCGCATACCTTTTAACGGGGCCACCATTTCTGGCATTTTAGCAGCCTGGATTTGCAAGTGAGAGGACTGCGGGAGGAAAAAGGATATGCTCAATGAAAAACAGATCCCGGTGATCAACAACTGGCTGCATCCCAAATTCCTGGCCACGGTTGATCAGGAGGGCCAGCCCAATATAGTCATTGTCAGCAGCCTGGAATATTTTGAAGGTGAGCTGATTTTTGGTAACCTTATGCTCTGGAAAACTGCACAAAATTTGCAGGATAACCCGGAGACCTCCATTCTGGTAATAGACCCTCAGCTAAACTACTTTTTCGTGGAAGGAATCTTTAAAGGTTTTGCAGAAAGTGGCCCGGCAACGGAGCATCTCCAAAAGAGCGATATGGTTCGCTACAATGCCTATACCGGCTTCCGCAATACCGGGACCATAGAAATAACTCATGTTAGCCCCCTGCGCCAGTTCTCACCGGTCCGAATCCTTGGGAAATATGTTCAGAGCAGGATCAACATAGCAAGACGGCCGGTTTATTTTCCAAAAGCGGTAGCCGACAAATTTTCCGCCATGAAAAGCATCAAGGTGGTTGCATATTATGATGGAAAACTACACATTGAGATAGTGCCGGCGGTACGATGCAGTGGCGACTACTTGCACACCTCCATAGAATTCCCACCGGGAGTAAAATATGCCGCCAATGTGATCACTCCCGAAGTTGTTTCTTTCCAGGTCAGGGGTACGGTGAAAGAGAAAGGGCTGCATGTAGCCGAGATTTACGCCTGCGGCCCCCCTGTGCCAGGCAAAAAGATTTATCCCCTCTCCCCAAGTTAGTAAACTTGGTGCCTGGCACCAAGTTTACTAACTTGGGCGCATGGTCGGCGGTTTTGCTGCAAATAATCAGACAAAGGAGCTTTTATAATGAGTAAACCGGTTATGGAAGAAGTAATACCGCAGCTGTTCAGAGCGGAGATCCCTTTACCGAAAAATCCGCTCAAAGCTACAAATTCATACATTATTAAATCGAGCCATCGCAACCTGATTATCGACACGGGGATGAATCGGGAAGAATGCCTTACAGCGATGAAAGCGGTGCTCAAGGAGCTGGAAATTGACCTTGCACAGACCGATTTTTTTATTACGCATCTGCATGCCGATCACCTGGGGCTGGTTGGCGAACTGGTAGTCCCCTCATCGCGTGTCTTTTTCAACAGGCCTGATGCTGATATTGTGGCTATGACCGACCTTTGGGAACTGCTTTTTCATATTGCCGGAAGGCATGGCTTCCCCGAGGAGGAGCTTAAAACATCGCTGGCCTTGCATCCCGGCAACCGTTACAGCGCCACCGGTCCTATAGATTTTGAATTTGTAAGCGAGGGAGACAATCTCCAGTACGGCCCCTATATCCTTGAATGTGTGCATACACCGGGGCATACCTCGGGGCATATGTGTCTGTATGATCGCTCCCGTAAAATATTTATTTCCGGCGACCATATTCTGGGCGATATTACTCCAAACATTGCTGCCTGGCATGATGCAGAAAACCCCCTTGAAGAGTACCTGGAAAGTCTGGATAAGGTATATCCTATGGAGATTGAACTGCTGCTTCCCGGGCACAGGCGCATCGTTACTGATAGCAAGGGAAGAATCCGTGAGCTAAAGGCTCATCATCAAGAAAGGTTGCAAGAGGTGGCTTCTATCCTTAAAAAGAGCGGGCCGCTCAATGCTTACGAGGTGGCAGCACAGATGGAATGGGACATTGATGTCCGCAGCTGGGAGCAATTTCCTGTAGCTCAGAAGTGGTTTGCCATCGGTGAGGCTATTGCCCACATCCATTATCTTGAAGGAAAAGGAAAGGTCCAAAGGCGGCAGCAGAACAGCACGGTTTTATTCTATGTTTAGAGTATATAGACGATGCAGGCGTTGCAACGGAGCGGCAGGTGATGCGCATGCATTGCACCTTCCTTTTCGGTTGCAGAGATAGGGAAATGCGGACCCTGTTTGTCAACCTGGGCTTAGATGGAAATGGCGCATCGGGATGAGAGGAATAACTCAGGGCTTTAGCAGCTAGAAAATAGAAAAAGGTGCAACGATGATTACCGAAAAAGAAAAAGAAGTACAAGCATTTCTGGAAAAATTAAACATTAACTACACCCGCCATGAACATCCTCCTGTTTATACTGTCGAAGAGGCGAGCAGGTACTATGCTGCGATGAAAGGAGCCCAGTGTAAAAACCTGTTTCTGCGAAATGACAGGGGGAACAGACACTATCTGATCATTCTCGAGTATTCAAAAAGAACGGAGCTGAAAGAGATAGCCAGTAAAGCCGGCGAGAAGAAGCTCAGCTTTGCATCATCGAAAAGGCTCCTGAAATACCTCGGTCTGGAACAGGGTTCTGTCTCTCCTTTTGGGCTGATTAATGAGGGGGCGGAGGGTGTCATTGTCGTTCTCGACAAAGATCTGCAGCAAGAGGAATGGATAAACTTCCACCCCAATGTGAACACCGCTACACTGACAATCAGACAGGCTGATTTTATGCGCTTTCTGGAGCACTGCGGGAACCCCCTACTTTTATATTAAAGGGAAGTATCTACTTTATCGGGCGTTCCCTCTCCGCCGGCTCATCAGCTTTTCAAGGCAACTCCTGGCTCCTTATTTATTACAACGGCGCTTAAACTGTTAAGATTCCCCACGGGAATCGGAGGTGCTATCACCCCGAAGAGCTGAAATATTCCCTGCTAATGGGGTTTTCCCAGATAAAATGGCCGTCAGAGAAGGTTTCTCCTTCAACCGTCACCAGCACCGACTTAACGGTGGGAAATTCGGTAACGGTATAAACAAGCGACTGGATCAAGATGGAACCTCCCAGGGTGCCGCCCGGGCTGTCGGTGATAATTTCTGAAGAAAAATCAATCAGGGCGACCTCGTTTTCAATCTTGAGGTTGAGGATCTCCACTGTCGCCGGTAAAGTTCTCACCAGGTTCTCCTCCCCGGGTAGGGGACCGCGGATCAGCTCCTCCAGGGCCAGGCACAGCACAGCGGTGGTATGGGGAAATTCGCGTACTACCGGGCTGACATAACCGGTATTGCAAGGACTGCCCTCCTCGATGGCTTTTTTATCACCAAAATATAGGGTGATTCTGATCTTACCGTCCTCTGCTTCATTTCCCTCTTTGCCTTCATTATTACCGGGTGAAGTTTCGCTGGGAGCGCTATCCCCCCCCGGGGCTGCATCTTCTTCGTCACCGTCAGGCTCCTCAAAATTATTGTCTATTTCACCGGAACCGGGTGCTTCACCTTTCTGGAACAGCGCACATCCGCCTGCCAGGACCAAAAGTATGATTACTGTGAAAACGATACTTAACAAGGTAACCTTTCTTTTCACCGTGCAAGCCCTCCCCAGATTTATTTGTCGAATTAACTGCTTCCCATAGAATCATTATAAATCAAAACAGCCAAATACGCTCTTCTTTTCTTGCCGGTCTTTCTCTTTAAATGCATGAGTTTTCACTGACCGATGTCCTGTTTCCCCCCATTAGCTTTTTGCTATGATTTAAGTTTAAATTCCAGGATGTTTAATGCAACTGGAGGCTCGTCGGGCTTGCTCATTCTATTCAAAAACTTGTGCAAAGAGGCCAAAGGTTTTTTCCCGCAGAGCTGCCGGAGGAGCAGGGGTGAGAAGGGACACCGTTACCAGAGTGACGATGGCGATGAAAAAGGAGGGCACCACCGGCATCAGGCCGAAAGTACTCCAGCAGGGTAAGATGTTCAGGTACCACAGGTGGAGCATTATTGCGGGCAGGATCAGAGCGGCGCAGACGCCG
>CAYXKD010000099.1:0-6340 GCA_964464625.1 uncultured Syntrophomonadaceae bacterium
AAAGAGGGAAAAAGAAGAATGCTCTGGTGGACTGCTGCTTCTGATTGGGGTATATTTGAAAGAGATGAAAAGGAGGGTGTGCTCCATGATTGCCGGCCTGGGGATTGACATTATTTCCATTAAACGAATCGAGCGGGCTTACCGCCGCCGCCCGCAGCGTTTTTTAAGAAGGATTTTTAGCACCACAGAGCTTTCATTGCTCATGCCCCGGAGGGCTTTTTTACCGGCAATGGCCGCCCGTTTTGCCGCCAAGGAGGCGGTTATGAAAGCACTGTGCTGCGGTCCGGGGCCTGTGTCATGGAAAGATGTGGAGATTATTGCTCCACCGGGTAAGCAGCCGCGGGTAAGGCTTTCAGGTATAGCCGCCCAAAAGGCTGCAGAGAGAGGGATCGATATGATTGAGATCTCCATGACTCATGATCCACCCTTCGCCGGGGCTGTAGCGGTGGCCTGCAAAAAAACCCCGGAGCCCAATAACCCTTTATGAAGTCTTTCCAACTTCCTACCTCTGACCTCCAGCCTCCAGTAAGAGGCCGCCTGCTTTTATAATCCTGACCTGCCGCGGTGAAAGCTCATGCCGTGCAGTGAAGGTGCAGTTCTGCGTTTGATTCGTTATACTGATAGGACCCTCATCAAGTTGTTTCCAAATCTTTTTGACAATAATCACATCGCCCTGAGATAACCTGTCGTAATCGGCCTCATCGGTGAAGATAAGGGGGATGATCCCGAAATTCACCAGGTTTGTATGATGGATCCGGGCAAATGATTTTGCCAGAACAACCCTTATTCCCAGGTACATAGGTGCCAGGGCGGCATGCTCCCGGCTCGAACCCTGGCCATAGTTCTCTCCGCCCACAACCAGCCCGCCGCCACTTTCCCGGGCTCGCCGGGCGAAATTCTTGTCCAGCGGGGCGAAAACAAACTTGCTGATGGCCGGTATATTGGATCGCAGGGGTAAAATTTTAGCCCCTGCCGGCATAATCTCATCAGTAGTGACATTGTCCCCTGCTTTCAGCAGGAGGGTCAAAAAAAGTTCGTCAGCAGGGGGGCTGTTTAGTGGTACGGGCTTAATGTTGGGTCCGCGGATAATCTCTACCCCGCTGCCGTCTTCAGGAGGACCTATGATCATGCTGTCGTCAAGCAAAGGCGGCGGTGCTTCAGGCAGATCAGGAAAATCCCCCCATTCGCGAGGATCGGTGATCCTGCCCTGCAGGGCGCTTACTGCCGCTGCAGCGGGGCCGGTGAGGTAAACTTTGGCGTTTGCAGTACCGCAACGACCACGAAAATTACGGTTAAAAGTGCGTATCGAAAGGGAGTCCGAGGGGGGTGCTTGTCCCATCCCGATACAGGGGCCGCAGGCGGGTTCCAGGATTCTCGCTCCTGAGGCAATGAGTTTCTCCAGGGCGCCGCTGCGCGCCAGCATAAGTAGAACCTGCCGTGAACCGGGGGCGATCACCAGGCTGACCCGGGGATGGACAGTCTTACCCCCTAAAATTTCTGCGACAAGCAGCAGATCCTGAAATGAGGAATTCGTGCAGCTGCCGATGGCGACCTGCTCCACGGGCAGGGATCCGATTTCACGAATTGGCCTGACAGCGTCGGGGCTGTGAGGGCAGGCTGCCAGCGGTTCCACCTTGCTTAAGTCGAGGGTGATCCCATTGCCATAAGAGGCTCCTGGATCGGCTTGCAGCTCTCTCCAGACTTCACCGCGCCCCTGGGAGAGGAGAAAGCGGTGCGTCATCCCGTCACTGGGGAAGATCGAAGTGGTTGCTCCCAGCTCGGCACCCATGTTCGCGATTGTAGCCCGCTGGGGCACTGTTAATTGAGCTACACCGGGCCCGCTATACTCGATGATCTTGCCAGTTCCTCCCTTAACGGTGAGGCGGCGCAACAATTCAAGAATGATATCCTTCGCTCCGGTCCAGGGAGGCAGCTCTCCAACAAGGTTTACCTGGAACACCTGCGGCATATTTAAATAGAAGGGACCGCCGGCCATGGCCACGGCTACATCGAGACCACCCGCGCCTATAGCTAGCATGCCCAGGCCGCCTCCGGTGGGGGTGTGGCTATCCGATCCGAGCAGGGTTTTTCCCGGGATACCAAAGCGCTCCAGATGAACCTGGTGGCAGATCCCGTTGCCGGGCCTGGAAAAAAAAACGCCGAAACGCGCCGCCGCCGTCTGCAGGTAGCGGTGATCATCGGCGTTTTCAAAACTGCCCTGAAGGGTGTTATGGTCAACATAGCTTACTGAAAGTTCGGTGCGCACCTTACTAATGCCCAGAGCTTCAAATTGCAAATAGGCCATGGTCCCGGTGGCATCCTGGGTTAGTGTCTGATCAATGCGGAGGGCGATCTCCTCTCCCCGCTGCAGTCTGCCGGAAAGAAGGTGTGCCCTCAGGATTTTTGTCGTCAAATTGTCTGCCATGCTCTTTACCCCCTGTCGCTAAACTATAGCAAAGGGATTCTGGAGCGTCAACCTTTCTGCTCCCGCCGGTTGCTCAATGGGAGCAGATACCTCCAGTGGAGAAGTCCCTTCTTTTATAGTCTTGATAGCTTTTTTAATAGTCAGGTTAATAGCCAGGTAAAAAGTGTTTTTTGGGGTCTTGACAGTGGAGAGAAGCGGTGCTATTCTTTTAAAAAGTAAGCAGAATTTTTTTAGAATATAATTCTGAGTTATTTGGTCAGGATTGTCGGGAGGGTTTCTATGAAGCTGTCGGCCAGGGTGGAATATGGTGTCAGAGCCATGGCTATGCTTGCTTTACATGATGGATCAGGGCCGCTGCCTTTGCGGGAGATCGCCAGCAAAGAGGAGATCTCTTTTCAATTTCTCGAGCAAATATTTCCCTATTTGCGTAGGGCAGGCCTTATCTGCAGTGTCAGGGGCGCCAAAGGCGGCTACTACCTGGCTCGCCCGCCGGAGCAGATCAATGTGGGTGATATAGTTCGCGCTGTGGAAGGTCCCATTGTACCGGTGAACTGCCTGGCCGGGATTGATAAGCAGGAGCTGCGCTGTCGCCGCAGCGAAGCCTGCCGGACCCGTCATGTATGGGAAAAATTAAGAGATCGGATTAACGAGGTTCTAGACAGCGTTTCTTTGGATGAACTCATGGGATCAAGAACAGATCCACTGTTCAAAGAGAACAGCGGCTCACAGGGAGGTTAGCGCCTTGACAAAGAGAGAAGTCTATCTGGACCATGCAGCCACCACTCCGATCCGCGAGGAGGCCCTGAAAGCCATGCTTCCCTATCTTCAGAATAAGTATGGTAACCCTTCAAGCCTGCATTCTCCGGGCCGTGAAATCCGGGCTGCGCTCATCCGGGCACGTGAAAAAACAGCACTGGCGCTGGGCGCCCGGGAGGAAGAAATATTTTTTACTTCAGGCGGTACTGAAGCAAACAACATCGCCATCAAGGGCACGGCAAGGCGTCAGCAGGAAAAAGGTCACCTTATCACCTCATCAATTGAGCACCACGCTGTCCTTGATGTCTGCAAAGAGCTTGCAGATGAGGGTTTCGAGGTGACATTTCTGCCTGTTGACCGATACGGCATGGTCGATCCGGATACAGTGAAAAAGGCAATTAGGGCAAAGACTTTTCTAATTTCCATCATGACTGCAAATAACGAAGTGGGCACCATTGAGCCGGTAGCTGCAATTGGTGCCCTAGCCCGGGAGCGGGGTATCATTTTTCATACCGATGCTGTCCAGGCGGTGGGCCAGATTCCCATAGATGTGCGCGAAATGAACATTGACCTGCTCTCTCTTTCGGCACACAAATTCAATGGCCCCAAGGGGGTGGGCGCTCTTTACGCACGAAAAGACATTATGCTGGAGCCTCTTTGTCGCGGTGGAGGCCAGGAACGGCAGCTGCGTCCCGGCACCGAGAATGTCGCCGGTATTATCGGGATGTCCCGGGCCCTGGAGCTGGCTGTAGGAGAACTCCCTGAAAAAACAGGGTATCTTCAGGCGCTGCGCGACGGGCTCATTAAAGACCTTCTCGAAATGGGTGACGTTGTGCTTAACGGTCACCCCACCGCCCGCCTGCCCGGCAATGTTAATGTAAGTTTCAATTATATTGAGGGTGAGGCCCTGCTGCTGGGTCTGGATCTGGAAGGAATTGCTGCCTCCAGCGGATCGGCATGCACCTCCGGTTCCCTGGAGCCTTCGCATGTGTTGCTGGCTATGGGGATGGAGCACGAGGTTGCCCGCGGTTCTCTCAGGCTAACCCTGGGACGGGGTAACAGCGATACCGATGTAGACTATCTCCTTGCGGTGCTCTCGCCGCTTGCTGAAAGGTTGCGCAGAATGTCGGCTCTTTATCCCCATAAAAATTGAAAGGGAGGTCCTGATCCATGTACAATGATATAGTAATTGATCATTTTACAAATCCGCGCAATGTGGGTGAGATGCCCGATCCCGATATTGTCGGAGAGTCGGGAAGTTTTAAATGTGGTGACACGATGAAGATCTATTTAAAGATCGAAGGAAAAAGGATCACCGATGTCAATTTTCAGACTTATGGATGCGGCGCCGCCATTGCAAGCAGCAGTATGCTGACAGAAATGATCAAAGGGAAGACCCTGGAAGAGGCGCGGCAGGTGACAAACGAAGACGTTGCCCGCGAGCTCGGGGGGCTGCCCCCGTTAAAAATGCACTGTTCCAATCTTGCCGCCGATGCGTTGGAAGATGCGATTAACCGTTATCTGACGGGAGAAAAGGCAGTTCATTCCTGAGGGGCTATCTCTGCCAGTAGCATAAAGTATTCCCCCCCGCATATATTTAAAATATTCTACAGCCGGCGGGGGAGATTTTTTGGGCTGCAGATCATTTAAAGGAAAAACAGTACGAAAGATCCCAGTTGGCAGACGGTATGTGCCGGGGAGGAGAAACCGGGGCAGAGCCTATGTTTTTGTCAGAAGCGGGGGAAAAGCGGGGCGGAAAATAGCGCTGCTGCTGTCGCGGCGGCAGAAAATGATCGCCCTGACAGCGCTGATCATGTTTTTGCTGGCATTGATCTATAGCGGTTTCATCCGCCCTCCCGAACGACCGGCACCGGTTTACCAGGTTGAACCAGTGAGCGCCAGCCTGCCGGAACAAGGGTCGGAAGACTGCTATCTTCATTTATTGCAGCAGATTTTGCTATATGAAATACCAGGTATGGAGCAACCTGCTGTTACGGGCAGCGGGCAGGTTTTCGGGGCGCTCTGCACGGTGATGCGTTTTGTGACCGGCATTGACCCCCGTGATCCCTGCTCTTTGCTGGATCTTGAACTCGGAGTGGGGCCGGGGGTCTCTTTACCGGTGCTCCTTCCCCCTTCACCAGAGCTTCCCGATGCTGCACTGCCGGATTCCCAGACTTACTCTTCTGATCCGGCAGAACCTCCCTGGGGGGGCTCATTCTTTCCCTTTTCGATGTCTCCCTATGGCGAAGTGCCAATTTTACTCTACCATACTCATGCCAGTGAAACTTTTACCGCCGGTTCCGGGGAGAAAGCTTCCTCCGGCCGCTCTGTTGTCACGGTGGGCGAGGAACTGGCCAGGCTACTTGAAGAGAATTACGGCTTTCAGGTGCACCATCACCGTGCTGTTTATGATCTGCCGCGTCGTTATGCCTATAGCAAAGCCCGTCCGGTTATCGAAAAGATACTCGAAGAAAATAGCACGATAAAGGTTGTTATCGATCTGCACAGGGATGGGGTCCCCAGGGCCAAGACCACTGCCTGCCTGGAAGGAAGGGAACTGGCTGCGCTGCTCCTCGTTGTCGGCAGCCGTAACCCTGCGTACGAGGAAAACCTTGCTTTTGTCCTGTGCCTGCAGAATGAGCTGGAGGCGGTTCTGCCCGGGCTTTCCCGCGGCATTTTTCAGCAGGACTTCACCTATAATCAGGATCTGCATCCTTTTGCGATTCTTATTGAAGTGGGGGGCCATGAAAACAGCATCGATGAAGCGCTGCTCACCCTCCCTTATCTTGCCGAAGCTTTAGCCCGCACTTGCTACATTTTTTTTATGCAGGACTGAATATACCAAACCCTTCTCGTAAATGCTAAAAGAAAACGATTCTTTATCAAAAAGGAGTAAAGGGATGATGCGCAGTTTCCCTATCTTGCTGGCGATCTTGCTGCTGGCGGCACTACTTGTCTACGGCGGCCTGAATCTTGTGGAACTGGGTATGACAGGATTGCTGGGCAGGGAAAACAAGCACGAAGCTTTGGCAATTGGGATAGATTCGCAGGGGGCGCTGCTGTTAATTTTTGCCGGCAAATCGGCGCGTCTTCACGCCGGCGAATTTTATGCAGTATCTAAACAATGGTGGGACAGGTTGTTTCATCATGCAAAGAAAA
>CAYXKD010000100.1:0-6159 GCA_964464625.1 uncultured Syntrophomonadaceae bacterium
CAGCAGCCGCTTTCTGTTTAACCTGTGAGGAGAGAAGGAGCCAAAGCATTGATCCTTCCCGAATTCCCTTTTTCTCTTTTCCAGCCTCTCAATCCAGCTGGTTAAGGGCCATCTGGCACTGATTGATGCATTCTTCAACTTTCTGGGCTGAAGCAACAAAAGCGTTGCGGGCCTGGTTGTTATCAGTTTCACGGGCAGCACTTCTTAACTGTCTAACCGAATGCCGAAAGCTGTCGATACACTCTTCTACTTTTTCTTTCGGATCCATAAATTTGCCCTCCTTATGATCAATCTAGATCTCTAGTTTGTCCATAAATAAGCTTCTAGATACTTTCCTCTGCCAATCCACAATCATGATGCTCTTTTTTTCTCTCATTCTCCGGTGCCGATCCTGTAAACTGTGGGGACGGGATTGTAATGGTCATGGCTGAGCAGCTCGCGGGAGATCTCCCTGCTGCCGGAGTATACTATCCGCCACGTTTTTACATGGTAACCTGACCTTCCCTTTTCAACCAACTCCAGCGTATCATGGGGAAGAGCAGCGCTCTTTTCATAGTGAACCGGCGGCTCCAGGCGGATGATATCGGAGGAAAATAGTTCTACCCGCTCCTCCATGGGCGGACCAAACAAACGGAAGGTGAGCGTTCCATCTTTCAGTTCGCCGCCGATCAAGATAGGGTGATCCCTTGTATTTTTAAATTTCAAATCAGCATGCCCTATAGAGATGGTCGCATCCCTCCCCACGGGCAGGTAACCGATGGTTAAGCTATGGCTGTAGCGTTCCACAATGGCCAGGTTGGCCAAAAGCGCCGCATTGTAAAGTGTGGAAGACACCTGACAAAGCCCGCCCCCCAGCCCGGGAACGAGCTTGCCTCCCACGATCACCGGCGCTTCACGGTATCCTTTTTCTGCTGTTGCATCTCCTACAACACCTTCAAAAGAGAAGGTTTCGCCGGGCAGAAGAAGATAGCCGTTAATTGCCCCGGTACCAATGCTGATATTTTGAACCCTGTTTGGGTTAGCGGAAGATACATCCGTGGAAAAAGAGAGCATAACCTGGTCAAAGTTGTAACCGGACAGCATTTTTGCGGTGAGCTCCGGCTTAGTTGCTGCCAGGGGAACTATAACCACACTTTGACCTTCCCTCACTGCATGAAGCAGCTTTTTCTGCAACAGTCCTGCGTTTACACTGCGGCCTTTCACCTCTTTTTCCAGAGAGACCTTTGTTCCCGTAACGACGAACCTGGCATCCTGCGGTTTTCTTTCAGCATCCATCACCATACCGTCGAGAAAAGCTTGAAGTTTACCATTTTCCACATTTAGAATTCCCTTGATCTCAAGCGGCGAAGGATTGAAGATGCGCTGCAGCCTGGCGGGGTAACCCTGCCAGCCTGATGCTGTTTCGCGAATTTTTAAGATCATTTCCTTCTTGTCCCAGGATATTCCCAGATCGTAAAGGGAAACTGTTCTATTTTCCTCTTCAAGCCCGATAAAGCTGATCTCTTTCAATGAAAATAGTTTTGAATCAATTATATTTTCGGCTTCTGAAAGGTCCAGCCCGCCCATGGAAACTCCGCTCAAGTAGATATGAGGGTAGATTCGCCCGCGATAACGGTATAAGTCTATTCCCATAGCCAGGGTTAGCAGGATCAAAAAGAGCGGCAGAATAATCAGGGCCCTTTTCCATTTCCGGTGCAGCGCTGTGCCCTGCTGCTTCAACGATGTCAGTTGTTTTCCCCTATCCGCCCCCATCATGCTTATACATATGATCGGGGAGGAAGGGGATATGAAAGGTGGCGGTCAAATCAGGGTATAAATTCGAAGCATGGCGGCTATAATAATTATGGAGCCTCACAAAGCAAAGTGTTATGGGTAACTCACGTTACTATAACCGGCGTACTTTGTGGGGCTCCTCTTTAACCGAGAATGGAAAGTATAATCCCGGCGGCAACGGCAGATCCGATGACACCGGCGACATTTGGTCCCATGGCGTGCATGAGCAGGTAATTGTTCGGATTGGCCTCTTTGCCCAGTGTCTGGGAAACCCGGGCGGCCATGGGCACCGCAGAGACCCCCGCTGAGCCGATGAGCGGGTTGATCTTCCCCTTTGTGATGAGGCAAAGGAGCTTGCCCATTAAAACTCCGCCTGCAGTCCCAAAGGCAAAGGCGGCGAGGCCCAACACAATGATAAGGATAGTGTCCAGGGTGAGAAAATAGCCCGCTGTTGCCTTGGCGCCCACGGAAAGGCCCAACAATATCACGATAATGTTGTTTAGCTCTGTCTGAGCCGTCTTGCTTAAGCGCTCTGTGACCCCGCTTTCGCGAAGCAGGTTGCCGAACATGAGCATTCCCAGGAGCGGTACAGCCGCCGGTAGGAGCAGCCCCGTCAGGATAATGACGGCGATAGGGAAAATAATTTTTTCCGTTCTGGAAACAGGGCGGAGCTGCTTCATTACCACTTCGCGCTCTTTTTTTGTGGTTAAAAGCTTCATGATAGGCGGTTGAATGATGGGCACAAGGGCCATGTAAGAGTAGGCGGCAATGGCAATTGAGCCCAGAAGTTCAGGCGCCAGCCTGCTGGCTACAAAAATAGCCGTGGGGCCGTCGGCGCCGCCGATAATGCCGATGGCTCCCGACTGGGGTGCTGTAAACCCGAGTAAGTAGGCACCTGTAAAGGTGGTAAAGATACCGAGCTGAGCCGCCGCCCCCAGAAGAAGCGTTACCGGATTGGCGATAAGCGGGCCAAAATCGGTCAGCGCACCGATCCCTAAAAATATTAACGGTGGATAGATCCCCTTTTCCAGGCCTAGAGAAAGATAGTAAATCAGCCCCCCGATTACGCCCGGCTCTTCCGGCTGGAGAAGACCGGCCAGTGGAAGGTTGACCAGCAGCATCCCAAAGCTTATAGGCACAAGCAGCAGCGGCTCATATTTTCGAACAATGCCCAGGTAGAGCAGCACGCAGGCAATGGCAATCATGGCCAGCTCCATAACCGTGAGATGGTAAAAACCGGTACTTTGAATAAAATCTCGAATCAGTCCTGCCATTGTATAAAAACCCTTTCAATTGTTTTTGAGGCAACAAAGTGCTCTGCTCTAGGAGAGCTCCAGCAGGGGCTCTCCGCCGGTAACTGTATCCCCAACATTTATAAATATTTCGCCCACTGTGCCCGGCCGGGGGGCGGTAATCTCATTTTCCATCTTCATTGCTTCCAAAATGAGAAGAACAGCGCCCTCCTTAACTTCTTCTCCGCTCCGGACGGCAATATTGATGATAGAACCGGGCATGGGGGCCTCCACATTAACAGCTCCGTCAGCGGAAACCCTTTGCTGCTTCATTTCGGGCTCACTTTCGGAGGGATATGCCTTAGATAGCCTTTCGGGGTTGGAGCGATCCATGTTTTGCAAATGAGTGCTTTCTGAAACCTCTTCCACAACCACATTGAAGATCTTGCCATCAACGGTTACTCTATAGTTTTTCAAGTCCTTTTCCTCCTTGAAATGTCCAGCTGTAATCTGTTCTCTTGAAGGGCTTTCCGCCCCTCTAAAGTCCAGTGGGAACCCCGTAAACCCTCAAGGTCAACTCTGATGCGCATTGGCGCGGCAGGGCAGGGAGCAGAGCTTCTATGGTAGTTCAGCGCCGCAGCGATTGCTGCCGCCACCTGTGGCGAAAGCTCCTCTTGCGCCTCTGCCATTAAGGGCTCCTCCCCATGCGCCTCCCCCATCAGGGGCTCCTCCTCTTTCTTCTCCTTTTTTAATGGCCGGGCAGAGAAGCTGTTAAACAGATTGATTAACCCGTACAGGGAAAAGAGAACTACCATGACTACTGAAAAACCTAGAAAAAAAATCTCCAGGCTGAAAATAAATTTGTCTGCCATCTGTATAACTCCTTTGCCAGGCTTTTTGCATAAGGCTATTCTATCATTTCACAAAGCCCCTTGAAAGGCCATAAAATACGATAAAATTCAATACAGTTCATCATTGAAGCCCGCGCGGGGCTTTTTTCAAAGCAGTGAGGCAGCGGTAAGGAACGGTGCAGGCCCCAATTCTGTCTGAGCGTCGATCCCCGCCGCCATGGAAATCAGAGCCTCCTGTGATGAGAAGTCCCAGCTGCTCAGCCTGGTGACGATAGTAACGTATAAGCACGGGAGTATGTACAGGATGGAACACTTCAACACCGCGAAGACCCACGGCCACAAGTTCTCCAAGCTTTCCACACCACTCCGGGCCCGGATGGGCCAGTACAGGAACAGCCCCGGTGCTATGGAGTAATTTCATCGCCCGCTCTGGATCCGGGAGGCTGCGGGGGACAAAAGCAGGGCGCCCTTGTTCGAGGTAGAGGGAGAATGCAGCATCAATGTGGGGAACATAGCCTTTTTTAACTAACAGGCGGGCCAGATGCAACCGCCCCGGGGCGGCGCGGCCCGCTTCAGATGCAACTTCCGCTTCAGTGATCTTCAATCCCAGTCCGTTTAATAAGGCCACCATTTTCTCCATGCGGCGGCATCGCTCACGACGCAATTTCTCAAGCTCAACGTTTAATTTTTCCGGATCAAGAGGATCATATCCCAGCAGGTGGATCTCCTGTTCTCCTGCCGATGCGCTGATCTCTACACCCGGAAGGACCTCCATGTTGCAGCGCCGCCCGGCGGCGAGGGCCTCTTCAACACCATCCAGCGTATCATGATCGGTCAGCGCAGCTGCAGCCATGCCCGAGGCGGCAGCCCGGGCAATGAGTTCCTCCGGGCTAAGCAATCCGTCTGAAGCGGTGCTGTGAAGGTGAAGGTCCACGGGAAGATACTCTTTCTTCTTCATGACTTACCGTCGCCAATATTATTTGTCAGTATCCTGTTTACATTATCCCAGGCGATCATTTCAACCTCACTATGGTTAAAACCGCGCCTGCAAAGAGCCTGTGGAAGGGAGGAATAACCGGAGACATCTTTGATCTCCTCAATGGTGCAGGGGATACCGTCAAAATCTGATCCAAAAGCAAGATGCTCCACCCCGATAAGCCCGGCAATATGGACAAAGTGATCGAGCAGCTGTTCCAGGCCGGCTTTTGCCTCGCCGGTGATAAAGTAAGGATAAAGGCTCAGCCCGATAACGCCGCCCCGGTTTGCAAGGGCTTTTAGCTGTTCATCGTCGAGATTTCGGGGATGATCGCATAGCCGGCGGGCATTGGCATGGGAAATCAGGGGGGGCTGATCCGTTAATTCAAGGGCTTCAAAAAAACAGCGATTTGATAGATGGGCCAGGTCCAGGATGATTCCTTTGCCGGAAAGTTCCCTTATCAGCGCTTTCCCCGCGCATGTCAATCCGCCGCCGGCAGACTCTTCGCCTGCACCGTCGGCAAAAAGATTGCGGTGGTTCCATGTCAGGGAGAGGGCCCGCATGCCCAGACGATAGAAAATATCCAGCAATTCAGTGCTGCCCTCAAGGGGCTCCGCCCCCTCAAGTGCAAGCAATGCAGCGATCTTTCCTTCACGCTGTGCCGCCAGGAGGTCTTCCTTCTTCTCCAGGCTGATCATATGCTCTCTGTTTGCTGCCAGGCACCGGTGATACCGGGCGATATGCTCCAGGGCTGATTGCAAATAAGATCGCTGTTTTTCAGGAGCCACGCAAACAGCAAAAAATTGAAGTCTTACTTCACCTTCAAGCAGCCGGGGCAGATCAATGTGCCCTCTGGAATTACGTTGGCTAAAATCATAATCATTTGTTGCCAGTAAAGAGATGGTATCGCAGTGGCAGTCGGCAATTTTTAGTTTACTGTTGGCCATGACTATATTCTACTCCATAACTGTATTAAAAAAAACACCCTTCCGGATTTGCCCCAAGGGTGTCTTTTTCAACATTCTATTCTACGTATGTTAGCGCGGTTCAATAATTAATTTGATAGCAGTACGTTCCTCCCCGTCGATTAGAATATCCGTAAAAGCGGGAATACAGATTAGATCGATACCACTTGGAGCAACAAACCCGCGGGCAATGGCTACCGCCTTTACGGCCTGGTTCAGGGCTCCGGCGCCTATGGTCTGTATCTCGGCTCCTCCCCTTTCACGCAGCACCCCTGCTAATGCACCGGCCACAGAATTGGGACTAGACTTTGCTGAAACTTTTAGCACTTCCATTTAACCAGTTGATACCTCCTTTGACGGGA
>CAYXKD010000101.1:0-6116 GCA_964464625.1 uncultured Syntrophomonadaceae bacterium
CACCCAGGATGGTATAGGCCTTGGCCATGCTCTCATAGTTGTCAAAAAAGATGTTAATGGCGGGAATGCCGACTTCGCGGATTTGCTGTGCAAAGCCGTCCCTGGCCGAGCTCGGATGGATGATCACCAGATCGGGATCGAGCTTGATCAGCTCTTCAATGGAGGGGGTGATGCCGCCTAAATCCGGTATGTTAACAGCATCAGGATAAAATAGGCTCGTCCAGCCAGACACAGTGGCAGGGCTGCTCACAGCAAGGCCAACGATCATGTCGCCGGCGCCCATAACAAAAAACGAAGCGGTCCCTGCGGGCCACAGGTTGACGATTCTTTTAACTTCACCTTCAATCGTCACTGTATCGCCGCTCATGTCGGTGATGGTGATACTTCTCTCTTCATCAACCCCCTCTTCGCCGCCGGGGTCGGCAGTCTCCGTGGTACAGCCGGCAGCTAATGCCGCAAGTACTGTCAGGACAAGAATAAAGCTTACCAGTTTTTTGAGTCCTTTCATGTGCGTTCCTCCTCTTTTCTATTCTTCTCTGTTCTGTTTACTCCAACAACAGGTAATCCAATACTTCCCATCGCAACTCTACCGGGGCTTCTTAATGGGATCCTCACCAACAATACCTTCGCGAGGCAGAAAACCCCTGGCCTCCTTATCAATTGCCAGGAACATCCCGGCAAATTCCTGTGCCGCCTCTTTGTGAAACGCTCTTTTGGGAATGGTAAGGGCATGCGCAATCGGTGTTGCCGTCACCCTGTTTTCCTCGTCCACGGCAAAGCTGACCCTGGCATATTCCTCAGCCAGGGCCGGATCGGATAGGTCCATGATCGCAGGGAGTTCCGCAAAATCCCTTCCCCACATCCTGGCGCCGGAATAGTACATGAATTCATATTTTGCCGGCCGCAGATTTCCAAAGGGGCCGGGATCTTTCTCCATGCCGATATGCCCCGGGTGGTTCATCAGGCGATCAGTAAGACCGGGTTTAAAGTAATCAGCCAGCAGCATGGCCATGACAGCGCGGTAGCCGCCGGGGTCGCCATAGGGGTTATGGTGCTTAAAGGTGGCGTCAGCGGCGAGGAGCTTCTCCTCCCAGTTATCGGAGGTGATCCCCTCTCCGCAAACGACCATCTTGTTACCCGCCCAGATCCGGTATCCATCTGTATATTCCGGCATCATCATGGAACGGATAATGGCATCATCAGCGGAGATGAGCAGATCACATGGTTCACCGCTGATACAGTCCCGGATCAAATCGACAGAGCCGCCAGGGGTAACTATCGCCGGCAGCTCGGGATGGATCCGGTTCCACTCTTCCGCTGTTTCATGAACCAGCTTCAGCGAAACGCCCGCGCATAATATATTCAGG
This sequence comes from uncultured Syntrophomonadaceae bacterium, assembly GCA_964464625.1. Taxonomy (GTDB): domain Bacteria; phylum Bacillota; class Dethiobacteria; order DTU022; family DTU022; genus JAAZIN01. Next base: position 1,368 of record CAYXKD010000101.1, read on the forward strand.
CGGTACGGCGCAAGTTCTCTCTCCAGCGCAGCGACAGCATCTGCTTTTTCCCTGCGCACGTCGGTCACTTTCTGCGCCAGAATGCCCAGGAAATTGCGCAGCATGATCCCCTGCGCCTTGGAGTGCTCTTCACCGTAAAACCTGGTAACCATTTCACCGCTCATGCGAAGCATATACAGATCAAATTCTTTAGTTTTTGGAGCGCCGGGCGGCGGTCCCTTAAACCTCATCTTCGGTGCGCCGCTTTTCCTCAGTTCCGACAAACAGGGAATCTCCCCCATCATCATGCCGGGTTCAGCAAACTTTGGCATGTTATAAATGTCCAGCCGGGTATCCAGCTGATCAAGTGGTTTACCCTTGAGGACCACACAAAAGAGGCCCTTTTCCAGATCAATTGGTGGCAGGCCTGGCGTGCCTGCTTTGCGGAAGATGATTTCCGGGCCCATCACTTCGAGCAGTGCGAGCAGCGCCTCCTCCTCAATATTCTGAAACAGCGTCGTACTCCTCAATTCCGGCAGAAAATCGCGGTAATTTGCCATGGAAACCTCCTGTTTTTATATTTTTACCTAAAAAAAAACGCCCTAAGAAAGGCGTTTGCCACAAGATCGATCTCAGTCCAACCCTGTGGAGTGTTTCCTTTCCAAAATGGGAGGCATGGTGGCTAATCCACACCCTCGAATATGGCTTTCGCCATATTACCGTCAGGCAGTGCCATCCGCTAACTGCCTGATCGGAAACAGCCCAATAGGCTATTCAATTTTAAATTGTCAAAATCAACTTAACAGCAATGTATCACCGCAGCATAAGAAAGTCAAATTTTAGTGTAACTCAATTTTTTAGAGAGATAACCCCGTCGAAAGCAATCGTGATTGTCGAATCATACTTTTTATTTCAGGTTTTCAGGGTTCAAGGCCGCAAGCTCCGGCAAAACAAAAAGACCATCTTTCCTGATCAGTACATCGTCGAAATAGATCTCACCGCCGCCGTACTCGGGGGTCTGGATGCAGACAAGATCCCAGTGAACAGAGGATTTATTGCCGTTATCGCTGTCATCATAGCAGCTGCCCGGCGTAAAGTGAAAGGAACCGGCGATCTTCTCGTCAAAAAGGGTATCATTTATAGCGCTGGTGATATAGGGGTTAACACCCAGGGCAAATTCACCCACATACCTGGCCCCCTCGTCGGAATCAAAAATCCTGTTCATCCTTTCCGAATCATTGGCCTCAGCTTTGACGATCTTCCCCTTTGCAAATTCAAGGCGGATATCCCTGAAGGTAAAACCGTGGTACACGGAAGGCGTGTTGTAGGTGATCACACCCTTTACCGAATCCTTTACCGGCGCGGTATAAACCTCACCATCGGGAATATTGAGCCTGCCGTCGCACTTTACAGCATTCAGCCCCGCTATGGAAAAGCTAAGATCCGTGCCCATTCCCACAATCCTGACCCTATCGGTTCGATTCATCAGCTCAACGAGGGGATCCATAGCCCGGGACATCTTTGCATAATCGAGGTTGCAGACATTGAAGTAGTGATCGGCAAAGGCCTCGGTGCTCATCCCGGCAAGCTGGGCCATGGATGGGCTGGGATACCTCAGGACAACCCACTTCGTATCGGGCACCCTGATCCGCCCGTGGACCTTTTCCCATACATACTTCATATAGAGCTGCATCTTTTCTGCCGGCACATCGGCGAGCTCGGAACTGTTGCCGCCCGAGCGGACGCCTATGTATGCATCCATATCCGCCATCCTGGCCCCCTCATAGCGGGCCATCATCTCAAGCTGCTCAACAGAGCAATCCATAAACAAAACCCGATTCACTTCGTTGTCCTTGATCGTTACCAGCGGTATGGCCCCGGCCCTGTACGCCTCCCGGATCAGCTCCTTTACCAGAGGCGTCTCCAGGCCAACCGCCTCTATAAGGACCTTTTCATCCTTTTTAAGCCCGCATGAATAATTGATCAGATTAACTGCCAGTTTCTTCACCCTGGGATCTACCATGTCTCAACCTCCTTTGGCAATCACCATCCGCACCGCTCACCCATCCAAAAACCTGCAGATTATTACCTTAAAAAAAGCTGCTTAAAAGCAGCCTGGACTATTAATGTAATGGTGCGCCTGGGAGGATTTGAACCCCCGACCTGCGGATTAGGAATCCGTCGCTCTATCCCCTGAGCTACAGGCGCACGCTCATATTATTTCCCAAAAACCCCGATGTGTCAAGGGTTTTTGAACTGTCATTTATTTCAATTGTTTTTGGGGAGAGACCAAAAAAGCGAAAATAGACGGTTAGTAGACGGATTGAAGCATCGTATGATCCTTCGAGCATCCCGTATTTTCCGTTTGCCTTACCTTGGGAAGAAAAATACAGTTGTCTGATACCCGCTCAACTCAATAACACCGTGCGTTTTGGTTATTTTACTATGTATTTTTGCGTTGGCCTCAACTACCTGATTTGTCCCGTATAGCGAGATAAATCAGCAATCCTGGTATATTAAGAAACGCCACTATCAACAACCAGAGAAGCCCGTTTTTGCCGTTCTTTATTGCATCTCTGTAAACCCAAAATAAAAGACCTAGAAAAAAATTGTAGCCGCAGATACTATAAAGTTTTCCATCTAGCCTCACCTGCTAAAATAAAAGAAAATTCTTCAATAAGTAATTGGTGGTATATTGTCTATACTTTAACACATCATCGTCCAGCTTTCCCGCGAGTTCCCCCACTGTCTGCCAGGTTACCTTATCGTTTCCGCTAGACTATTCTTTGTTTTTATCTAGTTTTAATAATTTCATGATCAGTGCGTTAATTTTACGACTCTGTGCCAGAACCGCTTCATCCTGCGAAAGGGAGATACCCTTTTCACGTGCTTTTTTCGTTAATTCGCCAAACTTCTTTCTTTCTTTTTCCAGTTCTTCACTAATATTTTTCTCTTTCATGCAAACATCCCATTCCTTTCATAATGCGGGCAAACTATCTATTAACGATATACCGTTAGCATAAATCATTCTTCAACCCTTTTCAACGGTATTCCGTTAACTATTTACGCTTTTGATTGTTATCCTGTTGTTTAGTGGCATAGAAGAAACAACAGTGGGGTGAGACCATTAATATAACTCAAGCCGTGGTGGAGCGCATTGAGGAATATTGCAAGGAAAAAGGACTGAGTGTCAACGCACTCAGCAACGCCGCAGGCGTCACGCAATCAACCGTCAATGACATTATGAGCGGCACCACGCGTAATGCAGGCATCGTCACAATTAAAAAACTTTGTGATGGACTAGAGATAAGTATACGTGATTTCTTTGACAGTGATTTGTTTTCTAATTTAGAACAGGAAATAAAATAAGTGTGTAGCCCCAGTCATATTTTTACTTCTGCTGTTGGATAGTCATGTTGACGCTGCAAAAGATGAGTGTGCAGGACTTTCAGCCAGCAATACTAATTGTTTTTCAATTATCTTTCAAGGTGACTGAACTGTCGCCTTTTGCCCTGTTTGTTGAAGCGTAGGATGTTTCCCCCCTTGCTCCCATACCTTTGCCCAAAACTATCTTCGGCGGCGCCGCCCTGCTGTGGTGGGCGCTGTGCGCCGCTGCCGCCGGCCTGGCAATTTTCTTCCTGCTCTACCGGAGAAGAAAGCTGCAGAAATAGTCAATGTGGACAAAGCCTACGTCCAGACCTCTTCGGGCCGGGGGACCCTCCCCCGGCCCGCCGGTCAAAACCGGCGCACTTACATCTGTAGGTCGATAAATATGCCCTAAACTCCAGATCATCCGATCAGCCCAGGGCTTATTTATGGGGCGACGGTAAAAGAGCTGATCAGGCCCACGATATAGCGCAGGATGAGAATGGCATCGGCAACATTGAGGAGACCGTCACCATTCACATCGGCGGCGGCTTCCTGCGCAGGCGTCAACTCCACCAGGCCGACGATGGATCTTAAAAGCCAGATAGCGTCCTGAACATTGACCTCCCCGTCGCCTGTAAGATCACCGGGGGTTACATCGGGGAGCTCTTGGAAGGTGGCCTCCACGGTCACAGTATGATCGGGCATGATAAAGCTGGTCTGTGCCGCTTTGGCGCTGGCAAAGGTTACCCCGTCGGAGCTGATCCACCTGTGAAAGATCTTTCCTTCCGGAGGATCATCAGCTTTGATAACCACTGCATCCCCTGTCCTATGGGTGCCACTGCCGCTGCCGTTGATCACCGTTACATAGTACGAGCCGAGCACGGTGACCTGGCAGAAGGCGCTGAAACCGCCGTCCTCCGTGAACACCCGGATGGTGGTTGTACCGGGGCTGTAGCCGACCACCTTGCCCCATTGATTTACCAGCGCTACATCGGGGTTGTCGGACTGCCAGAATACATTCCTGTTGGTGGCGTTGGCGGGTAACACAGCGGCGATAAGTTCAACTGTCTCGCTCACACCGAGGCTGATGGCAGTCTGATCCAGGGTCACACCGGTGACGGGGACAGGGGAAACGGTGACCTCGCAATAGGCAGTGAAGTTGCCTTCATCCGTTCTTGCTTCAACAGAGGCCGTACCGATGCCCACGGCTGTGAGCACGCCCTCATCATCCACCGCGACCACATCGTTGTCACTGCTCGACCACCAGACTTTCTTGTTGGTTGCAGTAGCCGGCTCCACCGTGGCGGTGAGCACAACGCTCTCGCCCACCTGGAGGCTGATAGCAGTCGACTCCAGGGTCAGGCCGGTGACGGCGCCGGGATCGAACCAGTCGATGATGAA
>CAYXKD010000102.1:0-6032 GCA_964464625.1 uncultured Syntrophomonadaceae bacterium
CTTAAAGCAGGCTTATTTTGATCTCCTTCCCCCCGCTAACATTTTACTCACAGCACTCTCCCTACTCTTTCCAGTTTGTACCCAGTTTTTATCCCGAGGGATTACTACTTCCTCCAGAAGATCCCTAACATGAGATATTGGATCGAAGCAAAGTATGGTGGAATGAAAAGGAATGGGGTAGATGTGGGAGTAAAGATGCCCGGAGAAAAGGCTGGCATTAATGCTGCCCCGAAGAGATTTCAGACCCATTATCTCTTCGGGGTTAAGCATAAAGTAAATTCAATCTTCTATTAACTGCTAACTGCCAAAAATGCTAGGGCATTTCCACAGCGCAGGCAATTCCCTGGCCGCCACCGATACAAAGAGTAGCCAGGCCACGGCGGGAGCCCTGCTTTTTCATTTCGTAAAGCAGAGTCACAAAAATACGGGCGCCGCTGGCTCCAATGGGATGACCCAGAGCAATAGCGCCGCCGTTAAGGTTGACTTTAGCAGGGTCAAACTCAAGCTCTTTTAGAACATAGAGCGCCTGGGTAGCAAAAGCTTCATTGGCTTCAATAAGATCAAGATCGTTTGCTTTCCAGCCTGCTTTCTTCAGGGCCAGGCGGGTAGCCGGTACCGGGCCTGTCCCCATGACAGCCGGATCAACGCCAGCAGAAGCGTAGCTGCGAATAAATGCCATCGGCTCAAGTTCCTTTTCCCTGGCTTTGTCAAGGCTCATAACCACCACAGCAGCGGCGCTGTCATTGATTCCTGAGGCATTCCCTGCGGTAACGGTGCCATCTTTTTTAAAGGCAGGGCGCAACCTGGCCAGCGCTTCAAGGGATGTTTTTCGGGGGTGCTCATCCACTTCAAATATTTTCGGTTCGCCTTTTCTCTGCGGCACAGCCACAGGAACAATTTCATCCTTAAACCGGCCGCTTTCGATAGCAGCCCAGGCTTTTTCCTGGCTTTTTAGGGAGAATTCGTCTTGCATTTCCCGGGTAATACCAAATCTTTCGGCAATATTTTCAGCGGTGATTCCCATATGGTAGTTACCGAAAGCACACCACAAACCATCTTTAATCATCATGTCAACAGCTTTGGCATCACCCATACGAAGCCCCCAGCGGGCTCCCTGCAGAGCATAGGCAGCAGCACTCATATTCTCCGTGCCTCCGGCCACGATTACTTCTGCTTCACCCGCACGAATCGCAGTGGCAGCTTCTGTAATGGTTTTCAAGCCCGAGCCACAGACCTTGTTCACGGTAGCAGAAGGCACTTCTACAGGAATCCCGGCTTTAATAGCTGCCTGCCGTGCAACGCTCTGGCCCAAACCTCCCTGAAGTACGCAACCCATAATTACTTCATCCACTTCCGATGGGTCTAGGCCAGCTTTATCCAAGGCTGATTTGATAGCAATTGTGCCCAGATCTACTGCTGAGACATCCCGCAAAGAACCGCCAAATGTACCCACCGCGGTCCTTACAGCGCTGACAACAACTACTTCTTTCATTTCCATTCCTCCTCTGTTATTACCACTCCAGTCGTGATCAAGATCAATTATTATTCATTCAATAATTTCGCTAATGATCTGCACACTTCCTCTTTTTTAGATAAGGCTTCAGTAATTCCGGAAGGGATCTTTTTATTAGTCATTCTGGCATAGGTGAAAGTGGGTGAAACATGCTGATAACAGCTTGTATATGTAACCAGTAATCAAATACAGAGCAGACAATAATCCCATATCTCAGGGTTTTTATTTACCGAAAAAGACAAATCAATGCTTTTAATTGGTTTCGAATATTGACTAAAGCACGAATTTATTGTAAACTATTTGATATATTATCCGAAAGGAGCTGTTTTTATGTCCGGAATAAGTTTTAACGGCAAAGTGGCCGTCATCACCGGCGCCGGTGGAGGGCTGGGCAAGGCATATGCCCTTCTGTTAGCCGGCCGTGGTGCCAAGGTAGTCGTAAACGACCTCGGCGGCACGTTCGATGGGGAGGGAGCCGACAGTACACCCGCTCAAAAAGTGGTCGATGAGATCAAAGCAGCGGGGGGCGAAGCGATAGCTAACTATGAGAGCGTCTCAGAATGGGAAAGTGCCCAAAAAATCATTCAAGCAGCCATCGATAATTACAACAGAGTAGATATTTTAATTAACAATGCAGGAATTCTTCGGGATAAAAGTTTACTCAAGATGGAGATCGCAGATTATCTCAAGGTACTCGAAGTACATCTAAACGGCACTTACTTCTGCACAAAGGCCGCTTTCGGTCATATGCGGGAACAGAGTTATGGGAGAATTGTCTCCACCGCCTCAGCAGCGGGCGTGTACGGGAACTTCGGACAGACTAACTACGGTGCAGCAAAGATGGGCATTGTCGGCCTGATGAATTGCGTCTGCCAGGAGGGAGCCCGTTACGGGGTCCTGGCCAATACGATTGTGCCCACAGCAGGCACCAGACTGACTGCAACAGTAATGCCACCTGATGTTGTTGACAGGGTTAAACCTGAATTTGTCGCGCCAATGGTTATCTACATGTGCTCCGAACAATGCAGCGAAAGCGGCAAGATTTTCACCGCCGGCGGTGGTTATTTCAGCCGTGCGGCAGTAGTGGAGGGCCCGGGCGTCTTTTTCGACACAGGCTCCGAAATTACCCCCGATATGATCGTTGAAAAGATCGAACAGATTAGCTCGCTGGAGGGCGGCCGCGAGTACGGTTCCGCGATGGAGCAAACCGGCTATGTTCTTTCCAAAATGACCGACTAATCAAGTAGAGCAACAAAGGAGGAATCAAGTGTGCCTATCGACCCGCAAATTGTTGGCAAGGATCTAAAGCCGCTGGAGTTTGTGTATCAAAACAGTGATGTCATCCTCTATGCTCTTGGTATCGGTGCCGGCGCCGAGGATGATGAGTTAAAGTATGTTTATGAAAGTGGGATACAGGTACTGCCAACATTCGGGGTTGTTCCGCCCTTTCCGGCATTAACGGGCATTATTGATCTCGAAGGGGTGGATATAAACCTGGCCATGCTGCTGCATGGTGAACAGTACCTGGAGCTTTACAAACCAATTCCCGGGGAGGGGAAACTGACCTCATACCCCAAGGTTGCCGCGCTCTACGACAAAGGCAAAGGAGCGCTCATTGAAATCGAAGTTGTCACAAAAGATGCAAAAGAAGAGCCGCTGTTTTTAAACAGGTTTGGTGTTTTTATTCGAGGTGAAGGAGGTTTTGGCGGAGAGAGGGGCCCCGATCCAGGTTTTGATCCTCCGGAAAGAGAGCCGGATAAGGTAGTAACACTGCCCACCCTGCCGCAGCAAGCACTACTGTACCGTCTTTCTGGAGATTTTAATCCGCTTCATGCCGATCCCGATTTTGCTGCAATAGGCGGATTCCCCAAGCCTATATTGCATGGACTCTGCACTATGGGTTTTGCCTGCCGGACCGTGCTCCGCGAATACGGCAGCAATGATCCGGCGAAGTTTAAATCCATGAAAGTGCGTTTTTCACGCCATGTCTTTCCTGGAGAAAATATCGTTACCGAAATGTGGCAGGAAGAATCCGGTTTGATCATCTTTCGCTCCAAAACAGCTGAACGGAATGAGTATTGCTTGACCAATGCTGCTATCCAGTTAAATTCCATGAATGGAGGGATCCCGAATTGATTGGAATTGTCTCTTATGCAGCGTACCTCCCCCGGTACAGGCTTAACAGAATGACGGTTTTCAGCTCCATGGGCTGGTTGAATCCTGCTTTGATCATGAATGCAGCGGGCGAAAAGGCGGTAGCCGGTTTTGATGAAGATGCCGTCACCATGGCCGCAGCAGCGGGAAGGCGCTGTTTACAAGAATTCAATCCCGTCGAACTTGGCGCTCTTTACTTTGCCACTACCACCGCGCCCTACAAAGAGCGGCAGTGCGCCAACATCATTGCCGGAGCATGTTCTGCACCTGAAGAGATTCGCAGCGCCGATTTTGGAGGATCGCTGAAAGCCGGCAGCAGCGCACTGCTAGCCGCCCTGGAATTCAGCGCTGCAAACGACGGCAGACAGGCGCTAAGCTGCGCCGCCGACTGCCGCCTGGGCAAAATGGCCTCACTTCAAGAGATGGTTTTCGGTGACGGCGCCGCATCGATGCTCGTGGGCGGCAAAAATGTAATCGCTCTTTACAAAGGGGCTTATTCACTTTCCTATGATTTCGTGGACCAGTTGCGCGGAGCCGACACCATCTATAACCGGCAGTGGGAGGACCGCTGGGTACGGGATATGGGCTACGAGCAGTTTATACCCGAAGTGGTAACAGGACTTTGCCGCCGGTATGATCTGAAGCCATCAGATTTTACCAGGGTCATCTACCCCTGTTATTACGGGGCCGCCCGCAGGAATATCAACAAAAAACTGGGGCTGGATCCTGCACAGGTGGAAGACGACCTGCTTCAGGAAAGCGGTGACACCGGCACAGCCCACCCGCTTGTAATGCTTTCCAAGACCCTTGAGGAGGCATCGCCCGGAGACAAGGTGCTTCTTGTCAGCTACGGCAGCGGTTGTGACGCTCTCTATTTCGAGATAACCCCTGAAATAGAGAAATATAACAACAGAAAACGTTTTTCCGACACGCTTGCCCATCGCGCCGAATTGGATAATTATACCAAGTACCTGACCTGGCGAAAGATCGCGCCTGTGGATACCGGGCTACGGGGTGAGGAAGAACTGGTTACGCGCTGGTCCATGGCCTGGCGCAGCCGCAAAGCCATCCTGGGGTTACAGGGCAGCCGCTGCCTCAAATGCGGCACACAGCAGTATCCCCCGCAGAGGGTTTGCGTTAACCCTGACTGCGGAGCGATAGATGATATGGAGCCCATCAGTTTTGCGGACAAAGGCGGAACCATCGTCAGCTATACCTCGGATATGCTCGCCGCTTCGATTAACCCTCCAGCGATCTACGGTAACGTAGATTTTAACGGGGGAGGACGCTCCATGTTCGAGTTTGCTGACTGCACCCTCGACGATCTGAAGGTGGGCAAAGCGGTGGAGTTCACATTCCGGATTAAATACTACGATCCTAAGCGAGATACAACATTCTACTTCTGGAAAGCTGTTCCGGTGACAAAGGAGGTGCCTTAAGTGGCTGGAGGAATCCGCAATAAAGTGGCTATCCTGGGAATGGGCTGCACCGTTTTCGGAGAACATTGGGACCTCGATTCAAGCGATCTTCTCCTGGAAGCATATGATGAATGTCTTGCCGACGCAGGAATTGAAAAGAAAGATATCCAGGCCGCCTGGATCGGCAATCATATCGATGAGGTCAATATCGGAAAAGGCGGATGCTACCTGGCCGGCACCCTGCATCTGCCCTTCATCCCCGTAACCCGGGTTGAGAATTTCTGCGCTTCCGGGACTGAAGCCTTCCGCGGGGCCTGCTACGCAGTGGCCTCCGGGGCCTGCGATATTGCCCTTGCCGCCGGCGTAGAAAAGCTGAAAGATGTGGGCTACGGTGGTTTACCTGATTCGCCCGTCTTCGGCCAGCTTTCACGTTTACTTTCTCCCAACGCCACTGCACCAGGGCTCTTTGCTCAGCTGGCCACGGCTTATGCTGCAAAACATGGGGTGCCCATGGATCGGATTAAGGAAGCAATCACGCATATCTCCTGGAAAAGCCACCAGAACGGCGCAAAGAACCCCCGCGCCCACCTGAGGCGTCCCGTAAGCGAAGAGCAGATCAGCTCCTCACCCTTTGTAGCCTACCCCCTGGGGCTTTTTGACTGCTGCGGGGTAAGCGACGGGTCGGCGATGGCTATTGTAACCACACCTGAAATTGCGCGCAAGCTTCACCCGGACAGAGATCCCGTCCTCGTTAAAGCACTGCAGATTGCCGTCAGTTCCGGCGAAGAGGGGGCTTTTAACCGTTGGGATGGGGACCATATCATGACCACCCGGGTGGCAGCACAGCGGGCTTACGAGGAGGCGGGGATCAGCAAACCCAGGGAAGAAATCAATTTGATGGAGGTGCACGACTGCTTCTCCATCACCGAGATGGTGACCATGGAAGA
>CAYXKD010000103.1:0-5923 GCA_964464625.1 uncultured Syntrophomonadaceae bacterium
CTGCTGACGCATACTGTCAAGCAATAGACGCCGTATGGTGTCCACGGCCTGACGTAAAAGCTTCCAGTAAGAAACATGCCTAGGTACATTTCCCCAGGCATGCTGAGGTTCCTTATTACGCTAATAGACTTCTCTAGGGATATCGAACATAGACCTTGCGGGGATAAAAGGAAAAATTGTGGCCGATAAAATAGTATCCGCCCCGTCATGCTCAAGGCGCATCAGGAGGCAGCCGCAGGCTGTTCTTACCTCTACCTGGGCCCACAGGTTAACTCAATATGTTTGGCCTGCTACGCCTTTTTGTACCCTTGATGGTGATTACCGTTGTAAAAAATGGTTACTGTTATTGCCCGTTCTGGTTCTCCGCAGTTTTCGCCGCTCCTGTTGGCTCGTTTTATTTCTTTATGCCTTTCTATGCGATTGCCCTGCTTACAGGCATTATGGGTCGGCGTTCAAGAAAAATTAATGAATGTGCAAAATATACTAAATGAACTTAAGAGCAAAGATCTGTTAAAAGCCGAAGTTAAAGAAACCCTTTATTTAAAAGAAGATAGCTTCACATTAAGAGCCGTTGGATCAATCATTCATGATTTTTATGTCGCTGTTGAGAATGTTTTTATTGAGTGATCGCGGGAAGTTGATGAGTCTACGCCCCGGGGGTTAAACTGGCATATTGAGCTTTTGAAGCAAATGAGTCTGGAAATACCCTCCGTAAGACCGGCGGTGATCACAAAATAAACTTATTTCATGTTAGACAAGTTCAGGGCTTTCAGACATGTTTTTCGTAATGTATACGGATTTAATCTAGATACTAAGAGACTAAAAGCTTTATTGGAAAAAATGCCTGCTTCTGTAGCTGCAACAAATGAAGAGTTAAATGTATTTATAAACAAAATGGATATATTGGTTAATGAAATAAATGAAATAAATAATTAACACAGTGTTTTATGCCTGGTTGACGCTTTAACTCTTAGTAGCTATACTGAGATAGGGTGATCAGCGATGGCCAAAAAAATTAGCGTCTATGTCAGCGAGGAAATGCACCGCACCATAAAGGCGGCGGCAAGTCTTCGGGTAAATCTTTGGCGGAGTTTATGGTTGATGCGGCGGCGAGCGCCCTTCACAACCCTGATCGTAAATCTGCTGCCGCCAGGATGGACCGGATCCGCGCTTCGGTAAAGACAGAAGTAACCCTGGAAGAAATACTGCAGATGAAGGAAGAGGGAAGAAGATTTTGAGCGTGGTGATCGATGCTTCGGTAGCCTTATCATGGATTCTGCCTACTGAAGGGACCCCCTCTTCCCTTACGCTGAGAGATAAACTGGTTGATTCCGCAGGAATGGACCTCCTGGTACCGCCGCACTACTGGTATGAGGTGGCCAACACCTTGTGGGTGGCGGTCCGCCGCGAACGAATAACCCGGGCAGCGGCAACAGAGATGCTGGATTCACTGTTGGAGTTTCACTTAATTGTTTGGCCGGTAGAAGCTGCGCTTTGCCTGGACCTTTCTCTTCAGCTGGGTCTTGCCGTATATGACAGTGCCTACCTTGGCCTGGCGCTGGAACAGGGCTCAACCCTCTGGACCCTGGATCGTGCCCTGGGGAAGGCGGCCGCCCGGCTGAACATTCCTGTAGAACCGGCTTTTGAAAAGTAGAACCCCCGAACCCTGCGATCAAACGAGTCAAAGTCACCGTCCCTCATTTCGAAATTGAGCCATTTTATTTAGCCTTCACGTCTCCCTTGTCGGTGATACTCTTTATAGAAAGTGAACCCGGTGCCAGGCACCATGTTCACTAACTTTGGGGGTAATTGGTAATGGTGCAGCAGGGGGTGCTCCATTTTATTCCATTTTACAGGCGCACTTACCTTTCAGCCTTGGGGTTACAGTCTCATTTAGAGTGAACCCGGTGCCAGGCACCATGTTCACTAACTTTGGGGGTAATTGGTAACGGTGCAGCAGGGGGTGCTCCATTTTATTCCATTTTACAGGCGCACTTACCTTTCAGCCTTGGGGTTACAGTCTCATTTAGTAAACTGGTGCATAGTACCAGGTCAACCCCGCAAAACCCCGCAGTTGAGTGAGTTAAAATCACCATCTCCTCGGCTTATAACTCAGAGCTCCCTGATGTTTTCTACGATGCTGCTCTTGCAGACGGCGCCTACTTTGGAATTGACATTGTGCAGGCAGATCCCGAAGAGCAGGGCCGTGAAAAGAAGGGGCGGCCAGATCTGCAGGGAGAATGCGTCATCGCCGTCAGCGCCTTTCCACAGCAGCCAGCCGCACAGGCCCAGCTCAAGGACCATTCCAACAACGGTGCCCCAGGCAAAAGTGGAGAGAAGCTGCCACAGGTACGAGCGGGAGATGACCCTCTGAGGGGCGCCTACCGCTCGCAGCGTGCCGAGAGGGTATTGTTGATCATGCTGGCGCAGATGGTGAAGAAGAGAAGGAACACTGCCCCGGCGGCGATAAGCAGGCCGGAGGCCGTCTTCTTGTTTTCTCTGGCCTCGGCTGCATAGGAGGCCAGCTCCATTCCTGGTGTCCGGGCGGCGATTCCGGCCAGGCTCATCTCCAGGTATTCGCCGAGGGGAGCGTCGGGGTTTTCGTAAAGGGTGACCGCAAGGTTGCTGTAGGGTACGTCGAAACCGAGAGCGTGCAGGCCCTCTGTTGTGGTGATGACGGCGCAAAATCCCGAATAGTAGGAGTGAAAAAAGCTTTCCAGGGAAAGGTCGTCGACCCGGAGTTCCAGGACGGCACCGATGGTGACCGCTTTGTCCAGTCGCACCGCGCTTTCCGGCAGTTTGCGGCTTCCATCCTCGTTGCGCTGCTACGATCCATATCCATCGTGCCCAGCAGGGGGATCGCTGTATAGCAGGCCCAGGTCAAGGGGGTCGCCGGCGAAAAAGATATCGTTTTGGAGGATCTGCTCGTACTCGGTACTGCCGCTCAGACTATAGTCAACCTGTAGAGAGCTGCCCCCACCTCCCGACTGCTCCCCGCAGTAAAAACCGTATTCCGCCGGTGCGGTGATAAGGATCTCTTCACCTGCGGAAAGTTTGTCCAGATCAATTCTTCCTTCCGCGACAAAGGGGGTCAGCTGCTCCAGGATGGCGGCATCGGCCGCGCAGCAGTCCACGGTGAGGTAATCCTGCTCATACCCGTATTTTGCCTTGCTGGCGAGATAGTCACGGTACTGCTGCTTGCGCCATGGTTCTGATTCGGGCCTGCTGTGCAGATTCGGCGAAGATTCAGGGGAGAGATAGTCAAAGCCCCCGCAATTGTTTCCCGTTACATAGGGGGTAACCTTATCGATCAGTATTTTTACCTGCAGTAGTTTTCCCCGGTGACGCTTTTGACCGCAGGCAGGGCGGCGGCATCAGATCGGTCCTGCTCGGTGATCCCCGGTCGGTGAAAATTTTCTTCCATGAACCAGTCCGTACTCCGGGCGGGGTTTTGCACCAGGTAATCGATGCCGTAGTCCTGCCCGAAATCTTTGGCCAGGGGCGCGGCGGCGAAGGTCACCAGCGACAGCAGCACAATGCTCAAGGCGAGCATGGCGGTGATCCCCGCTTGCCGGCTACGGTAGAGGGCCTGGCTGCGGCGGGCGAGATGGAGAGGGACGTCAAAATGCGTTTTGCTCCTGGCCCGACTGCGTTTAAATTTGTGGGTGAGCTCGACATTACGGATCGCCTGCATGGGCGGTACCCGGGCAACCTTGCGCAGGGGGATTGCCGCAACCAGCCTGACACAGGTTATCCCGGCGGCGGCTACAAGGGCGAGGATGAAGGTGTCCAAGCTAAAGGTGAAGCTCTCGCCCGGCAGTCCGGTGATTCCCTGGACCGTGAGGGCGGCCAGGACCAGCCCAAGGGGGACAGCGCAGAGGGCGAGCAGTGTTGCTTCACGGCCGTAGATGGCCCGGATCTGCTGCTGCGTCGCTCCTACGGCGCGAAAGAGGCCGATTTGGCGCCGGCGCGAGGCCAGATCGGCAGAGAAGGTGTTGATAATGCCCAGGCAGGCGGCGCAGACAAGGATAGAGGCGATGATGGCGAAAAAGAGTGACGTCAGAATGATTTTGCTCTGGTCTTCGCCGATGCCTCCGCCAAACATCTGATAATGCGTTTGCTGTAGTTTTGACCACCAGGCCTCTTTTTCGGCTTCCTCTCGCAGGAAAAAAGCTTTTAGCTTTTCAAAGGAGGCTGCAGCATCTCCACCATAACAACCGTAGCAGTTGACCACCGCCCGGCCGCCGGGTTCGATCTGTTCCCCGATGAAGAGCACACCGGCAGGACAGTCCCCATAAACGGGACTGATGTTGAACAACCGTTCCAGGTAGAAGAACTTGTCGGGCAGTATCCCCACCAGAGTGTAGCTTTTTTCCACTGGTGTCTCCATAAAACCGGTCCCGTCGGGAATGAGCAGCGCCAGGTTGATCCGGTCTCCCACCCCGGAGTCGGAACGAAGGAGCGCCAGAGTGCTTTTTTCCAGGGCGATCTCGCCTGCTTTTTCGGGAAGGCGACCCTCCAGCGGCTCTTCGCCGCAGTCGAAGAGCCGCTAGCATCCTGTTCGCCCAGACGGTTGTAGTGCTGTTCCTTAAGCGAGGTGAAAGCAGTGTCAGCGAAAAGGAGCGCTGTTGCTACAAAGTATATGGCCAGCACGATGCCGAGAATGAGCAGCAGGTAGCTGCCGCGCCGCCGTCGGATATTGCCCAGAGCAATGGAGTTTATAGAAAACTTTTGGTTCACAGCTAATGGCCTCTCTTATCCGGTGCCTGGCACAACATATTCAAGTAAACTCGGTGCCTGGCACCATGTTCACTAACTTTGGAAATGATTGTTAATGGTGCAGCAAGGGCGCTCTTTTTTGTTGTTCCATTTCAGAGGCTTACTTACCTTTCAGCCTTGGGGTTACAGTCTTATTTAGTAAACTGGTGCATAGTACCAGGTCAACCCCGCAAAACCCCGCAGTTGAGTGAGTTAAAGTCACCATCTTCTCGGCTTATGACTCATAGCTCCCTGATATTTTCCACAATGCTGCCCCTGATGATGGAGCCCACCCTGGCGCGGATGTTGAGCAGGCCGATCCCCAAAAGCAGCGCCACAAAGAGAAGCGGGGGCCAAAGAGGCAGAGTGGCTCCTTTGGAGGCAAAAGCATCATTTGACATTATCCAGCTGCAGAGGGCCAGTTCAATGGCCAGGCCGGCAGCGGTACCCCAGGCAAAGGTGGCGAAGAGCTGCCACCGGTACGAGCTGGTGATCACCTGTCTCGAGGCGCCCACCGCCCGCAGGGTGCCGATCTCTCGTTTCCCCGCCCTGATGCGCGCTGAAATGGCGTTGTTGATCATGCTGGCGCAGATGGCGAAAAGCAGCAGAAGGATGGCTCCTGCGGCGATAACCAGGCCGTAGGTGTTCTTACGGTTCTCCCTGCTCAGCGCCACATAGGATCTCACCTCTACATGGGGGGTGCGGGCCGCGATCCAGCCCAGGTTATCTTCCAGATACCCTTCCATGGCCTCGTCAGGGTCCTCCGAAAGGGTGATGGCCAGAGATCTGTAGGGCGGGTCAAAGCCCAGGGCCTGCAGCCCGGCTCCGGTTGTCAAAATGTCACCGGTTTCATAGAAAAAATGACCCTGAATATAGTCGGTTAGGTGTTTGCCATCCTGTTCCGGTTCCAGAATTGCCCCGATGGTCACCTGTAGGTCCAGGCGCACGGCATCATCGGGGAAAATGCGGTTGCCCTCTTCGTCGGTTATGCGGGGCCCGTCGGGGTGATCCCCGAGATTGTCGCTGTAGAGAAAACTTAGGGTGATGCTGTCGCCGGCCCGGAATAGATCGTTCCTGTAGACAGCGTCATAGGTTTTGCCGGGGTCAAGTTCGTAGTCAACCGTTCTTTCCACAGAGTACATGAATTCGTCGCTCTCAATATTTT
>CAYXKD010000104.1:0-5913 GCA_964464625.1 uncultured Syntrophomonadaceae bacterium
TTTAGCCGCCCTCTGCGCTGACATCATTTGTTCAGTATGTTAAAATAAATAGATGTGATTGTACTATCAAGGAGTGTTACCTTTGCTCAAGTTATCATACCAGAAAATTGCCCAGTTGTGCGCCAACGCCGCCGTCTTCGATCGGGGATTGTACTATTACAACCGGGGTGCAGTGAAAAAACTGCACGCCAACGAAGATCTCGACCATGTCGAGGCCCTGGTCCAGGGAACGCGGAAATATCATGTTGAAATTTTTGAAGGCCATCAGTCGATTAATTACCACTGCAGTTGTGAAGCCTTTGCCAATTACGAGGGTTTCTGCAAGCACATTGTCGCCGTCCTCCTGGCGCTTTCGGTGCAAAACCCGGTAGCATACTATAAATCAGATGCAGAGGTGCTAATGAGCGATCTGCTCGACACATACGCCCTCCAGGCTTCCGCCGATGGCACACGCAAGGAAGTGGAGCTCGGCCTAAACCTGCAGATCGTCAGCCCCGGTTTCTACAATGTTACTCCACAGGCCTATGTCTCTTTGAATATCGGCGAGAGGGGGTCCAGAAAGTATGTTGTCAGAAACATAGGCACCCTCATTGCGGCTGTTGTAGAAAAGGAACACCTTTACTTCGGAAAAAGATTCAGTTATGATCCACTCCGCCATTATTTTTCACCGGGCAGTAGCGGAATGCTCGATTTCTTCATCAGGATCTATGAAATCGAAGAACAAACCAGCCCAATGGACCGCACAGATACCCTGAAAGGGAAAAAACTAAAGCTTTCGCCCCATCTTTTTAGGCGGTTGCTGGAGGGACTGGGAGAGCAACCCTTTACATTTCAATTTGGCAACGGGGATCCCATTGAAAGCAGGGTTGCCCTTACAGGGTTTCCCCTGCAGCTCGCATTGCAAGGAAATGCAAAGGAACTAAATCTGAAACTGGCAGATGCAGATGAGATAGAATTGCTCACCAATGAAGGCGATATTGTTTTTTACAGGGAGCAGATCTACAACCTGGCCAATACAGAGCAGGCAGCCCTGATTCCGCTGCTGCACGCCCTTATGAACAGGGGTAATGGATCCCTGCAGATCAGCGCCGCCCAGGAGCAGCACTTCTTCTCCGGGATTTACCCTGTTCTCGAAAAAATGGCCGACCTGGAGCTGGCGCCCGCCGTAAAAGAGCGCCTCTATCGCCCACCCCTTGAAGCAAATATATATCTGGACTATGACAGCGGACGGGTTGTCGCCAGGCTGGAATACCTATACGGGGAGATCAGGCTCAATCCCTTTGACCCCGCGACAATGAAGCAAAACGGGTGTGGAGAAAAGGGGCTGTTGCTTATTCGGGATAGTGAATCCGAGCATGAGGTGATGCGTTTTTTTGAAGAAGCTGCCTTCACTGTAAGAGACGGCGCCATGCACCTGGAGGAGGAAGAACAGATCTGGACATTTATCTTTGAAACCATCCCCCGCATACAAGAGCACGCTGCCATCTTCTACAGCGAACGTTTCAAGCAGGCCGGGCGGAAATCACCTCGTTTTACCGGACAGGTGGGGATCGACTGGAATCTGGATCTACTGGAGCTGGAGTTTGGTCTGGAAGGCGTCAGCCCCAGGGAGCTGGCTGAAATCTGGCAATCGCTCCGGATAAAGCGCAAGTACCACCGCCTGCGGGACGGCTCCCTGCTGCCCCTTGAAGGTGAAGGCATCGAACAGTTCAGCCGCCTGGTCAGTGCGCTGGAGCTGCAGCCTGCGGACCTCAAGCAAAAAACGGTACGGCTACCCAAATACAATGCGCTTTACCTTGATGGACTCATAGGCAATTATGGCATCGCCTCGCTCAAGAAGAGCGCAGAACTGGCCGATCTGGTCAGCCGCATTCACAGCCCCGCAGCAACGGACTTTCCCCTGCCACCTCCCCTTGAAGGGATCTTGCGCGATTACCAGGCTACAGGTTTCAAATGGCTTAAATCCCTGGCCGACTGCGGCTTCGGGGGAATCCTGGCTGACGACATGGGCCTGGGCAAAACAGTGCAGGCTATCGCTTTTATCCTGTCTGAACGGCAAAAAGGTTTGCCCAAGCCACCGCCCACCCTGGTGGTAGCTCCGGCTTCGCTCATCTACAACTGGGAGGCGGAGATAAAAAGATTTGCCCCTGAGCTAAAAGCTTTGATCATTACAGGAACAAAGGAAGAGCGGCGAAAACTACTTGGCGAGGTCAACAAGGTTGACGTGGTGATCACCTCCTACCCCCTGATCCGCCGTGACATCACCCTTTACGCCAGCCTGTCCTTCAGCTGCTGCTTCCTCGACGAAGCCCAATATATTAAGAATCCTAACTCGCAGACAGCGCAGTGCGCCCGCCGGATCAAAGCAAGGCAGCGCTTTGCCCTTACCGGCACACCCATAGAGAACTCGCTTATAGAGCTGTGGTCCATCTTCCAGTTTATCATGCCGGGTTACCTGCAGTCGCAGAAGAAATTTTTGCAGAAATACCGCGGCAATGTATCTGCAGCTGAACCGGACAATCAAAGGGAGGAGGCTATCCCGCTGGCAGTGAAGGTCCGTCCCTTTATTCTGCGGCGGCTGAAAGAAGAAGTCCTTCGGGAACTTCCCCCAAAGATCGAACACCGCTACCTCTCAGAGCTGACCCTGGATCAGAAAAAGCTCTACCGGGCCTACCTTGAGCAGTTGCGCAGCAAGACCAGTGAATCCCTGCTGGGCAGCAGTTTCGAAAGGAGCCGCATCCAGATCCTGGCGGGGCTGATGCGGCTGCGCCAGATCTGCTGCCACCCCTCCCTTTTTGTAGAGAATTACCGCGGCGAAAGCGCCAAATTGCTGCAGCTGCAGGAACTTCTTAGTGAAGCCATCAAGGGCGGCCACCGTATCCTGCTCTTTTCGCAGTTCACGGGGATGCTCCATCTCATCAAAAGCGCCCTTGATAAAGAGGGCTATCGCTATTTCTACCTTGACGGGGCAACAAAAACAGAAAAACGCCTGCAGATGGTCGATTCATTTAACAGTGGTGAGAAAGAGATCTTTCTTATTTCCCTCAAAGCGGGGGGCACCGGTCTCAACCTTACCGGAGCCGACATTGTAATCCAATATGACCTGTGGTGGAACCCCGCTGTAGAAGAACAGGCCGCGGGGCGGGCACACCGCATCGGACAGAAAAAGGTGGTCCAGGTCATTCGCCTGCTGGCTAAAGATACCATTGAGGAGAAGATTTGCGAGCTGCAGCAGAAAAAGAAAGAACTAATCGACGGGGTAATCCGGCCCGGAGAGACTTTCCTATCATCTATGAGCGAATCAGACATCCGAGAAATCCTGGAGATCTAATAAGCAGGATCCTTATAATGTCTGTGAAATGTGGTCAAATAAACTGTGGGGGAGAGCAATGTGAACCCTGAGATGAAGAAAGATGTCGTCATTGTTGGAGCGGGTAGCGCCGGAGCCTTCCTGGGGTGGCAGCTGGGGCAGATGGGACACCAGGTTTGCCTTGTGGAGAAGCAGAAAGAAGGTGAACCAGGCAGCCATATCGGAATCTTTCATGTTGATGAAATTCGCTTTGCGCAGTTCGGAATCCCGCTGCCTGAAGGAGATGAACTTATCGGCTACTATCCCGAAGGTCTGGCCTGGCCTCCCGACGGGGACGACCCCAAAAGTGTGAACTATGCTTTTTACGTCATGGAGATGGCTCTTTTCATCAGTCGGCTGCAGGGCTATGCCGCTAAATGGGATGCACAGATTCTTTTTGAAACTGAGTTTACCGGTTTTCTCCTTGAAGAGGGGCGTCCTGCCGGGATCATGGCACGTTCCAAAGGAAAAGAGTTAATCATCAGGGCACCGCTGGTCATAGATGCCTCCGGTGTCGATTCGGTGGCCCGGGTTAACCTGCCGGCTGGAAAAGGTGTAGAAACCGATCCCATTGATCCGCAGGATTTTCTCTATGTCATCCTGCAGTACTGGGATGATCTTGACGATCATTTCCCCAGGGGATTGAACTTTTACCCCTTCCACAAAGCCTTTATCAACCCCGGTTACGGCAAGGGTATGATCGTGGGCATTGGCCAGCCGGGGAAACTGGAGATTGCCGGGCAGGTGCAGGAACAATTTCTTGAAGAGCGCTTCCCCGGTGTGAAACACCGGTTGATCAAGAAAACCTGGGGAAGGACACCTTACCGGCGGCCTCCCTTTTCTCTTGTTGGCGATTCCTTCATGGTGGTGGGCGACGCCGCCTTCATGACCAAGCCTTTCTCCGGAGAAGGTGTCACTTCAGGCTTTACCGCCTGCCAGATAGCGGCCGGGGTTGCCCATGCAGCGCTGCGGAAAGGAGACACTTCCCGTAAGCAGCTTTGGCCTCTGAATGTGCACTATTTTCGGGACCAGGGCGCCAGGTTTGCAGGGCTGCTGGCCCAGTTGCCCGTTGCCGCTGAGCTTTCGCGAGAAGATGTAAATTACCTGTTCAGCCGCGATATTATTTTCTCCAGTTATGATTTTGAGCAGATGAACCGCCATTTCGAGGTAAAGATGGGACCTGGCAGGCTGCTGAAAACTGCAGCAGCTCTTCTGAGAGGCAGGCTTAAAGGAAAACTGTCGCGGGAAGGGTTTGCCGCACTGCTGGCAGCCATGAAGAGAGCGGGAACCATTCAGAAGCATTACGAGAGATTCCCGGAGGATCCTAAAGATTTTCCACAGTGGGAGTCGAAAGCGCGGGAATTATGGGCGGGTAAATAAGACTTCGCTTTTAAAAAAGGGATGGTTTGGCAAATTACCGGGGTAAGGTTAGCCCCACCCCGGTAAAGTTTATAGTGTCATCACTAGACTGTCTTTTTAGCCTGTAATCCTGCAGCTAATTGCAGAGGCATAACGGTGCATCGCCGAGAGCGCCGCCACAGCCTCCTCAGGAGTGGAATAAACGGGAAATCCGGTCTGCTCCAGTGTGATCACATTATCCATGGCAAACTCCTTGCACGGCACACAGCAAATAATAGGTTTTCCGCGGAAATCGATCTCCGGCAGCACTTCGGCGTAAGTATGCAGGAGCTCCGCCTGGATCACTGCAATGAAACTGCTGGTATCGCTGCATTCTACTCCAGCTTCAATGATCGCCTTAAGCTGGGGTGCGTTCATCTCAAAAGTGCAGTCTACAGGGTTGTTGATACCGACATAGGGGGGCAGGATAGCTCCGAGCCGCCCGAGAGTGGCATCATCTATATCTGACAGCCTCATCCCGCTCATCGATAGGGCATCTGCGGCGGCCACTCCCCAGGAGCCGCTATAGGATATGACCATAGCGCCCTCCCCGGAGGGAAGGGGTTGCTTTGAGAATGCCCTGGCAAGACCGAACATGTGCTCATTATCAGCAGCCCGGATGATCCCGGACTGCCTGAAGGCGGCGTCGTAAATAAGGTCATTTCCCGCCAGGGAAGCTGTATGTGACGATACCGCTTTTTTGCCTGCTTCTGTCCGCCCTGATTTCAAGACAATAACGGGTTTCTTTGCAGTAACCTCGCTCGCTGTATCGATGAACCTGCGCCCCGCTTTGACATCCTCCAAATACATGCAGACCACTTCGATGTTGTCATCCTCACCCAGGTATTCCAGCATGTCCGTTTCATTTATATCGGCCTTGTTGCCGATGGTAGCTACCAGGGCGAAGTCCATGGTGTGACGCATACCCCAGATCATCCCGGCAACGTAGACTCCTGCCTGGGCAATAAGCCCGATATTACCAGGGCGCAGCTCCCCAATTGTCCCAATAGACTGGATCATCCGGTGATGAGGATTGATAATGCCGGAACAGTTGGGACCGACAAAACGGCAACCGTAAGCCGCAGCCAGCTTTTTAAGGTCCCTTTCGATATTCTTCATCAACCGCCAAATGATCCAACATCATATCGGGCTGGATTGTTTTTAGC
>CAYXKD010000105.1:0-5832 GCA_964464625.1 uncultured Syntrophomonadaceae bacterium
ACTTAAACAGCCTTACAATGTATTGCTCGACAGAATTGGACTTTTTCAGCTCGATCGCTCGATTCGCTCCAACTAAAAGGCGGACTCCGGGCGGGCTTCATTTAAAACAATGTAGCGTCGCTTCCAGGATATTGATCAACTTGTCCTGGTATCTTTTCTTATAATCATCGCCTGAAATATTCCTTCGGGTCACATAGCCGAAACAGATCTCGGCGCCCCTGTCTTTGACCGGTATGGAAACGAGATTGAACAGTTTGTTGTCTTCTTTGGTAAATTTATGGCCCACTGCGTATGCTTCTGTATTGGAAAGCATCCGCAGCAAGGTGTGCCGATCCCGCACATAGACCAGCCTTTGCGGTTTTTCCACCGCGATCAGCTCACATTCTTTTTCCAGATTGAGCACCGAATCAGTAAAATCACTGTAAGTTACACAGGGGTAATTTTCCATTTCATGACCATTTAGCCGGCTGTTGCGGGCTAACTTGTGATCTTTGGAAATGGTCACGTAAACCGGCACAGAGTCCAGGGGGTGAAATTTCAAATTCTTATCTTTCACATAATCGCATACAAAGTTAGCCTCTTCGGTAAAGTAGAGGACTATGCCGATATCGGCAGTATTGTAATATACATGTTCGATCACCTCGATCATCCCGGTTTCATAAAATGAGAACTCGTAGGGCTCATCAGCGCAGACCTCCTGGCAGAAGATCTCAAATGCTTTCAAGGCAACCACCGTTCTGGTGCTGTAGATGGCAAATTCACTTCTCTGAGCCTGCTTGTATTTGCTTTCAATAAGCTCGACCTTAGCCAGCAGTGATTGAGCCATCTCCAGAAATTCTTTGCCTTCTTTCGTCACCACCGATCCCAGGGGGGTTCTTCTAAAGAGCGTGATGCCGTAACAATGTTCCAACTCCCTCAGACAATAGCTCAGGTAGGGCTGGGTAATGTACAGTTCTTTAGCCGCCTTGTTGATTGAGCCGCACCTAGCCACAGCTTGGGCATATTTAATATGATGCAAATTCAACTGATGACACCTCCATTTGTACCCGTTGCAATTGTTAAGAAAATGATGATCCCATAAAGGAAAAATGCTGAGAAAAAAGTGCTCCACCTCGGATGCTGCAGGAAAACATCTCTTTCCCATGGACCTAATGATAGTGGTGGTTCCGCTTTACAATGACAGGGGTTTCAATGGTGAATAGACTTAACCATTCAAGAGCCGCATACAAAGGAGGCCAGTACAACGAATTATACCACGTTTGTGGGTTTGGACGTACACAAAGATACCATTGCCGTGAAGTAGACAGAAGGTAAGCAATTTCCCACTATGGTAGCCTTGTAGTTGAACGGGGCTGAGCAGTGGCCCCACTGTAACCCAAACAATCCGTCAGCCCCGTTCAAATCCTGTTTATGCCCAGATGGCATTCGCTTTTTGCAGTTCTTTTACCTTTTGATCGCTATAGCCGAGCAGATCCTTCAGCACAGCACCGCTGTGTTCTCCGATAACCGGGTCGAGTTGGTTCTCTCCTTTTTCCACTCCGGCATCAGTAGCCGATAATTTGATCGGTATATTGAAGGTTTTCACTGGGCCTAGTTGGGGATGCTCAATATCCACGATCATATTCCGGGCATGCAGATGCGGATCCTCGATCAGTTCAGGAACATATTTTACTTCGCCACAGGGAATTCTAAGATCCTCGAAGAATTTGATCAGCTCTGCGCTGTCTTTATCCTTGGACCACTCTGCGAAAATACTGTTCAGATAGCCCAGATCCTTGGAACGGCGCTCAATCGCCTCTTCATCTTCACCCTGGTATTGCTCTACTATGTCTGATCTCCCGATACTGTTGTACACGAGACGGAATTTGTCATCGCCTATCGCGCAGACCATGACCCATTTTCCATCGGAAGTAAGAAAAGTGTCCCAGGGAGCCCCGAGTGGATCGGTGTTGCCGCGCGCCGTCAGCGAATCACCGGTAATGCTGGTCCTGATTATCGATTCCTCCAGCACGGCAAAAACACTGTCCATCATCGCGATCTCGATTCTTTGCCCTACCCCGGTTTTGCTTCTATGATGTAGGGCTGCCAGGATACCGATGACCATATTCATACCTGCAAGAGCGTCAGCGGTAGCGGGTCCGGTTTTCAAAGGCGGCATTCCCGGATAACCGGTCAGACTCATCAGTCCCCCCATCGCCTGAGCCACGGGATCAACACACCGCTTCTTAGAATATGGACCAAAGGTACCGAATCCGGAAATCGAAGCGTAAATTATATTGGGGTTGATTGACCGGGCCGCTTCATAGCCCACTCCTAACCGGTCCAGAGTGCCCGGGGTAAAATTATCTGTGACCACATCCATGTTGCGGATTAGATCGAAGAATACGCCTTTTCCCTCTTCACTTTTCAGGTCAAGGGCAAGCGATTTTTTGCCCCGGTTTAACATGCAAAAATAACCGCTCCAGCCGTTTTTCAAAGGTGGCACCATCCGGGTCATATCTCCGATGGGCGGCCCCTCAAGCTTGATCACTTCTGCACCCATATCCGACAGCAGCAGGGTTCCGAAAGGCCCCGCATAAACCCAAGTCAGGTCTAGAACTCTTATACCCTCTAGTGGCTTCATTTTTACCACCTTGCTTCCTTTTTTATTTTGGCAAAATAAATTCCCACTCACACATCACATTTTCCTCGGGAGGATCGGGGTGCGCATGGGTACATGTTACTTGAAAGTTCTCATTGACCGCTTTCGCCAGGGCTACATATAAAGGAAGTGCCCCAAACTTGCACGGGATTAAGGGTAAGCCCTGTTCACCCCTGTATGTGCCCATCGGGCATTTTCTTACCCTCATGAAGATGCTGTTTTCGGTTATATCAACAAATTCCCAATCAAAGCCTGCCGGGGCCCATTGAGCCGCGCTAAATTTCAAAACTGCCGCCAACGCATCAATATCATCTCCCAGGCCAAGGGCTTTTTTCAGACGATGGGCCTGTGCTTTCGCTGTATTCTCCCAGACCTCTCCATCAATCCGTGCCACCTCATCAAATCCCACCACTTTTTCAACCAAAACCATCCAGTAATTTTGATTGGTCCAATAGTTCTTGACCCAGACATTGACCAGCTCCACCAAAGTTTCCTTGGGTAATGATAGCAACTCCTGTTTCAAACCTTCCCAGGTTACATCGCCTTTTACCGTCTTCACACTTATTACCTCCATTTGGTTGGTTGAGCAAGGGCACCATATGATAATCTGGTAAGGATAGTTTGCCGAAAGGGCAGCCCAGCATTTTGTGCCGCGAAATCAAATATGTGAGAGCGAACAGACTGCTATTCCGTTTGTTTGTTCAGGCCTATCCCCACATAACTTATCTCTATCAAAGCGTCTTCAAAAGTTCGATGATATTCTCAGTGGAGACTACATGCCCGAAATCACCCTCCAAACGCTTAAGGGCATCTTTATGAGTAGAGATCTCACGGGCCATAGTGGCATCCCCGGCGATTATATTCAGGTATCCCAGATCCTGGGCCACCCGTACCGTCCCCTCCACACAATAATCGGTGAACACCCCGGTAACCACAAGGGTTTTGATTCCCCAGTTCCTCAGATAGCGATCGAGAATCGTGCCGGTGAAAGCGATGCTCAGGACCTTGTCAATCACCAGATCCTTGGGCAGCTTCACAGCAAGAAGCTCATCGACAATCTCCACATCCCACGTATCCTCACAGAAAACCCCGGGAGCAAGCTTATTGTACCAGTGGAAAAATGCATGCTCATAGGTCCCCGGTTTCAGGTCGGCAAATTCCTTTTTTCTGAAAACCCGGGCCCAGATTACCGGGGCATCCAGCCTTCTGAACTCTTGCACCAGCTTGATCGTGTTGTCAATTGTTTTGGATTCTCGTATTATTTCCCAACTGTGCCAGCCGACCTTGTCCAGCAAGCCGCCGGGAGTGCAGCAATCGTTCTCAAAATCAATGGCCATCAAAGCCACGTTGTCCCTCTTGACAAATTGCCTCCAATTGATATCTTCCCACAGCGGATTTTCGGGGATCTCCACTCTGAACTCACCTTCGCCGATTACAATTGTCTTACCTTCCACCGGGATCGCCTCCGTTATTTAGTATGTCTTACAGATTATAGAACTGCTGGTTTTTCAGGACCCTCGCAAGGCACCACTTTTTACCACTTGAGAGGGGTAGAGCGGTTTGAGCTGCCCGCTGTCCACAGCGGGCCTAGAGACTGTTGATCAATTCGACCAGACCTGCGGAGTCAATCAGGGCCGCCATGAAAAATCCCAACCTTTCACAAGTCATCTTGACAATCTCTTCGGTGTTCCCGGCCGAGGCATCGGTCACCAGAACGGGAAGATAACCGCGATCCCAGCCGGTGCGCAGCGTGGCTTCCACGCACTGGTCGATCATCGTACCGCAGCAGATTATATTTTTAGTGCCCATCATATTGAGGTAGGTTTGCAGGTTCGTTCCCTCGAAAGTGTTCCAGAGCCGCTTATCGATATGCAGATCTTGCGGTTCCATGACCGCTTTCAACTCATCGACAACATCTATTTCCCAGGTATCCTCAAACATCAAATCGGGGATGGCTGTTCTCATATAGCTGACCAGCGCTTCGAAATAGCTGCCGGGGATCAGGTCCCTTCCTTCGGCCAGGAATGTTTGCCTGACCCAGATGACCGGTATCTGCTTTTGTCTGCAAGCAGCAACGATACCCTTCACATTTTCAACCAGATTCATCTCTTTGGCGATCTTCCAGGTCCCGGTCCAGTTCAGATTGCCCTCCGGATGAACCACGTCATTCTGGATATCAACTACAATAAACACGGTATTGTCAGGCTTAATGAATCTTTTCCACTCAACCAGATTGTGCAGTTTTTTCCCCGCTGCCAGGTCTTCCAGCAACTGCGGCAACGTTGTCCTGTACTCCTTATCCATTAGAATACCTCCATTATGATCATTTTTGGAGCCGGATGCCGGACTACGGAAAGAAGAAACAGACTGGCACCACCCCCTTGGGGACTTTATTTATCACTGGAGATCTAGCCAACCATGGTGAACACTGCCACTTCATTCATTTTGAGGATTCCCAATCGTTCCACTTGCAAATACTTTAGCACAATAAAAAAGAGCCCACAAAGCTTTATTTCAGATAACGTTATACAAATCATTGATAGCCACCGGTCTGTGCAGCATCAGTCATCGTCCCGGAGAGGTTCGTCGTTTCTGATTTCAGGCGGTCCACCCTATAAAGCGTTTAAAGATCACTGATCGCCGCTAAAGGCAATCCGGAGCAGCCCTCCTATCCCAACCTGGTTCGGTGCTATTGAGCATATCCTGCCGGATCGCTACCTTGAACTCACCCGGATGATAAATACGATCGGTTTGAGGACAGAAATATTCACTAAGCCAGGGTCACCCTGAGACGGTGGGTGCCTGGTAAAATAAATTGCGGGGTTTTGGGGGGCCAGGGATGCGGAAGGTAAGATCCAGGAATTGCAATCGAAGACAAAAAAAAGCGGCGCTTCGCTCCGACAAGCAGCACGCCTGCAGGAACCCCTATAGACCTTCTTTTGTTGCAGTTCGGAGTCCATCCAGACTATTTGGGGTTTTCCACCTGTTGTGATTTCCGGAACGCAATTAAGTCCGAAAGTATCCAGTAAGGCAGAACCTGCAGGCAGATATCAATATTTTTGTGCTGCAAAAATAGCTTAAATCAGACAGGCAGGCGGCATTGTTATTTAACATGTTTCAATTATGTTCCGTGCGATAGAGCATGTTTTATGGGAGTTTTTGCGTTAAGTGCGTTGTTTAGAGATGTAAAA
>CAYXKD010000106.1:0-5791 GCA_964464625.1 uncultured Syntrophomonadaceae bacterium
AGGGGAAAAATCGATGGAACGCAAGCAGGTAATTATCTCCAGCGATCTTCTGAAACTGGAAGGGCGCATGGTAACACTACCGCATGCAGGGGCGGCAGCAGGAGTTGTGATCTGTCATCCCCATCCACTTTACGGCGGCAGCATGGATAACAATGTTATCCATACCATCAGCAGTGCCCTGGCGGAGAAAGGAATCGCATCTTTGAGTTTCAATTTTCGCGGGGTGGGGCGAAGTGAAGGCAAGCATGACGGCGGACAGGGTGAAATTGACGACGCCCTGGCTGCCATTGCCTTTCTGGCGGAATACAAAGGGATCGATTCGGGTCGGCTGGGCCTGGCGGGCTATTCTTTTGGCGGCTCCATCGCTCTCGAAGCAGGGCTGCAGAGCGACAAGGTAAAAGCTGTTGCCGCTGTCTCACCGCCGGAAATACCCCATCTCAGCTCTGCCTCCTGGCCAAGGCTCGTTCTCTGCGGCTCCGGGGACACCCTGATTCCTGCCTCTTCCATTTTAGAGCAGGAAGAAAATATTGTGGGCATGAATCGCATTGGCGCTGTAAAGGTGATCAAAGGCGCCGATCACTTCTGGTACGGATATGAAAAAGCTGTAGCCAGCCCGATCGCATCTTTTTTCATGCAATACCTGAGGTTGAAATGACTGCCTCACCAGGTAGAGCCTGGAAAGGATAGCTTTGGGGGCTGGCAGATGATCAACATTATAAGACTATCCGAGCGGCATTGAACCTATCAATCTTGGCTGTCGGGCATCTCTATTAGACTTTTTTAACCTGTTTGTTGTAAACTATATTGCACAAGCATGTTAAAGTTCTTTTTAGAGTAACGATTCATCTAATCCCTGAGAACAAGAGATACAGTGTTGGGGACGACATGATAGAAGCTTTCCTAGAGAACTTCCAGGTTTCGTGAAAACAACAGGGCGAATGGAAAGTAGCATTGGAAGTATGCTGAATTCAGGAGGTAGATAAGGTGGAAAAGATTCCGCTGCCTCCAGCGGTGGTTAAGGGAGAGGTCACCGTGGAGGAGGCGATCTATAGGCGCATCTCCCGGCGCAGTTTTCAAGAGCAGGGTTTGACCCTGGCGCAGGCAGGACAGCTGCTCTGGTCGGCTGCCGGATCTGGCGCGACAGGTGATTCTGGAATATCGCGTGCTGCTCCTTCTGCCGGTGCTACTTATCCGCTGGATTTTTACCTGGCGGCAGGTGATGTGGAAGGGCTTGATACCGGGCTTTATTATTATGATTACCGGGCTCATGCTCTTGAGATGCTGCAGTCTGCTGACCTGAGGGCAAGGTTGGCCCACGCGTCGCTGGGGCAGGAGATGGTAGCACGAGCGCCTCTTTGCATTGTCATTGCGGCTCGTTACGAAAGAACCACCCGGCGCTACGGCGAGAGAGGCTACCGCTATGTGTACATGGAAGCCGGTTATGTGTCACAGAACATCTATCTGCAGGCTGAAGCAATGGAGCTGGCCACTGTTGCCGTTGGTGCTTTTGGTGACGCCCCGGTGAAAGAGATCCTGGGAATAGAGGGAGCCCCTTTGCTGCTCATGCCCGTTGGCGCAAGATGATCTTTACATATATATGACGTATGTGACAAAGGAAAGGAATTGAGTGATTCCCTGGTCCTGCAGGGTGGCGAAAAGGGTTTTGCATTTAAAATACGAATTATGATTAAGGGGGATATCGGGCATTAACTAGCCGGAAATTCTATACAACTAATCTAAGGCAAGGTGAACCGTTATTGATCGTAGGCATACCGCAGACTTTATCCTTCTACTCTTATTATCCTTTATGGAAAACTTTCCTGGAAGATTTGGGCGCAGAGGTTCTTCTATCCCGTCCCACCAATCGGGAGATCCTTGAATGGGGGATCAGGGATACAGTAACCGACGCCTGTATCCCCATTAAGATTTTTCAAGGCCATGTCATAGATTTAAAAGACCGGGTTGACTATCTTTTCATTCCTCGCATGGTCAGTGTGGACGGCAGAGCAACATTTTGTCCCAAATTTCTTGGTTTGCCCGATATGGTCCGTTTCTCGGGAACGGATCTGCCTCCAGTGATCGATTCCCGGGTGAAGGCGACGCGGTTCCGCAGCAGAATTCTGACTTTTCTCAGGGATGTTGCCCGCCAGCTAAAGGTTACATCAAAATCAAATCTCCTGGCTGCATGTTACCGGGCCTGCCGCAAACAGCGCACTTACGAGCAGCTGCTTCTATCAGGGTTGCTTCCTCTGGATGCCATGCAGCGTCTGGAAAGAAAGCCGGCATTGGGGAATGATGCATTTGCCGCAGAAATGAAGCCTGGAAATAACACCAGCGAAAAATTAAAGATCGCTTTGCTCGGTTATCCGTACGTGCTCTATGACCCCTTCATCAGTGCAAATCTTTACCGGAGGCTTGAGGATATGGGGGTGGAACCTGCTACGCCGGAGCGTGTCCCGCCCGGGGAGATGCTCCGTATGTCGCGGGTGCTCCCACAAAATTTTTTCTGGCACTACAGTAACCGGGTATGCTGGAGCAGCCTTTACTATCTGGACGAACCCGGGAGGGTAGAGGGGATCATTCATGTTACCGCTTTCGGCTGCGGTCCCGATGCCATGGTTGATAAATTTGTCGAACTTGAGGCTAAAAAGAAAAAGGTTCCTTTTTTAACTCTGACTATAGATGAACATACCGGTGAGGGCGGAATCCAAACCCGTCTTGAAGCCTTTGTGGACATGCTCAGGGCCGGCCGGGAGCTCTAGGAGAAGGGGGAGGAGAAGCCAGTGGAGGGTTATCTGGGGTTGGATGTTGGCTCGGTCAGTACGAACCTGGTACTAATCAATAGTGAAAATGAGATCATGGTTTCATTGTACTTGCGAACCCGGGGTGAGCCCATAAAGGTGGTACAGGAGGGGTTAAAAGAGGTCGGGCAGAAGCTATCGGGGGTTCCGGTGCAGATCCGGGGGGTGGGCACAACGGGAAGCGCACGGCATTTGACCGGAGTGGTTGTGGGTGCCGATGTGGTTAAAAACGAGATCACCGCCCATGCTGTGGCTGCGAATCTGGTGGCACCGGGGGTGCAGACTGTCCTGGAACTGGGGGGGCAGGATTCCAAGATCATTATTTTAAGGCACGGTGTGGTTGCTGACTTTGCAATGAATACCGTCTGTGCTGCCGGGACCGGTTCTTTTCTGGATCATCAGGCGGCAAGGCTGGGTATCCCCATTGAAAAATTTGGCGAAATGGCTTTGAACAGCAAGCATCCTGTTCACATTGCCGGGCGCTGCTCTGTATTCGCCGAATCGGATATGGTGCATAAACAGCAGGTGGGCCACTCAACGGAAGATATTATCGCCGGGCTTTGCGATGCTCTGGTCCGTAATTATTTGAACAATGTGGGCAAAGGAAAAGATATTCAGCCCCCTGTTGTTTTTCAGGGAGGAGTGGCCGCCAATGTGGGGATTAAGTTATCTTTTGAAAAAGCTTTGAGCCAGGAAGTGATCGTTCCCCAGCATTTTGCCGTGATGGGTGCGCTGGGGGCGGCGTTGATCTCAAAACAGGCATCCAGGAAGAAGCAGGTGACAAATTTCCGCGGCTTTGAACTGAGCGATTTTAATTACGAAACCAGCAGTTTCGAATGCCAGGGGTGTCCCAATATTTGCGAGATAGTCAATATTTCCATGGAGGGAAAACTCTTGGCCAGATGGGGCAGCCGCTGCGGCAAATGGGACAACCTTGTGGAGGCTGTCCCATAGGTATCGCTTGTATTTAGATCTGAAATTCCGGAGAAAAGGAAGAATATGATGAAAATAACCTATCCCCACATGGGGACATTGACCCTGGTGGCTGAGCAGCTGATTGAAGGGATGGGGCAGGAGTCTGTGACTCCGCATCGCCCGACTCGCCAGACGCTGGCTCTCGGGGCAAGATATGCCCCGGAGTTTGCCTGCATCCCTTTCAAGTTATGCCTGGGTACCTATCTTGAGGGACTCTCCAGGGGTGCCGACACCATTGTCAGCGGGGGAGGTTACGGGCCTTGCCGGGCAGGTCTTTACGGTGAGATCCACCGGCGTATTCTAAATGATCTGGGATACGATCCCAGGATCATATTTTTCTGGCCGCCTCTAAAGAAACCGGTGGATTTTATCAAAAAGTTAAGCTTGCTAAAAGGGCACCATTCCTGGATCGGACTGGCCGGGATCATTAGAAAGGCCTGGGCTAAACTTTCGGCATTGGATGAAATGGAGCTTCTGGCTCAGGACATCCGCGCTCGCGAGCTGAAAAAAGGGGATACTTCCCGGGCTTTCAACAGGGGGGCGGCTTACCTGGACAGCGCCAGGAGTCTGGCTGAAATTAAAGAAGCACACGAGGCGGCGCTGCAAGAACTCCATAAAGTAGATCTGGATGAAGAGGCCAATCCTCTCAAAGTGGGCATTGTCGGAGAGATCTATGTGCAGCTGGAGCCCTTTGCCAATCTCTATGTGGAAGAAACTTTGGGAGAGATGGGTGTACATGTCCGGCGCAGTATCTACCTGACCAGCTATACGA
Source organism: uncultured Syntrophomonadaceae bacterium (assembly GCA_964464625.1). Lineage (GTDB taxonomy): Bacteria > Bacillota > Dethiobacteria > DTU022 > DTU022 > JAAZIN01. The sequence goes on from CAYXKD010000106.1 coordinate 4,549, forward strand.
AACATGATGTCTTATCCACCAGAGGTGACTTGCGCAGTAAAAAACTGGCCAGATCCTATCTGCCCCAGCTTATCGGGGGGCACGGCCAGAACAGCGTTGGTGATGTGATCCGCTACTCCAGGATGGGATATGACGGGGTGGTCCAGCTGGCTCCTTTTACCTGCATCCCGGAGATCGTGGCCAAGAGCCTGATGCCGTACTTAAGCAGGGAATACGATATTCCGGTGCTCACACTGTTCATAGACGAGCAGACCGGCCGCACCGGCGCCGAAACCAGGCTGGAAGCTTTTGTCGATCTGATGCTGCAGCGGCGTGAGAAGGCGCGAAGTGAAGTGAAAGAACCGGCAGAATTGCCTTTATCCTGTGCCGCCCCTGGTTTATAATATCATATCGCTGTCAGGATTCTGTGACACTTTATGTCAGCCAGCTTCATAAAAGCCATTTCCAGCCGGCATACCGGCAAAGAAACCCGAAAAAGATATAAGTATATTTTTATCAAGCCTTTGCTCTGTCGAATAGCCCACCGGGTATCCTGTGCGGGCATCCTGATGTTAGTATTGACAAGCGGTTTGAAATAAAGTAAGATTAAGATGTTAGGCACGCCTAACATTACTAAATAATTAAGAAAGGGGCGTTTGAAATGCCAGGGTTTGACGGATCAGGCCCTTCGGGCGGTGGACCCATGACCGGGCGAGGCCGCGGCTACTGTGCTCTGCCTCTATCTGAGAGGGAAGAGTACCCGCGGGTACTAGGGCGCCGGGGGTTCAGGCGATTTGGACGACCGCGTTTCGGAGCTGGTTTGGGCAGAGGTCGTGGCCGTGGTCGCGGCTGGTGGTAACAGGTTGACTTTTATTGTTACTTAACTGAAAGGAGGTAGAGTGAAATGCCTGGTGGAGATGGCACAGGTCCCATGGGTTGGGGACCGCGCAGCGGGAGAGGTGCGGGTTATTGTTCTGGATATCATCGGCCCGGGTATGCCAATGCTTTTCCCGGGCGCGGATTCCGGGGTTATGGTTTTCAGAGGCCCCGTTTTTACCGGGAGACTTTGGCAGATGAAAAGACAGCCCTTGAATATCAGGCGGGTCTTCTGAGAGAACAGGTTCGCCTGATCGAGGAAAGATTGAAGGAAATTGACAGTCCGGGTGAAGATGGTTAGCGTTTGCTTACTCTCTTATTCGCGCTGTTGGATGAAGGCGGTGCCGGTGTAAAAAGACTTCAAGCCGGCTGCCGTCTTCTTTGTTTT
>CAYXKD010000107.1:0-5750 GCA_964464625.1 uncultured Syntrophomonadaceae bacterium
AAACGTAAAGGGGTGTAAATTATGATGAACAGCCCCATCACCATAGAAAAGGGCTTAAGGAGGCAGAAACCGGTTATGTTTGAAATTTTAAACAACCCGCAGATTGAACTTGGAGTTGAACATATTTTGAGAGGACAGGGCATTGATCCGGAGAGAGCTACAGCAGTATTAACCAAGATCGCATCGGATGTCCTGGATGAGGCAAAGTCCTTGTTAAGACCGGCAGCTCTTTTCGGCAGCGTGCCGGTTTCTGATTTCCAACAGGACAGGATCACTTTTGACGGCGGCTTTTTTGCCGGCCCCCTGGTGGCAAAGGCTTTCGCCGGGGCCGACGACCTGGTCCTGGCGCTGTGTACAATAGGAAGAGAACTGGAAGGGCGCATTGCCGGGCTGATGGATACCGATATGATGCACGCCATAGCCCTGGACGGCGCCGGCACGGCAGCAGTGGGCGAAGTTTCGCGCTTGATCAGAGAGCAGATTGGCAGCATCGCGAAAAGCGCCGGCCTGAAAGCCGGGATGGAAGCCAACCCGGGCCAGGAGGGATGGCCCATCGAACAGCAGAGGACGCTTTTCAATATCATCCCCGCCGGCGAGATCGGGGTGGAGCTTACCGAAAACTGCTTGATGATCCCCCGCAAGTCTGTCTCCTTCGCTATTGGGATCGGCGGTGGAATGTGCTCCGATGTTGTCTCCTGTGAATTCTGCTCAAAGCGGGAGCACTGCCAGTGGCGGAGCGAAAGCAAGGACAACAGGTAAACTGCGGGGGGCGGCGCAAGCCCCCCCGCAGTTATTCCAGGCCGTACACCAGGCGCGGCGCCAGGTAGCGGGGAAATCGCTCCAGCAGCGCAAGGCGCATGCAGTAGCAAAAATGACAGGCATCGGCATAACCGGGGGCAGAGGGCAGGCCATATGTCTCAGCCAGCCGCAGCGGGCCGCCCTGAGCCAGAGGGCCGCACACAGGATGATCCTCCGCCCGGTAATCAGTGAGGACCTCCGAGAGAGCCCTTTCCCACATGTTTCCTAAGACCAAACCCTGACAGATATGAACATTGCCGAAGGCATCGAGGTGGACCCTTCCCGGATTGACCAGGTCTTCGTAAGGACATTCGTTGAAAAAGCCGGCGGGTAAGGAAAGAGCCTGCCCGGCCAGATTTTCCACCGCCCGCCCCCTGAACATCAACGGATCCTCATCTTCCTTTCCAAAAACAGCACCCATCTTCGCTGGAGCAGCGGTTGAAAGAACAGAAAGGCTTACCGGCAATTTCTGCGCCGCCCTGATGGCAAGGTGTGCCGGAGATGGTTCAACACCGCCGGGATTATGGTAGATATCATCACTTATGCTGATTTTCGTCACACCGGCTTTGGCCAGCGGTTCCAACCACATCAGGGCATCCTCTTCGCTGACAGCAAAGTAACCATTTGTCACCACCTCGATATTAAAACCCATTGCTGCGGCTTTCCTTACGCCAGCCAATAGAAGAGGGTAGTAAAGAAAGGGCTCGCCCCCTTCAAAGCTTACACTCTTTACGCTTTTAAGACCGGCAGCCTCATGTAAGACCGCTTCAATTTGTGCCAGGGTAAATGTGCCTCCGGAGCGCGGGCTGCAATGTAAAAAACAATGATCGCATTCATAGGTACATCCATAGGTCAGCAGAAAATGAAGTCCCCTGATCACTGCCCTGGTCTCCTCGATTCTGGTCCAATCTCTGCGGTAGCGACGCAGGCCATTTCTTCTGGCAAGTACTTTTCCTCCAGTTACCGTGCACCTAAGATATTCAGCAGACAAAGGGCGGTACCCTTTTCCATTCATATGTTGACCGGAAGTTACTTCAGACATCAGATGGCCTGTTAAGCCGCCCCATACCTGAATTCACAGGAATGGGGTAAATGTACATAAAAATTGGCTCCCCAGGCAGGACTCGAACCTGCAACCTACCGGTTAACAGCCGGTCGCTCTGCCATTGAGCTACTGAGGAACCTGAAGTAATTATAGCGAATGTTTTCGAATTCGTCAAGGTTCTGATGCTGCTTTTGCCGCCAGGGTAAGTTGCAAGTTTAATTGCCCACCACATTTGCCGGCCCTTATTCTCCGACCAATTTCATATGATAAATGGTCGTTTGGCCGTGCGGGCCGGGGGTGGAATCCGGCCCCTGCCTGGGGAATATTTTAAGCATCCCAGGGATGTGTTGGCAGCAGCAATGCCGGAGCATAACAGCGATCCTGCGGGCGAGCAGAGCCCTCCCCCGGGGCATGGCTTGACCATGCAGGGGCTTATTCGAGGTAGTCTTTGAGCCGTTTGCTGCGCATGGGATGGCGCAGTTTACGCAGCGCTTTTGCTTCGATCTGGCGAATACGTTCGCGAGTCACGCCGAAAAACTGTCCCACTTCCTCAAGGGTGCGGGAACGGCCGTCATCAAGCCCGAACCTGAGCCGCAGCACCTTCTCTTCACGGGGGGTCAGCGTGTCAAGGACATCTTCCAGCTGCTCCTTGAGCAGTTCAAAAGCCGCCGCATCCGCCGGCGCCTGCGCCTCCTGATCTTCGATAAAATCACCGAGATGGCTATCGTCTTCTTCCCCGATAGGGGTCTCCAGGGAAACTGGCTCCTGAGCAATCTTCAGTATCTCACGCACCCGTTCTTCGCTAATATTCATTTCCCGGGCAATCTCTTCGGGCAATGGCTCGCGGCCTAGCTCCTGAACCAGTTGGCGCTGGATGCGTATAAGTTTATTAATTGTCTCCACCATGTGCACAGGAATCCGGATAGTGCGGGCCTGATCGGCAATAGCCCTGGTGATAGCCTGGCGGATCCACCAGGTGGCATAAGTGCTAAACTTGTAACCCTTTCTGTAATCAAATTTTTCTACGGCCTTGATCAAGCCCAGGTTTCCTTCCTGGATCAAGTCTAAAAAAAGCATCCCGCGGCCCACATACTTCTTTGCAATACTGACCACCAAACGCAGGTTGGCTTCAGCAAGGGCACGCCTGGCCTCTTCACTGTTGTTCTCGATGGCTTTGGCCAGCTGGACCTCTTCCTCCGCAGTCAGCAGGGGGATCTTTCCGATTTCTTTTAAATACATTCTCACCGGATCGTTTATAGCCACTCCTTCGGGCAAGGAGAGTTCAGTTTCATCTTCCTTCTTTGTTCCTCCTTTACCGGCAGTTTTTTCGGTCTGTCCGGCAGAGATGCTCTTGCCAACACCCGCGGTTTCCTCAACTATATCAATCCCCTGTTCCGCCAGTTGATCAAAGAAACGATCAAGTGCCTCCACAGATAGCTCGTAGGACTGCAAAGTATCATTGATCTCTTTGTAGGAGAGAGCACCTTTGTTCTTGCCGCGTCCAATCAAGCCCTCCTGGACTTCTTCCAGGGAAGCCAATTTTTCTATATCTTTAGCCATGTAATTTTTCTCCTCCTCCGGAACAATGGGGGGCACCTTTCAGTAGTTTAATCACACGCAACTGCTCCTGAAGTAATTTTTTAGCATGATCATCGTACTGCTTCTTCTTATCTTTCTCTTTCAGGACCCGCTGCCGCAGCTCCTGCTGTCTGGCTAGTTTTTCCCGATTTATTCTTTCAATGCAGTCCCTGGTCATTCTAACCAGTTTCCCGGGCTCTAAACCCTGAAGGCTCGGATCAGTTGTTGCTGCAGTGATGATGCCGTGAATTCTTTCATCCATAAAATGATCTATAAGTTCTCCACCGCCAGCAGGGCGGCCTTCATTTTTCAATTTCAAAATAGTTTCAACAACCTGCCGGACCGGTTCCTCCTGAAAATCACCGGGTTCCAGTGCATCAAGAACCATCCCGGAGGCTTCTTCGCTTTGCAGCATTAAAGAAAGTAGTATTTTTTCCGCCGGGCTGGTTTTTACCTGATTAATCTTAGTTTGATCTTTTACCAGTAGATTATGATCACTGCCGGATCTTTGCCTTTTTTGCTGACGCATCAGCTCCCGCCTGACAGCCCCCTCGGAAACAGCAAGTGCTTCAGCCACCTGTTTCAGGTAGATATCCCGCTCCACCAGATTTGATATGTCACGAAGCATTAAAAGAGCTCCTTCAAGGAAGCGCAGCCGGCTCTCCTCCGATGCCGGATCGTAATTCCTTTTTAAAATCTCTAGCCGGTACCCGGCAAGAGGCCGGGCCTGGGCAATGGTCTCCTCAAAACAGGCTGCCCCGCGCTGACGGATCAAACCGTCGGGGTCGCTGCCCTCCGGCAGATCGGCCACCTCTACCAGGCAGCCTGAGTCCTGCAATATTTTTAGTCCCCGCCATGTTGCCGACTCACCCGCGCTGTCAGCATCATAGGCAATGATCACTTTTTCAGCCTGGGAACGCATCAGCTTGCCCTGTGCCGGGGTGAGAGCAGTCCCCAGCGAGGCCACCACATTTTTAATCCCCGCTTGGTAAGCGGTAATCACATCAGTATAGCCCTCTGTCACAATCACCGTCTTCATGCGCCGAATATGCTCCCGGGCCAGATTAAGACCGTAAAGGAACGTACCTTTCTCAAAAACGGGGGTTTCTGGCGAATTCAGGTACTTGGGACCGCTTTTTTCCCCCGCCTCCATGGCCCTGGCACCAAACCCGGCTACTTTACCGCCTATGTTAAAGATGGGAAAGATGAGCCGGTCTCTAAAGCGATCATAGCAACCGCCGCCCTGTCTGGGTGAAGCCAGACCTGCCTGCAGCAGAAAATCTGAAGAGATCCCCTTTTCCTGGGCATAGTTGATCAGATTTTGCCATCCCGACGGCGCATAACCCAAAGAGAAAATTTCGCCTGTTTCCTTGTTAATACCTCTTTCCAAGAGATATGCCGCCGCTTTTTTCCCGGCAGGATTGTTCCATAGCCTGTCAGCATAAAAACGGGCAGCCAGGAGGTTCAGATCATAAATCCTCTCTCTTAAGCGGCTATCTTTGCTGCCGGCAGCCCTGGGCCCGGGGATGGTAACCCCTGTTTGGCGGGCCAGTAACCGGACTGCTTCAGGAAAAGTGAGGCTCTCCATCCTCATGATAAAGTTGAAAACATTACCTGAAGCGCCGCAACCAAAACAGTAAAAAAGCTGCTTTTCCGGTGTTACCGTAAAAGAAGGTGTCTTCTCGTTGTGAAACGGGCAGAGCCCTACCATGTATTTTCCTCTTTTTTCCAGAGCAAGATACTGTCCTACAAGGCCGGCCATGTCGCAACGCTGCCTTATTTCGTCTATTATTTGCCCCGGAATTCCCTGAGCCAAAACGCTCACCGCCAAATTTTAGATATTCAAGGAAAGAAAAACCCCATCCCGCAATGCCCAGAGACGAGGCAACCCTGGATAAACGATTTTTTGACGTCAATCCTGCTACGGCTGGGAACGCTCCTCCCTGCTTGAACAATGTCACTGCTATTTTTCTGTTACAATATATTCTACGCCTCGTTTTATAATCCTGCTTTATGTGATAATTTACGTGATGAAGCCCTCTCATATTGTTGCCATAATGTGACATTTAAATTCTGACCAACCCTGTAATAAAGAGGGGTTAGCCCTTCGGGTCAACCCCTCCCTGCAACCTGTTTTCCGAAAACAGCCCTTTCTTTTTCAGCTAACGCAGAGGTGATGGGGTCAACTCTTTGAATTGCTCCGCCGTCTCCTGCATAATCCGGCTAAATTCACCGGTTTCGGAAAAAGAGAGTTCAATATAAGCAATCCGGCCAGCACCGAGGCCTAATTCTTCCAAAATTGCATTCACGTGGGCGATCCGTTTCTGAA
>CAYXKD010000108.1:0-5725 GCA_964464625.1 uncultured Syntrophomonadaceae bacterium
CCGTCAGGGGAACGATGATCAGGTTCTCCATATCCTGATCCAGCATGGCCTGCTCAACCGTTGAAAACATCGTATCAACAACGATGAGCACCCTTGCTTTCGAATCCCTGACAATGAAGCTCAACTCCCTGGCGGTTAAAAGAGGGTTTAGCTGGGCCACTATCAGGCCCTGCCTCAGTGCGGCAAAATAGCTGTAAACAAAAGCGAAGCAGTTGGGAAGCATCAAGGCAACGCAGTCTCCTTTTTTCAGTCCCATTGCCGTAAAGGCTGCTGCCATGCGCTCGATATTTTCGATCATCTCGCGGTAAGTGACCTGATCTGCAATAAAAATGAGTGCAGTCCGTTCAGGATAGAGGTCTGCTGTTTCTTTTAAGTAATGGAAAAGTGATATTTTGGGGTAATCGAGATTCCACCGCACCGGATAATTCTTCAACCAAGGACGGGATTCCATTTTGAGACCTCCCTGCATTCACCTGTATAGCGACTGACGATTAGGATCATATTCACATTTTTCATATTTCCCCGAAAATCCCATAATTCCTTCAATTAATTTATTTATTCCATCAGCTGCTGTTTACAGGTGGGTGTGACAAAGTATTTAGAATTTAGTGTGGACAGTGCTGTCTGAAAATTATATCATATGGTTAAGGTTCGATGAATTAAATAAAAAAGGGGTGAAACGGTGGCCACAGCAGTTAATGGTTGGGATTTTGTCCTCCTTTTTGCTTACATCAGCGCCGCTTTGCTGCTTGCTGCTTTTTTTAGAAAGCAGTTTTCCTTTCTCCAGAGAATGATGGTCCCCACTGCGATTATCGCGGGCCTGATCGTGCTTCTATGCAGCGGACAGATTTTTGGAATCATGAATATTTCTTTAGATCACCTGAATATAGTGGTGTATCATCTTTTGACGGGCATCTTTATCCTTATCGGGTTGAAGGGAGGCCGCCAGAAGTATAGGCGGGCTGTTTTGACAACAACCGTGATGATTGGGCAGGGCTACGCAATTATGGCTCTAACCGGCTGTATCTTTACTCTTATCTGGATTAGAGCGCTTTTTCCGGGTTTCTTTCCCTCCTTCTCCATGCTGCCCCTGCTCGGCTTCGGTTTTGATCAGATGACCGCTACCGGCATAGGACTGCAATGGGAGCAGGCTGGCTTTATCGGTGGGGGGCGTGCTGCCTTTTCTTTCGGGGTAATGGGTCTATTTTGGGCCTACCTGGGAGGAGTGATTATGATTCTATGGGCTCGCAAAGGGCAGGAGAAATGCAATATTGTTCCTTCACTCAGCCCTGGAGCCCGCCAGGGGGTCATTCCCCGGGAAAGCAAAAAGCCCATCAGCGGGCGACTTACAACCGCTCCCGAATCGCTGGAATCTCTGGCTTTACACCTGGCATTAATCGGTTTCCTTTACCTTCTCACCTTCTCCTGCATTAATCAGCTTGTTGCCTGGTTGGGAAGATTCAGTGGTGCCGGCGAACTTTTTGGAGGGCTTCTCTGGAACTACAATTTTCTATTCGGGCTTTTTTTAGGTTATCTGGCGCGAAAAATCATTGACTGGCTCGACCTGGGCTACCTTTTTGACAGGGGGACATTGCAAAGGATCACAGGTGCCATGGTTGATTATATGATTGCCGCCTCCCTGGCGGCGCTGCCCCTTCTGATTTATGCAAGCTACTGGGTTGAAGTGGTGATACTCTCGCTCATTAGCGGTCTTGCCCTGGTGTTTTTTGCTTTTTATGCTTCGCGCAAGATGCACAGCGAACACCAGCTGGCCAGAAGTGCAGCCCTCTTCGGCTACCTCACCGGAACGATTGCCGCAGCCGTGGCGCTGCTGCGCATGGTTGACCCTGAATTTGATTCGCCTGCTGCAGAAGATCTGGGCTGGGCCGGCGGGCTTGCCCTTGTTATCGGGCTTCCCCTTCTCCTGTTAGTAAATTACCCTTTGTACGGTTTTTTTGCCGGAGAGCCGCTGCGCTATCTTCTAATTACACTGGGCCTTTTTGCAGCCTACGGTCTTCTGCTCTCTTTAATATGGTTTGTTTGGAACCGTGCCGCTGCAAAGAATAATAAAGTTGTTCAACCGGATTCAGATCAATAGCTGCGCGCATTTATTGAATTTTTCTCTCTTTCACGGAAAGAGAGCGGGAAGGGGCCTCTTTCTATAGCAGGCCCCTTCCGTTTTCGCCGTCTCCCGTGCAGAAAATCAGTGTGTTATACTGAAGAGGCGTTCCGCTAACAATAGATCTTGCCGGGGGTATGTGCATGAGAAGCAGGGACAGGGTGCAGGCAACAGCTTTATGGGCTCTTCTAGGGACGGCGGCCCTCTTATATCTCGGTGCTCTTTTTGCCGGGCTGCAGGCGGTGCCCCCTGCGGGCGATGCCGTGGAACAATACTTTAGCGAACCTTTTCTCAGCCGCGCTGCAGCCTACCAGAAGGCCGGCTTAACCCTTTCCCTGCTGCAGCAGGTGCTTTACCTGCTTTTTCTTGCCGCTGTTACCTCGGTGGCAATGCGTTATTTTAGAACTGCACCGCAGCCCTCCCTCGCTGCAGCAGCCGGCTACATCCTGCTTTTCCTGCTTCTAATGCAGTTGCTCAGTCTGCCCCTCGACTTTTACCGCGGATATACTCTAGAGCACCGCTTTAACCTTTCAACGCAGACGATCCCCGGCTGGTTTGCCCATTACGGCAAAGGACTCCTTATTGGCATGCTGCTTTCCACGGTGGCTTTAACAGGCCTTTATTTTCTTATTACCCGCCGGCCGTTGCACTGGTGGTTCCCCGCCGGCGCTGTCTTAACCCTTTTCCTTCTACTCAGCACCTATCTCTACCCGCTGCTCATCGAACCGCTTTTTTACCGCTTTACCCCGCTGGAAGATGAAGCGTTGCAAGGAAAAATAGCGGTAATGGCCGGGGAGGCGGGTGTTGAAGTGGAAAAAATCCTTGTTGCAGACGCCGGTCGCCACACCCACAAGGCTAATGCCTACTTCAGCGGTTTGGGCAGAACAAAGCGGATCGTAATTTACGATACGTTGCTGGATAATTTTACTACCGATGAGGTGCTTGCCGTCATCGCCCATGAAATGGGTCATTGGCGACATAACCATCTTTGGCAGGGTATAGCCATCAGCGCTGCCGGCTCCTTTTTGGCGCTTTATGTTCTATACCTGCTTCTGCAGAAACAGGGTCTCCATGCAGATTTCCGGGCTTTGTCGCTGGCCCTGGTCTTCTTTGCCCTGCTATCCATGGCTGCGGCGCCTGCTCAAAACTTTCTTTCACGCAGCCGCGAACGACAGGCGGATAAAACTGCCTTCAACCTGATGGGCGATCCGGCGCCCTTTGTTTCTCTATACAAAAGACTGGCATTGACCAACCTTTCCGTGGTGCAGCCGCATCCCCTGCTAAAAGCTACGATCTACACCCACCCTCCGCTGCTGGAGCGTATTGAAGCGGCGCTGCACTTTGCAGATGGAGCAGGAGCGGAGAGTGAAAGGGAATAGAGGGGAAATGCGGCGCGGACTTTTGATCTTGAGGGAGGTTTGAAGTGGGTGAAATTAACTGTGCTTGGCTGTTACGGGCCCTACCCTGCAGCAGGAGGAGCCTGCTCGGGCTACCTTTTGGAAGAGGAAGGCTGCCGGGTTTTGATAGACTGCGGCAGCGGGGTTTTAAGCCGTCTGCAGCGTTATGTGAAATCCTGGGAGCTGGAGGCGGTGATCCTGTCGCACCTGCACTCTGATCACACCGCCGACCTTATGGTGATGCGCTATGCTCTTGAATATGCGCGGACAAAGGGATGGCGCAGCGAACCGCTGAGGCTCTACTCCCCCCCGGAACCGTCTGCCGTGCTGCAAAGCCTGTTATACAGGGATAATTTTGAATCTGTAACCCTAAGTGAGGCTGAGCCGCTGCAGATGGGGCCTTTTCAATTTACCTTTTTGGAGACAATCCATTCTCTTCCCTGCCTGGCCATGCGCGTAGAGACTGAAAAGGGGTCCCTCGTTTATTCCGGGGACACTGAATATTTTAAGGGGCTCGTCGATTTTGCCGGCGGTGCCGCGATTTTTCTCTGCGAGGCCAATTTCCAGGAGGAGGATATGGCATCATCTCCCTCGAACCATCTTTCAGCTGCTGGTGCCGCCCGTATCGCCGCCCGAGCCGGAGTAAAAAGGCTTCTTTTAACCCACCTGCATCCCGAGCGCGACCCTGCCCTTTCCCTGAAAGAGGCGCAGATGCACTATCCCGCCGCGGAGATCGCCCGGGAGGGAGCGACCTACCAGGTGGCGGAATGAAGTAGCGTCAAACCCGCTATTTTCTTCTTTCCACTTCTGATTTCCGACCTCTGGCTTTTCACATCAGCGCAGCGCCTCCACGATTATTTGGGCCAGACGGCTAATGAGCGCAGCAGCCTCTTCCTGACCGGGAGGGTTTGTCACTGCAGCGGTGAGCGCCAGCGGTGGACTATTGGGGAAATAGAGAAGCGCCATATCACCTACCATGCCGCTGACGGTGCCGACCTTGTTGGCCACCACCGCCTGCTGCTTGATGTATCGGCCGATCCGCTCCTTGTCGGTTGCTGCCGCCAGCATGGCAATTCCCTTGCAGGTGAGCGCCTCGCTTGCTGCCTTCCGGTCTTGCAGGGCCAGCAGCATCCGTGTCAGCTCGTAAGCCGTTGCCCTGTTCGAAGGCTGCTCTGACTCCCTGTCGTACATCTTACGGGTAAAGGCGCTCTTTTCAAGACCGTATTTTTGCGCTGCCGCTGCACAGGCCTCCGCGCCCATCCTCTCTAAGAGAATGTTTGTGGCCACATTATCGCTGCAGCTCATCATCAGCGCAAGCAGTTCTTCAAAGGTGTAGGCGCTTCCTGCGGGGGCAAACTGCAAGATACCTGTTCCGGCAACCCGGGTTGTTCCGGCATTTTTATCGCTTTCCGCTAGCCGGTGCCGCTCATCCAATGAAAAATTTCCCACTTCGGCCTTCTCCAGCGCAGTGAGCAAAAGCAGCATTTTAATCAGGCTGGCTGGGTAAAACACCCGGTGCGCCTCCAACAAGATCCAGCTATCGGCAGCGTAATCATAGAGGCAGAGTTTGGTTGACAGGCCGCTCACCCGGATCACTTTCCGGAGTTCTTCCTTCAGGCCGGCAAAAACCTTCTTTTCGCCCGATACGCTCCCGGCTCTTCGCTGCCATTTATTGTATACCCAGGGGGGAAGCGCCGCCTCCCCCGCAACTTTGCTCTCCTCTTTCTCCACAAGCTGCTGCCCCCTCATCGCAAGTGCTTATTCCAATATATGCTCCGGGGGATCCCCTGTTTATCATGCCTTTTTATTCCTGCTCTTTCTCTCTCCTCTCCTGCCTCTTGTTCTGTCCTCCTGCCTTATGTTTTTTGTTGACTTAATCGTCTTTTATAGATATGGTTCTAACAACAGAAGGAGGTAGATCTATCCATGAAATTGAAAATTCCCTTGTTTGCTTTTCTGCTTTTCCTTGTTGCAGCGCTGCCTCTTACGGTGGCGGCAAATGGGGCGGTCATTGATGTTCCTCTCGACTTCACATTGGACAGCACTGATCCTTCGTACCCTGGGGAGTCGGGGGATGGTTGGAGCTGGGATGCCGGAACGAAAGTACTGACTCTGTCGGGAATTAACATTGACGTTGACACAGAGTACGGCGCACTTGTGCTGCCCGACGGGGCGGAGATCGTCCTGGATGACGGCACCGAGAACAACG
>CAYXKD010000109.1:0-5720 GCA_964464625.1 uncultured Syntrophomonadaceae bacterium
GTTCTCCGCTGCCATACCACAATTTAAACAATTCATTTGACAATCTTTATTACGGTTATATAGAATCAATTTGAGGGTGTTACAAAGTTAAAAAATGTGTTATTAAAAGTAGGGGAGGTAGTTCTATGAGTTGTGAAAAGTGTGGGATGAAGATTTCCGAGGCGGAGAAATTTGATCATGGCGGTAAAAAATATTGTGAAGACTGCTATATAGAGATTGTAAGCGTACCCAAAACCTGCGATCCCATGGCTGTGCGCTCAGCCAGGCTGACAAGGGAAAGGTTTGGTCAGAAGGGGACAGAGGGACTTTTGCCGATCCAGAATAAAATTTATAGCTACTTAAAGGAACGCGGCAGGGCAACGAGAGAGCAAGTAGGCCAAGAGTTTGGGCTTCATGAAAAAGAATTGGAAAAACATTTTGCTGTTCTCCGCCATTGTGAACTGGTTAAGGGCTATAAAGAGGGCAAAGTGATTTACATGACACTGATGAATGGATAGGAGAAAGGGGAACCGGTTAGATTAGAGCTTGTCGGTTTATCTCAGAAATGATTATAGGTACCCCGGACTCTCTTTTGCACTATCGTGGTTTCAAGCAGACCCTCCAGTTGCTAATTGATCGTAAGGAGTATGGAAGTGGTTAGAAAATATGTGCCGGAGCCTTTCAGGATCAAGATGGTGGAAACAGTGGCGATGTTAACCCGTGAGGAAAGGGAAAAAAAGATCAGGGAGGCCCGCTACAACCTTTTTAATCTTAGAAGTGAAGATGTATATATTGACCTGCTTACAGATTCGGGCACAAATGCGATGAGCGATCAGCAATGGGCTGGTGTGATGCAAGGAAATGAAGCCTATGCAGGAGGAAGCAGTTACTTTAACCTGATCAATGCCGGCAAAGATATCTTCGGATACGAATATATCCAGCCTGTTCACCAGGGGCGCGCTGCGGAAAAAGTGCTCTTTCCTATTTTCCTGAGTAAGGGCCGGTATGCAATTTCCAATATGTTTTTTGATACGACCAGAGCCCATGTGGAGCTGGCGGGAGCCAGGGCTTTTGATTGTGTCGTCAGTGCGGCGAAAGATTCGCTCTCCGGGGACCCCTTCAAAGGGAATATGGATCTGGGGAGAATGGAGGAACTTATCGGGGAACTGGGCGCTGAGAATGTGGGGATGGTGGTGATGACCGTCACCAACAATTCGGCGGGGGGGCAGCCGGTGTCAATACGCAATATGAAAGAAGTTGCCTCCGTCTGCAGGAAATACAATATCCCCCTGAATGTTGATGCGGCCAGGTATGCGGAGAATGCTTATTTTATAAAGAAGCGTGAAGCGGGATACGGGGATGTCTCTATAAAGGAAATCGTTCGGGAGATGTTCAGTTATGCTGATATGTTTACCATGTCCGCCAAAAAAGATGCAATTGCCAATATGGGCGGGCTCATTGGCGTCAGGGAGGCGGATCCGACCGTAGTATTAAAGATAAAGGCCAATTGTATTTCACATGAAGGATTCTTTACTTACGGAGGGTTGAGCGGCCGCGATCTTGAAGCGCTGTCCGTTGGATTGTACGAGGGTATCGATGAGCGTTTTTTGGAGTACCGTATCGGACAGATGGAGTACCTCGCTGCGAAACTGGATCAGGCAGATATTGTTTACCAGTCTCCTGTGGGCGGCCACGGCATATTTGTAGATGCCGCCCATATGTTTCCCCAGGTTCCCTATAATCAATTCCCGGGCCAGCTGCTGGCCGTTGAGCTTTACAAGGAAGCCGGCATCCGCTCCTGCGATGTGGGTTCATTCATGCTGGGAAATGATCCCGATACAAAAGAACAGATGAAAGCTGATTTTGAATTTACCCGCCTGGCCTTCCCCCGGAGGGTCTACACCCAGGCGCACCTGGATATAACGGCTGAGGCTCTCATCAAGGTTAAGGAGAAGGCTTCTGAGTTCAAGCACGGCTATCGTATTACCTGGGAGCCAACAATCCTGCGCCATTTTCAGGCAACTCTGGAGCCAATCACAGGGGATCCTTTATCTTAACAAAGGTGCCTCTTTCTCTTCGCTCCATCTCGATGAGCTCAGAGGCTAATAATTGGCGCAGGTATTTCTGCACCTCCGCCGGGCGGACACCGGTGGCGTGCGCGAGATCCTGCACGGTACAGGGCCTTCGCCTGAGTATATGCAGGATAGTATCCTGGAAGTCCTTGCTCAGGATGGTCGATTTGGAGTGGGCTTGTGGCTCTTCAATGAGCTCCACATTTCCACCCAGGTAGAGAGCAATTTCTCGCATCTTTTCCGGTGCCGCCTCCATGACCCATGCTTCCGCCCCCGGGCGGTCCAGCGTACCTACCTGGACCCGGTCCGGATTAATCCTTTCAATAGCCGCTTTCATGGCTGCCAGCTCTTCCGCGGTGTCATTCAGACCGGGGACGATGAATACCTCCAGGCAAATTTCACCCCGATATTCGCGGCGTAGATCTACCAGCCCGGAGATGATCTCATTGCAGTTAAGAGCGGGGTGGGGCCGGTTCACCTTCTGAAATACTATTTCCGTAGCTGCGTCGAGGGAGGGGATGATCAAGTCAACCCTTCTGACCTGTTCGCGGAGCTGTGCTGAGGTAAAAAGGGTCCCGTTGGTGAGAAGGCAAAGCGGGTATTGCGGGAACCTCTCCTTAACATGACCGACCACCCGGCCGATATGCAGATGCAGGGTAGGCTCCCCGGAGCCGGCAAAGGTGATGTAATCGAGCTGGGGTTCTTTTTGTAGAAAGCTGTCCAGCTCTTCCAGGACATTCTCAACGGGCACGTATTCCTTCCTAGTTATGGTGAGCTCTGTGGTGCGGCCGCATTCGCAGTAGACACAGTTGAGTGAACAGGTTTTCAGGGGTAGAAGATCAATGCCCAGCGACAACCCCAGGCGTCGCGAGGGCACTGGTCCGAAAATATAATGCTGTTTCATGGAAACCACAACTCCCTGGTGTGATCAAGTTTGGCAAGTGCTGCTGCTTTTACTATATCAGAACCTGTTACCCCTGTATATTCTGAATCAGCCATAGCTAAAAGTCCGGGAGCAGCAAGGTCATCGCGGTCTGGGAAGCATCGAAGCATTGCGCATGCCTGTTTACTTTAGATAGCTGGTGTGATAAGCTGCAAACGCAATGTGAAAGGGTGCTATTAACTCCGAATCTACAAGTCCTAAAGATATCAGCCAGTGATTGCGGACGTCAGGGTTTTGCCGGAAACAGCAAGATCTTCCATTGTGGAAAGGAGTGTATGTATGGCTATATAATCTGCCGAATTCTATACTGTGGAGTTCGGTATTTTATTGTCCTGGAAGATGCAACATTGCCAGAAACAGCAGGAAATAGAGGGACAGGGGGGCATGGAATGTTTATAAAATCTGTTCTGAAAAGCGCCTATCCTTACTTGCACGGCCGTAAGGTACAGGATGTGGTGGTGGGCATCTCTCTCATCGCCGTGGAGTTGGACAATGGCTTCATCGGAGTTTCTTACGTTCTTCGCGAGGGATTAAAAGCCGGCTGTTCAATCTTTCCCTATCTAAAGGATATCGCCGGAGAGGATTGTGTCACTATTGCAGACTGGGCTCTCACAGGCGGCGATGTTTTACAAAAGGCCGTTGGAATGGCAGTGCTGGCGGCGGCATCGCGGGGGCAAAAGCTGGTGGACGGCGCAGTACCGGGCCGGCCTTTCGGCATTGAACTGCGCGATAGTGATATCGTGGGCATGATCGGGCTGATCTCCCCCGTTGCCGAAATGATCAAACCCCGGGTTAAGAAGTTCTATGTTTTTGATGAAGGGATATCCAGTTGCGGTGGGAGAGAAGGGGCGGTGCTCGGGCCGGGAGAGCAGGATCGTCTCCTTTCCTCCTGCGATATCGTCATTCTCAGCGGAACCACCATGATCAACGGCTCCATTGACGGACTCCTAAGGATCTGCCTTCAGGCGCGCGAAGTGGTCATGATCGGCGCGTCAACGCCCATGTATCCCGAAGCATTTTTGGGGTCGAAGATCACTGTGCTGGCAGGTTCATGGTGGAAGAGCGAACATAAAGAAAGCATCTTTAAAAAAATATCGCTGGCTTGTGGAATCAGGGGGCTGAGCCCGTACAGCCTAAAAAAGGCGGTAAGGGTGTAAACACAATGTGAATGCCATCATGAAACCGCCGGAAGAAAAAGTTCTCTTTGAATTCGGCTTTGAATTATGTCAATTAGGCAGCACTGCCATGTGATGGCGCCATGCTCGATTACGGTTCTGTAGATGAGATGCTCACCGGGGAGAATCTTTCACGGGTCTAGAGCGTTGAGGTGAGGTGCGAGATGACCGGGAGTGGGCGTAAAGTAATTTTGCCTGCAGGATAATTGTTTTTAGCATAGAATTCAATATGCTGGCGATATTGGCATTTCGGGGGAGGGAGATCTGAAAATAACAAAAGATGGTGTTATTGATGTCAAGCCTGGTGAGGATTTTGAGGATGGTGTGATTGATTTGGGCGAACTTATGTTCGATTCCTCTGAGGCCCCTGCCAACATTCCGAATGAGTTGCCCCTGATTGAGATCAGGCCTGGAGTAACGATCATAGAACCACAAACAGGAGGGGAAATTGGAATACATGAAATTCCTGATGTGCTGACTGCTATTGTATTTAAGCCGGCCGGGTAGCCGGTGCACACCTTTCCTGGTGCAGCCTTGTGATGCTGCCCGGGCATGAACCAGAAGTGCCCGGTAAAAAAGCTTGGCATGATCAGATTGGAGGTGAGATAGACAATGAAAGTCGTTGTTTTTGAAGCAATGCCTGCGTCTCTTCAGGAATTTTCCTCCCTGCCGCAGATGGATTTGACCCTGCCTGAGAATACCTGTGCCCTTTTTCTCTGCGCATTGAATCTCTATGTGCAGGACAGGGATGTGGGTGTGCAAGCCATAAACATACTCAAAGGGCCTGTGGATTTGAATGTGCAAGAAATAAACTGGCTCAGGGACAGGCTGATGGACAAGCCTTATCTCCCCCTGGCTTATTTTGAGGGGGCAAGGCCGGAAAACAGCTATGTGCCTGTTCTCCCCTACACTCTTCAGCTTTATCCTGATCCGCGCCCCCAGGATTGTGAGGCGGGGTATATGCGACTTTATTTGAAAACAACAGGTGCCGATTCGCCCCGTGCCATCAAGCTCAGGCAGAAGGAGAGGAACTGGTATTTATGGGAATATCCCTCCATTCTGACAGGTATCCGCACGCCTGTGAGCGAAGATCCCTGGGGCTAGCAACGGTATAGAAAGGCCCGGCTTTGTATGTTGAAGCCGGGCTATTTGCAGTTCAGTTATCAAAAAGCTTTCACCTGTTTTTTTCCTAGAACCACTGCTTTTTTTCGATGACATAGCTTCTTTCAAAGTCTTCGTCTGATTTTGTGAGGTAGATAATTCCTTCTGTCAGGGCGATAACTCCCAGGAGTATATTGGGTATTCCCATGAGCAGCCATGTAACAGCCCATCCCACGGTATTAATAAGCAGGAAGACAAGGCCTGGCCCGGTAAATCCTAGGTAGAATTTGTGGACACCAAAACTGCCTACAAAAATAGCGAGCAGCCCGGCGGTCAGTTTATTTTTTGACCCTTCGGTTGTAGCGCTGTCAACAAGATAGATCCTTCTGGCC
Organism: uncultured Syntrophomonadaceae bacterium; assembly: GCA_964464625.1. GTDB lineage: Bacteria > Bacillota > Dethiobacteria > DTU022 > DTU022 > JAAZIN01. The sequence continues at coordinate 5,663 of CAYXKD010000109.1, forward strand.
AGCTCCCCGTCGGTTTCAAAATCAACGTGCAACCCCTGCCGGGGCTTTATCCGGGCCT
>CAYXKD010000110.1:0-5444 GCA_964464625.1 uncultured Syntrophomonadaceae bacterium
CCTGGCGGTGCGCCGCCTCACAAGTGCCGGGAACCTCATTCTTGCCCGCCCGGTTTCAAGGGGCGCTACACTGTTGTTGCCGGTGATACCATGTTCACCATAGCGCAGCAATTTGGGGTCTCAGTGGATGCTCTCATTGCCGCCAACCCGCAGATCAGCGATCCCGGTAAGCTCTTTCCCTGCGATGTGCTCTGCGTACCCAGCAAAGCGCCTCCTCAAAAAACGTGATAGTTCGCGCTTCCTCCCGATCTAAAAGGGCCTTCCGTGATCACCGGAAGGCCCTTTCGGGGTTTGCAACAGGCCGGCGCATACTTGCCGCCGGGCAAGGGGATTAGTCCTCCTCCAAATCGAGATAATCCAGGAGGCTGGCGCGAATACCTTTTTTATCGACAACAGCGCTGTGCCGGACCGGTTCCCTCTCCAAATTCTTAAGAGGGGCGGGGGCCTCCAGTCCGGAAAGCTGCTCCAACAGCGGCAGCAGCTCAAAGGTGGAACGGCCAGCAATTTGACTGGAGGGCAGCACAGCGCCTGCTACGCTTTCCACAAACTTAAAGGGGCTGGCAGTGGCAGTGATAACAGTTTTTGTGGAATCGCCGGTGGCAGACCGGTATTTGTTATAAACTGTTTTAGCAACAGCTGTGTGGGGATCGAGCAGGTAGCCGTACTTGCGGTAGGTGCTGCCGATGGCTGCGATTGTTTCCTCCTCGCTGGCCCAGTTTGACCAGAAGATGTCGGCGGTAGCCCGGGCGACATCTTCGCTGACCCTGTAGGCGCCTTTTTCCTGCAGTAAGCGCATCCATTCTTTGACTTGCACGGGATCGCAGCCTGTAAATTCGAAGAGTAGCCTTTCCAGGTTGCTTGAGACGAGAATATCCATGGATGGGGAGATGGTGCGATAAAAGGGTCGATTACGGTTGTAGCGACCAGTGCGGATAAAATTGTCAAGAACATTATTCCTGTTGGCGGCGCAGATGAGCCTGTGCACGGGCAGACCCATGCGGGTGGCATAAAAAGCGGCCAGTATATTGCCGAAATTACCCGTGGGAACGACAAAATTAATTCTTTCTCCAGCCTGGACACCGCCGCTGCGCTGCAGATCCAGGTAGGCCGAGAAATAGTAAACAATCTGCGGTAGCAGCCGTCCCCAGTTGATCGAATTGGCTGAGGTGAGCTTGAAACCGCGGTGAGCCAGTTTCTCCGCCAGGGCACTATCGGCGAAAAGCTCTTTCACTCCGGCCTGGGTATCGTCAAAACTGCCCCGTACGGCAACAACATGGACATTGTTTCCCTTTTGGGTGGCCATCTGTCTGCGCTGCATTTCGCTTACTCCGGCCTGAGGGTAGAAAACGATTATGCGCGTTCCCGGCACGTTGCAAAACCCTTCCAATGCTGCCTTGCCTGTATCCCCTGATGTAGCTGCAAGGATGACCGCTGTAGTTTCTTCCCCGGTTTTAACTGCTGCCCCGGTAAGTAAATGGGGCAGAAACTGAAGCGCCATATCCTTGAATGCGCAGGTGGGACCGTGCCAGAGCTCCAGAATGAAAAGATCTTCGCTTAGCCGGTGAAGAGGGGCAATTGCCGGGTCGCTGAAGCCGGCGCCTCCATAAGCCTTATGAAAAAATGCTGCAATTTCCGCTGTGGTAAATTCATCGAGAAAGGGGCTGGTGATGGCTACAGCCCGTTCCTGGTAGCTCAGGTATATGAGCGGTTCCAGGGCTATTGCGGGCAGCGGTTCAGATGGGACAAATAGGCCGCCATCCCGGGCAAGTCCCTTTAAAACTGCGCTTGCTGCCGAGTAAAGCTCTTTATCACCGCGGGTACTGTAGTAAAGCATCAAAAACCTCCGGGTTTGTAAAAAGTATAAGTCACCTTTACAATTTTTAATGTTCGTGAAAAAACTGTCGAAACCTTTGACTTCATAAAAACAGCCGAGAAATTTGCCTCATGATCCCTCCCGGTTAATTCAAGGTTTTGTCGATTTTCATCCAACGGGATATAAATATAGTTTACCACACATATGCATTATGGCGTTATTAAGCGATATACCGTAATTCCGGATTAATTTTCACTTTTCCTGGTTCAGGATAGCCGCCGGGGATAGCCTAAGGTTAGCCTGGGCAAGCCTGGGCAGAAAATGCTTGATCTTTTTTTCTCAGGTTGGTATACTTTTTTATAAATAGCAATCCGGTGACTTCTAGAGGGGCCGACAGGTAAACCGGTAATGTGGCGGGTAGCCTGGCAAAAACCCTGGAAATTTTTCTGAAAAACATACCACCTTAAAACCCCATCCTCATCTGGCAAAATACGCTTTTACAAAAACAGCAGAATATTTAGAGACGCTGCCGCTCTGTAATGTCGTTCAGGTCCTGGATCGATATGACAGCGCCTATCTGCCCTGATTACTACTTCAGGGGTGATCAACATATTGTCTTATAGCATGCCGGATTCGTCCGGGGGAATGTCTCCCTCCTGGTGGCCGTTTTTTTGGAGAGCCCTTTCCTCTACATTGAAAATAAGCATTGCAATGCTTGATCCTCATGGACATGTGCTTTCACTTTACAACCCCTTATCTCGTGCGGCAGGGTACCAAAAAGTATTTTCGCACATGAACATTTATGAAAAAATATTTAGGAATGTGCCCCGGATTTATGGCGTTCCCGGGGAAAATCAGCTGATCCTTGACTCTTTGGGTATTCACTGGAAGCCCTCCAGACTCGAAAATGGTTCATATTTACTTATAGGCTGCCGCCTGGAAGAAGAGGAACTTCATCGTTTTGGCGGGCTCCCAAAAAAATTGGAGGAAGTGAAAGTGGCTGAAACCGGCATCTACTTGCCCGGGATGGCGCTGATCACTCCGGAGATATTGGATGACTATCTGGAGAGGGTTGTGGGACTACACAATGCATCATCTCTCTACTGCAGCAAACAGGGCTTGCCAGAACTTCTTTTGGTTGTTGAAAGTGTGAACAGTCTCATCGCCCTGACTTTCGATCCTGGCTACTCTGATCTACAGGCTATCCTGGAACTTATTTCCGCTTTCCTGACGGCTCTCACTGGAGGCAGGGGCGCTTTTGCTTTTAGTTACAAGTATCCCGGCCGGATACTGACATTATGGTGCGGCGGGGGTCCGGAAATTATGCAAACCCTCGCTGCTGATTGGGAAACAATCGGGCGGGTAGAAGAGCCGGCAAAGGTTTTTGACAGCCAGGTCCGGGATAAGGTGGAAAAAAAATTTGGAACCATCTTTGAAGGGACCTATCGGAGATGTAATGGTGGTTCTCTCTATCTGGGCCTCATCGGGGCGGAGAGCGAACTTTTCAAGGAAGCGCTAACAGCACTGGCGGAAAAAGCAACCATCGCATTGGAAATTTCCTTGCTGTCAACGGTGTTTCAATACCGCTGGGGAATGGTTTTCAACTCTATCAGGCAGGGTATCATTGTCGTCGATAGCAGGGGTCTTGTTATTATGATTAACCAGGCGGCAAAAAACTTTTTCAACGGATATAGCATGGTTGTTCCTTTGGCCGGTGAGGCAATTACCGGTAGCGGTTTCGATGGGCAGATAGAAAGGGCAGTTTGCATCGCTGCCAGAAGCAATTGCAGTTTTATGCATGAACGATCGACAATCGGCAAGGGCGACTCACTGTTGCACTTGTACTGGGATGTTGTACCGCTGCAGCGCGAAGATGGCTGCAGCGCCGGCGCCGTGCTGGTATTTAAAGATATCACTGAGCAGGTTAGATTACGTCAGGAAATTCATGATTGGGGAAAACTGACTACAGCTGGAGAAATAGCTGCTGGCATTGCACATGAAGTTCGCAATCCCCTGGCTACGGCCAAGGCGGCCATTCAACTCGCCAGAATAATCAAGAATCCCCTTAAACAGCAAGAGCTGCTGGCCAAGCTTGAGCGTGAGATGGACCGGATGAACGATATCCTGACGAACTTTCTGGAAATTTCCAAACCGCAGCAAGAGAATGTGCAGGAGCCGGTAGATCTTAATCAGTCTTTGCGCGAGGTGTCATATCTACTGAACAGTGAGGCTTTGCTGAGCGATGTTGAACTGGAGATCAACCTGTGCACCGGCAATCCGCCGGTGGTTCTCGGTTCCTCCAATAATATGAAGCAGGTGTTCCTGAATCTGGCCCGCAACGCTATTGAGGCGATGGGGGAAGGAGGTAAGCTGATAATTTCGACACTTTTGTGTAATGGTCAGGCCAGGGTTACTTTTTCGGACAACGGGCCGGGAATTCCCGCAGAGAACATGGCGGCGCTGACAAAGCCTTTTTTTACGACTAAACGTGAAGGCACCGGTCTTGGTCTCCCAATCTCCACATCGATCGTGGAGATGATGGGGGGAGATCTAAAAATAGCGAGCAAGCCCGGGTGGGGGACCACGGTGAACCTGGTACTGCCCATCTACAGGGATGAAGCTTTACACAACAGACCAGGCTCAAAGGACGCCTGATGGAAAAAAAGATGGACCGGGTTGATGTGGTGATTATTGACGATGATGAAGGCATTCGTTGGGCACTGCAGCAGGTTCTGGCCCTGTGCAATCTCAACTGTACCGCCGTTGGCGGCGCCATGCAGGGGATCGATGCCGTGAGCCGTTATCATCCCCATCTGGCCATTGTAGATATCAAGCTGGGTGCAATAAACGGTTTTGAAGTGGCCAGCCAGATCGGTCAGATCAATGATGAAGTGAAGATCCTTTTTGTAACTGGTTACAGAGAAGCAATCACAAATCAGGTCAAAGTGGAAGAAAATATAATCGGTGTTCTGGAGAAACCCTTCAATGTGGAGGAATTGATGCAACTGGTCACCAAAATAATTCCCCGGGAGCCCTCCGGATAACTTGCCGGTAGATATTATGGTATTATTCGGAAAGGGTACTCGCATCGTCATTTCTTAAATTCGGGTATCCTGTTTTTGTCGGCACTTTTGCGGGCTATGCCTCGGGAATGGTGATCGCACCCTCGTTTTACGCTTCAATGAGCGGCTATAAAGAAATATCGCCGGAAGTAGGCGAAAGGTATCAAAGGTATCGCTCAAAGAAATGATGCTTACATAATTTGAGAAGGGTTGGTTTTATATTTTTATATAGGGTGTTAGGGATTATCTGCTTGATAAGTATTAGGCACAGGAACAGGGTGAGAGAGGTGATATTATGGATAAAAGCAACTGGCTCTTGTGTCCTGTGTACAAGAATAAAACCCGCATAAAACTGCGACAGGACACGATGCTGATGAATTTCCCATTGTTCTGTCCTAAATGCAAGAAAGAAACCTTGGTGAATGTCCAACAACTGAATATGTCAGTTATTGGTACTACGTCAATAAAAAATATAAGTTAAACTGAAACAAATCCCTATTATGCAATTTTCTCCACCATGAGTTATCTAACCGGATTACTATGTCCAAAATAAGGGCATGATTTCACAT
>CAYXKD010000111.1:0-5436 GCA_964464625.1 uncultured Syntrophomonadaceae bacterium
TGACCATGAGGCAAGACCTCCTTTCAGTATGATCTTGAATGAAGGAGGTAAACAGCAACCGCAGCAACTCACAGTACCTCGCTCACTCGGTATATTATATGCGCTGCTGCTTTAACGGTTAATGAATCAGGTGTTGTCACGCCGGCGTCTTGAAGGTAAATAAGTGGTGCGGGGCACCCGGGGTTTTATGGAGTACCGGGGATCCGGGTGGAGTAGCCCCGTGGATTTCAGCGCAACAGCCTCTTTAGAGTCAAAGTGTATAGCCCGGCATGCAAAACCGGGCTACAACAGATAGCACTCTGTTAAGACTGCATTTTTTACAGATAGACCCGGCCGGTGACAACAATCTCCACCAGGCTGTGGGAGAAGGATGAGCCCTTCAGCACACCCCCGACAATCTCCAAAAATAGTTCCGTTATTTCCGGGCCGCCCAGCTCAATGGAGCCGCCTGATTCCAGTTTCAATTTCACTGTGCCTTCCTGCAAACCGTAGCGCTGCCCCAGTTCTCCCGAGAAAAGCAGGGCGGCGCCAAGAGCAATACTACCCGTGCCGCAGGCAGGTTCATAATAGTCCTGCGGTATGCAGTGCGGAAAAACGACGCGCAGATCACCCGATCTTTCAGGATGCCAGTCGTACAAGGTAAAATAATTGTCGCCTATGCCCGTTTTCTCTTTAAACTCGCCCTGAATCCCGCTGAGCAGTTCTCTTGTAGCAGCATCCCAGCTGATAAAATCAACACGGGGATAGGTTTCTTTGATCTTTTCAGCATTGATCACCAGCACCACGCCTACTTGATAAACCTCCACATCCTTTAACTTCCAGGATCGCACTCCCCCCTCCTGACACTCCTTTAGAAAAGCGCCCATATCGGTAACGGTGCGCAGGGTTTTCCCACCACTGTTATGTATTTCTATAGCTGTGGGACCGGCATCTGTTCCAACAATCACTTCTGTGACCGGCTCCCTTACCTCGATCTTGAAATGACTTCCCAGATCTGTTTCCACCAGGGCTTTGCCCAGAACCTGGGTCACCCCTCCGCAGGCACTGATAAAGGAGGGCAGCGTAGGCTCACTGATCTTCACCTTCAACGCAGCTTCACCGGTAGAAGGGTAGAGAATGCCGCTCTCATGACACCAGAGATGATTGGGACCCAATGCCTTCACTGAAAGCTCGAGCTCTCTGCCGGGAGGCAGCTGCTCCCCATAAAGAAGAAGAATGGTATTCCCACCCATATGTCCTTTGACAAAATCCAGCTGCACAATTGCACCCCCTTCTATTCCCCCTATTGGAAAGATTCTGCCTATTTAATGCGCTTTTTGCCCCTGCATATAAACCGTGTGTTCTGGGACTCCAGGCAGCCTGCGGGTTACGGAGTTAGGGGCGAAAATCTGGGCGGGCCGTCAGGCTATCCTGGGCGAAGCAAAGGAGTATGTTATGGAGCGCACCGTCCGGCAAGATACCGCCCGGCCTCCCGGTCCACCATCACTGTAACCCGGGGATGGGCCTGCAGCAGCGAGGCGGGCACCGCGGTGGTTAGCGGCCCCCTGACGGTCTCCCTGATTGCCGCAGCCTTGTGCCCGCCCGATGCCAGGAGCAGAATGCGGCGCGCTTTCATGATCGTCCCCACGCCCATGGTCAGCGCCATGCCGGGCACATCGGCGGCTTTCTCAAAAAAGCGGCTGTTGGCGGCAATGGTTTCCCCGGACAGGGAAACGAGATGGGTTTCCGCCTGCAGCTTTTCACCGGGCTCGTTAAAACCAATATGGCCGTTAATACCGATGCCCAAAACCTGCAAATCGATCCCGCCGGCCTGCCTGATTCTCTGTTCGTAATGGAGGCATTCCTCCGCCGCATCATCGGAATCCCCTTTCAGACTATGTGCCCTGGCGGCACTAATCCCCGCGGGCTCCCAGAAGTGACGCTGCATGAATTGATAGTAACTTTGCGGGTTCTCCCTGGTAATCGGGTAATACTCATCCAGGTTAAAGGTGGTAACCCTGCCGAATTTTACAAAGCCCTGTTGCACCATTTCTGTTAGATCGCGGTAAAGACCCAGCGGAGTTGAGCCGGTGGCAAGCCCGAGAACTGCCGCCGGGTTGGAGCGAACCGTTTTCGCCACAAGCATGGCTGCCTGCCGGCTCAATGATTCATAGTCGCGCAGGATTACAATTTTTATAGGAATCACCCTCCTGCATAAGAACTCTAAAAGGAGATTCTTCAAATCCCCCCGTCCCCCCTTCTCCAAAGAGGGGAGCCGTTACAGGATGCCATCAGCCCGATCTGCTCTCCGGCATCACACGTTCACAAAACAATGCCTCTGCGGGCGGACAAAATTCCCCCTACCAGGTAAGCCCGCCCGCCTGATCCAACCTCCAGCTTCCAACCTCTAACTTCTAATAAGCGGCCTGGTCAGGCAGGTGGGCCCGCCGCCGCCTTTGAGAGAGATCTCTTCGCCGGGATAAGTGTAAACCTCAACCCCTGCCTTTTCCAGCGCTTTTCTGGTGCGCAGATTGCCTTCAATCATGATGCACTTGCGGGGCTCGAAAGTCAAAACATTGCAGGCAAAGCTTTCGTACTCTTCAGGCGGCACTTCGATTAGCCTGATCCCTTTTTCCATCAGGTAATTACGGAAGGGCACAATCATCAGAGGTGAAAACACCACCGCCAGATCCACATCAACAGGACTGATAATGCTCATGAGATGCAGACATTCCTCGGGGCCGTTTCCGTGAGGCAGGGGCACCTCGATAATTTCATCTACCAGGCCTTTGGTCAGCTCCCGGAACTGGCGCACACCTTCGCGGTTGGTCCGGTAACTAAGTCCAACAGCCAGGGTTTTCTCGTCGAGCCAGAGAAAATCGCCGCCCTCAGCTGTCCCGGGGGCAGTAATGGAACCGAGGATGGGAGCACCTTTTTCTTCGAGAAACCCGCCAATGACCTCCGCTTCAACGCGGCGCTGCTCTTTGCCCATATTCAAAAGAACAGCGCCCTTTCCGGTAATCACCACCGGATCGCGGGGATAAAGCGAATCGGGCGAGACCCTTTCGTTCCCGGGCAGCTCAATGACAGTAGCAACATGCTCTTTCAACAGCCCCATGAAAGATTCATATTCCGCTTCCGCTTTTTTAAAATTGGGGCGGGCGGGATAGTATAGTTTACGCCACCAGGAATCGATATGATCCTGGCTCAACCAGGCGCCGCGCAGAGGCTTCACCAGCACACTTTCGATTTTAGCAATCTCCGAATGACCGTCAAATTTCAAGAACGACTCTCCTCCATCCTTTTGATCTGCTTCAGCCCTGGAAACAGGGCGGGGAAGCTTCTTTCATTCTACCTGTTAAAATAACCCCCATCCTTTTTACCCCGGTGCCAAGAGGCTGCCAGAATATTTAATTCCGGTCCGGCAAAAAAAAGGTTTCCAGGGAATAATAAGTTCAACTTGATCTGCTTTTAGTTTAGCATTTTTGCCCTTTTTTTAACACCCTGTTAGATATTTTTCTTAACAAGCCCGGGTCGGCTTACATATTTTCCTGGTAAAGATGGAGAATAAAAACGGGAAGGTGAGATCTTGCTTAACTGGCTTTTAGAAAGGTTCGCTAGAAGAAGAGCCCCGACGCATGACGCCGAAAAAGATCTCAGCGAGCTCATGTTAGAGGCGGCGCAGAATAAACTGGGTGGAAATCTCGAAGCCAACCTGAAAGCAATAAATGAGGCCGGCGGCTCCAGCTATGATCTCATCACCCGCCGCTTCAGGGCCGGAGGGCTCCCCGCAGCGATGATCTACCTGGAAGGGCTTATTGACAGAAGATCCGCAGAAGAAGTTGTCCACAACCTGATTATCGAGGCAGAGAAAATGAAGGTTTCCCTGAAAAAGGGGCTGGGACTGAAAATTGCCCGGGAGCAGCTGCTTACATCTGATCAGGTCAGCCCGGCGGAAAGTGTTGCCGACCTTTTCTCCGGCATGGCCCGCGGCGCCGCCGCCGTCATGCTGGAGGGAAGCACCGGAGCCCTGCTCTGCGACACCAGGGAGCCTCAGACCAGGCCCGTTAGCGAACCGGCAAATGAGTCCGCCCTGCGCGGACCGCGCGACGGCTTCATCGAAAATATGCGGACGAACAGCTCCCTCATCAGGCTGCGCCTGCCCATCCCCCAGCTCTGGATGGAGTCCATGACCCTGGGCCGTCTCAGCCAAACCGAGGTAGCCCTGGTTTATATCAAGGGGCTGGCCAAAGAAAAACTTATCCGCGAGGCGCGCTCCAGGCTGCAGCAGATCGATATAGACGCCATCCTCGGAACGGGCTATATCGAGGATTTTATAAAAGACAACCCCTACACCCTGTTCCCCCTGGCTTACAATACCGAGAGGCCGGATAAAGTCATCACTTCGCTGCTTGAGGGCCGGGTGGCAATCCTGGTGGATGGGACCCCCTTCGCCCTTATAGTCCCCACCGAGCTGAACATGCTCATGCAGTCCTCTGATGATTACTTTGAGCTGCAACCCATAGCAGTGTTTATCCGGCTGCTGCGCTATGCCGCCCTGGCTATTTCCCTAAATTTGCCCGGTATTTATGTTGCAGTGGTCACCTTTCATCCCGAACTGCTGCCCACAGATCTTTTTATGCGAATCAGCAGCTCTCGCGAAGGGGTCCCCTTCCCGGTGATTGCTGAAATGTTGCTCCTGGAGGTAATCTTTGAAATGCTCCGCGAGGCGGGGCTCCGCCTGCCGCCGGCCATTGGACCGGCCATCAGCATCGTCGGAGCGCTGATTCTGGGGCAGGCCGCCATCCAGGCCGGCCTGGTCTCACCGGGTGTGGTCATCATTGTGGCGCTGACAGCCATCACCGGCTTCACCATCCCTGCATTTTCCCTGGGGGCTTCCTTTCGGCTGCTCCGCTTCATCTTCACCATCTCCGGCGCTACCTTTGGGCTCTTCGGGCTGCAGTTCATTTTGCTGCTCACCGTAGTCCATCTCTGCAGCCTGCGTTCCTTCGGCATGCCTATCCTCAGCCCCTTTGCCCCCCTGGTTTTATCTGATCTCAAGGACTCCATCTTCACTGCCTGGTGGTGGGGCATGCAGACCCGGCCAAAGCTTACCGGGGGACGCGAACCGCTGCGCCAGCCGGCGGGACAGAAACCTGAACCAGGGCAGGATCCCGGGGAAGATAAGGAGGAGTAAGGTGTCCCAGGAAAAGTTCGCCAACCGCCAGCTTTTTTTTATGCTCTTCATAGTCCGCTGCAATATCGCCCTGGCTTTTCTACCGGTACTGACCACCGCCGATGCGCATCAGGATGCCTGGATCTCGGCACTCCTGCAATTCTTCCCGGCGGCCCTGCTGCTCATTTTTTTTGGCAGCCTCGGCACCCGCTTCCCCGATCTGACTCTGGCTCAGTACAGCGAAAAGCTGCTGGGCCGCTGGCCGGGGAAAGCGCTGACCA
>CAYXKD010000112.1:0-5422 GCA_964464625.1 uncultured Syntrophomonadaceae bacterium
TCAGGCTGTGCGCACCTGTGACGGTGAAGCGCACGGCCAGCAGATCTGTTTCAGCTAGATCGCCGTCACTGTCCCGCAGCCTGGCGGTAATGGTGCGTTTTTCACCCAGGACACCGGAGGCCTGGTCAGGAGCGACAATAAGCGCCGCCAGCCAGGGATCGAAGGCGATCTCCGGATCCAGGCCTGTGGGACCCGCAGCGGCGCCCCACCAGTTGAGTAGCGCAACGGGAGCGGAGGGACCGTCAAAGAGAATATCATCATCATTTCCGGTAAAGGCATTAAAAGCGATGGCCAGGGCAATCTCATCCTCCCATTCAAGGAGAATACCGACTTCATTGTCTTTGAAAAGGTTGCCGGCAATGGTGATCTCGGAGTCAGTGCCCTCGTCGTAAAGGTTAAGGGCTTTCCGGGCGCCGGTAACAACGTTGCTCCGGAAGTTAAAGAGGCTGTCTTCCTGGTAATCGATGCAGACCCCATAGCCGTCATAGGCTGCAGGCTTAATGGTGAAAAGGTTATGTTGCAGGTTTACCGTAGAGATAACATTTTCGTAAATATATAGACCGTTGTAGCCAATTGTGATCGTGTTGCCTTCCATGGTCAGGGTGCTTTCCTCGAGATATTCATTGAAGTTCACCCCGTCTCTGGCTGTGATCACATTGCCATCGATGGTAACGATGCTGCCAACCACATTCTCATCAAAATGAATACCGCTATCTTCAGCACAGACAATGGTATTTTCACTGATGATCAGATCGCTGTCTACAACGTCGTAAGAGAAGTAAATCCCCTCATATTCTGTGCAGGTGATGGTATTCCCCCTGATGGTAACGGTGCCTTCGATGATATCGTCGGAAAAGTAGATCCCCTCTTCTTCAGACACGATGACATTCCCTTCGATGAGCACCGTGCTGTCAACAATATCATCGCCGAAATAGATGGCTTCATCTTTGCCAGAAAGGTTGTTATTCTTGATGGTCAGGCTGCTCCCCCCCAGAATATCATCCAGGTAAATAGCCACACTTTCAGCGGTGACCGTGTTCCCAATGACGAAAATGTCTGTGCCGGTGGCGGGTATATCGAGATCAATCCCGTAATCACCGGCATTTTCAAAATCATTGTTCAGAACCTTGACCGTAGAGTCGATGAATTCATCCGCTGAGTCCGACTGCAAGCCGAAATCTTCATAGTTTCGGATCGTATTGCCGTCGAGAACTATCTCGGCATTTTTAACCGTTCCGCGCAACTCAACAGCCGTATCGGTGCTGCCGCCGCCCTCCAGGGTGCAGCCCAACAGAGAAAAGGTGCGGGTGGATGTCTCCATCAAAAAGGCGGGCTCGTCAAAGCCGATGCCGATACTTTTACCATAGGCTCCGGTAACGGTCAGCCCCTTCAGGCTCACGCCCGGTGACATGACAGCAATAGCCGTCATCTGGGTTGGGCTCGCCGCGATCACTGCCGTCGCACCGGAGGCGCTGCGCAGGGTCAGCGCTTTTTCGATAATGATGGGATCTACCTGCGCATAGGTGCCGGCAGCAAGCTCGATAACATCACCGCTGCTGGCGGCATCCACTGCATCCTGAATGCTGTCGTAGGACGCCCCTGTGGAAACGTTCATGATCTCTCCCGCCGCTGCCGCCGGCAACGGGAGGAGCATCAAAAGCAGCACAACTACAAACACAGAAATACTGGTCTTACTGTGCCTGGTCATTTTCAAAACCTCCACTCGCATGATAGACGAATTCCCTGTGCAAGCCGAACCAGAATGCTTTTGCACGAACCTCCTTTGGGTAATTATACAGATATAAGTAGATATTCCCCGCTACAATAATAATGCCTGCCAGGCAATAAAGAATTTACCTAATTCCCACACCATTTTAGTTACACCGCTGCGCAGCACTAGTGCAAGCAACAAGTGGATAAGTAGCCTTCAGGCTCGAGATAGAGTTATATACTCACAGCATCCCTGTCCATCTGCTATTCCTTTAAACCGTAGATCTTTTGCAGCATCCGTTTCTCCAGGAGGATTTCCGCTCTACCCGGTTTTTTGGAACGTTTTAAGTCTGGTATCCTTTCGAATATTCGTTCTTCCGTAATGTCGGCATCTCTCCTGGCAGTGTAAATTGAAATTTTATTTGCGCATTTTTTGCAAAGGCAATAAGCAATTCCCTTCTGTTGCTCCATGTTCAAAAATGCAGACACCGTTGCGGCATCTTTTACTTCCCCCCGGTAAACCTTGAAAGCGTTTCCGCAACGAGGACATTCTCCATAATAATCTATGTAGCGCGTATCAAGCTCCAAACCAGCTTTTGCAAATTTAGTTTTAATTACACTTAACCCATATCTCACGTTAAAACTGTAACGTATTTTTTCTTTTTCCGTCACAAGCGCCCCTCCCTTTCAAAACATACTGTCATGCTTAAAATGGGGCATCTTGAATTAAAAGGAAGAAGGGCGTCTTTTTAGCTGATGGCAAACAGTACTCAACGACGCCCTAAGGTTTGTTTTCTGGAATAAAGAATTTTGCCCGATAGGTGTTGACACAGTATTTCAGCCCCATCATATTGACATGGCATTATTTGTAGTGTAGTATGCAAATAAGAAAGAAGCAAATTTATCACAATTATAGAAAGGAGTTATCAGTGTGGAGACCGAAGTCCAGTACATGCCCGAGGATATTCAGCAAAACAAGGGGATGGCTTTCCTGGCGTACTTAGGGATTTTGTTTTTAATTCCTTTGCTTGCTAAAAAGGATAGCCCTTATGCACAGTTTCATGCCAAGCAAGGCCTCGTCTTGTTTTTAGGGTGGATCGCAGTAACAGTAATTAACGTGATCCCAATTATCGGCCAGATCATATCCGCCCTTGGCAGCCTCTTCCTCATTGTGCTTTTTATTATGGGTGTCATCAATGCGTTTTCAGGAAAAGTGAAAGAATTGCCACTTATAGGCCAGTTAGCACATAAAATTAATTTATAAACATCTCTCAAATATAAAAAAGGCCGCAACTTCTTGGATATAGAGGTTGCGGCCCTTTTTATCTATTGCCAGTCAAGATAAGTTAACAGGCAAGCTAGACGATTCCACTGTCACAGAAGGGGCATTTCCCGTTTTCATCAGGAATTACAACAGCCCCGCAGAAGGGGCATTTCACACTTGACCTCGGTTTTGTTGATTCTACGGCAGCCTGAAGTGATTCCTCGTGCAGCTGTGTCAGGGCGTCTCTGATTTCGTTGGCCTGGTTTTCGGCATTCCTGAATTCTATGGAGTCGCGTTCCCCAACAGAGGATCTGTTAACCTGGAATCCAATCTCTGAAAACCAGGGGTTGTTTACATTTATCTCCACACGAAAATCATAACTATACCGGTAACGGGGCGGATTGTAGCTTGTCTCCTTGCCATCAGGCAATTCACGTTTGAGCTCCCTTTTGCTTTCATCAATGCTGACAGAACATCCCGTAACCTGATCAAAGGTCAATATATCGGGGTTATGTTCTTTGTAACGGGGGTAACGGCTAATCAGCCACTGACCGCTGTTGTCATCGATATATAGTTTAGTATCTGTGCCAATGGTGCGGGTGGGCGAGAATTCCTCCAGCTTTTGCCTGTTTTCTTCCCGGTAGGCGAGGTGCTCCTTCATATCATCCACTTTGAACTGTTTTCTCCCCGTCAAATAAAGGCTGACGTGTTTTGCACAGTCCTTGCACATGTTTCCGTCTTTCAGCTTCCGGTTACCTAAAAGCCCGATCTTTTTCCCACAAATATCACAGTATTTTTTATCAAAAAGACCCATACTCATCCCTCCTTCTTTTCGCTAAAGCTTCTGCTATTGTTTTATATCCCCATCATCAAAGGGGTCACCGCACTCGGGACAGAACTTGGGCGGCTGACTCGGATCATCCGGTTCCCAGCCGCATTTGTCGCACTGGTACTGGGGCACGCCTTCTGGTTTTGGCTTGCCGCATTCGGCACAAAATTTTCCCTTGTTTTCAAAGCCGCAGGAACATCTCCAGACATTTTGCACAGGCTGCGGTTTGCCGCATTCGGAGCAGAATTTACCGGTGTTGCCGGCATGCCCGCAAGGGCAGAGCCAGCCGCTCACGGTAGCAGCAGGCGGAGCCTCAGGTGCAGGTGTAGCGGCTTGCTGCTGACCCATTTGAAAGAGGTTTTGTGGATCAGCACCGCCGGCTCTTTGAGCCATATTCAATCCTGCAAAAGCCATAAAGGCGCCGCTACCCTCGTTTGAGGCGGCAGATTTCATGGCTTCGGCCTGTGCACCGGCCAGATGTGCCGCTGCCATGGTGGGATTACGCAGCACCGCGCTTTTCTGCAGTTCCTTAATTACCGCCTCGTCTTCCTCATTTGCCGTAATGGAGCTGACGTTGAAAGAGACCACCTTCACACCGCGGAGTTCCGACCACTTCTGGGAAAGCACCTCATTCAGGGCTTCAGCAAGCTCCGCCGTATGCCCGGGAACAGCGCTGTAGCGAATGCCCATGGCGGATATTTTAGCAAAGGCAGGCTGCAGAGCCGTTAGTAATTCTGACTTGAGCATCCCATCAATTTTGTCACGGGTATAATCGTCTGTAACATTCCCGCAAACATTTGTGTAAAACAGCATGGGATCTATGATCATGTAGGAATACTCTCCAAAACACCGGATGCCAATATCCATATCAAGACCGATATTATGGTCAACAACCCGAAATGGAACAGGGTTGGCTGTGCCGTATTTGTTGCCAAGTATCTCCTTGGTGTTGAAAAAATAGACCCGCTGGTCCTTGCCCGTATCACCACCGAGAGTGAAACGCCTGCCGATCCTCTTGAATGTTTCCGTCAGACTTTCCCCGAAGTTTCCTGCAAAAATGCTCGGCTCAGTGGAGCTATCCCATACAAATTCGCCAGGTTCGGCGCTAAATTCCGCAACCTTTCCCTGCTCCACGATCATCATGCACTGGCCTTCGTTCACGGCTACAATGGAACCGTTGGAAATAATATTTTCCTCGCCCTTCACATTGCTGCTGCGATCAGAGGTGCGCTTGGCACCCTTTGTTACCAGGACATCTGCCGGCATGGCTTCACAATAGAAAAATTCACGCCACTGATCGGCCAGAACACCGCCCAGGGCACCAACTCCCGCTTTTAAGAGTCCCATTTTCTCTCCTCCTTGCAATTTGTAATCTGTTACTTAAAACACCATCTAGCCAGAGGTCTCTCTCTACAAACCCTTTTCTCCAAAATCCTAATTTTTCTGATGCTATCTCGTTACCTGCGAGATTCCCCTGATCGCGCTTATAGCCCAATCATGCTTCTCTACTGTAACAACAGATTCGCAGTAAGGGCATTTAGCAGTGGTGTTAATAGATAACCGTTACATGATCTATTGAGCCTTTTCAAGCTCTACCCCCCGGTTCGCCAGATAATCTA
>CAYXKD010000113.1:0-5414 GCA_964464625.1 uncultured Syntrophomonadaceae bacterium
CTGATGACGAAGCTTTAGCAGTGTGCCTATCCCAGCCATTACCGGTGTCATCCTGTGGGCACAGCCCGAAGAATCCCGAAACGGCACTGCCGGATTGCATAAGTAAATCGACCTGCCAAAGTCCCTGTCCCTGCGGCAGGTACTACTATTATTCTACAACTATTTTTGCAATCCGGCTTACCCACAGGGGCTTGTTGACATCGCCGATCTCCCGCTGCCCGTTTACAAGGCGGAATGGGCTGCCCTCTGAGACGTCATAGGCTTCATGTTCTTCCTCCCAGGCCAGGATCATCTTATATTTTTTCGCAGGGTCCTGCTGGTCAATGTAGTCGTCCCGCTGCACCTCTTCCAGGGTGTAGGTTACGCTGTAGCCGTCCTCAGCAACAAAGGTGATCTCAGCAGCGCTTTCTTTCAGCGCTGCCTTCTGCTCCAGGACCGCCCAGACCCAGGCCCCTTTAAAGTGATAATAGGCCTCGGTGCCGTAGGTGTTGATGGAAAAATAATCGTCCTCCACCAGGGCATCCGTCATCTTCTTCAGATCTCCCAGGGAAAGCTCAACCGTTTCCTCCACACCGTCGCCTTCGATGGTAATTGTCGAAGCATCGGCCAGGTCGGTTTTTTCCCCGGCACAGCCGGCGAGGACAAGCAGGGCTACAAGCGGTAACAACAAAGCCCATCGCCTGCGTCTAATGATCATTTTTTAAGCTCCCCTCCTGCGAATATAGTAATAAATACCTCCCCCTGCCAACCCGGCAACAACGACTGCACCTGCCGCGATCCAGGGCCAGCGGGGTTTGCGAGGTTTTTCGTCTATTTCTTCACCTGTTAAGGCATTATCTTCCTCATCCGACGCCGCAGCCATTTCATCTTCATCCTTTTCCCCATTTTCAGCTTCTTCATCAGTTCCTTTATCTAACTCGCTATCTCCATTATCTTTATCAGCTGCCTCTTCTTTCCCCGCATCTGATCCGGGTACCTTTTCTTTTTCAGGTTCGTCCTTTGCATCAGGGGATCCGGGCGATGACGGCTTTGTCTCCTCTTTGCCGGGGGTGCTTTCGCCGGGTTTTTTAGTGCTGTCTGGATCTTTTCCTGGAGACGGTTCTTCAACAGGCTTCTCCTTCTCCTCTCCAACTACGATGCGGGATACCTGTTTATTAAAGAATGATTGATTATTTTGACTCACCTGGCCCAGTGATTGTCCCATTACCAGGCGTGGTTTATCTCCGTCAAAGTCATTTTCCGTAAGCGCCCGATCCTGCCAGATCACTTCAGTAGACTCGGGAAGTCTCTGATAGTCGGGCTCGAACACTGCCGTACGGTAAAAACTGAGCATGGGCGCAACAGGCACGGCACCGCTTGCTGTAAATTTGGGGTGATAGTATTGTGATTGCAGCTCGCTGACCGTTCTCGTTACTTTCCCGCCATCTAAAGCTGAAATAAAGACAACAGCATAATCCTGATCAGTTTTTAGGTTGCCATCCCCGATGAGATTAAAAATATCGTACCCCTTGACCTTCCAGATTTTGTGGTAGTTAAAGTTGTTGTTGGAAGAGTAGAAACGATCCTCCAGGGAATATTTGCTCCAGCCATTCCCGCTAATTTGGACATCATGGTGCAGGCCCGTCCCTGTAATGGTCAGGGCTGGTTGAGCTGCCAGGCCTGCTGAAGGTAGCAGCAGTACTATCCAGAGAACGAGCAGCAGCGGAATGATATATCTAGTTAACCATTTACGCATGCAATCACGCCTTTCGTAGATAATGCCCAGGAAAGATGCACCATAGCGGGCGAGGCTTGCTCCGCCCTATAATTTATTCCTTAACTTCGCAGCATAACATCTTTATTGCCCTGGTCCAGTATACAAGTACCGGCTGCCAACCTATAGAAAGAAGGGCCAGTCTCCGGCGAGCGGGGCTTTTTCAATTTCCGGCCTCCAGCCCACGGTAAAGGTCCCTCCCCCCGCGATGTCCGCGGAGGGAGGGATTTTGCATTCACTAACTTATAAGCGGTTTATCCTCAAATCGTTTTCCGCCGGTTGAGATAAGCCATCGCCCCGGCAAGGGTGAGCATGAGCGCTATCGTAAATAGCAAGGTCCCGTTATAGACACCCCAGGTTCTGGGCAAATCGCCCGGCTTCGAAGCCGCTTTGGGCGTGTAGGTGACGAATTGGGTGAAGTGCTTCGTCCAGACAACCAGGTCCTTGCCTGTATCAATCTTACCTTCGCCGCCCGCCGGCAGCATGGCATCGGCGTAAGCCTGGCTATCTTTCACCAGAACGCGAGTGATCTCTACAAAGCCTCCATCCCTGGCAAATCCAACGTTTTTCCCAGCCTGTCCCGGGAAGAGGAGCCGCACGGCCTGATCAAAGAGCAGTTCACCTTCCAGCAGGCCGATCTCAATAACCGCGCTGATGGTGCCGTCTATTGAGATTGAGGGGTTCTCTGTGACCTCGGGGAAATAGAGCACACCGTCCCAATCAGCAGGGCCCGTGACAGTGGTGCCGGCGGGGATATTTACCTCCACCAGCTGCCAGGCCCCCCCGATAAAGAGGTTGCACTTCAGGCTCAGGGCCGGCAGCACCGCCTGGCGTCCGCCGCCCGCTTCCACGGTGTTGAACTTGAGCGTTGGTGTGGCGGCCCCGGCCGGTACATTCATCGTGATCGCATACTTATCAGCATCCGTTGCCGGCAGGTCGAGGTAGAAGCCGGTGACATCACCCACATTCACCGTTACCTGCGCCGGATTTTCCGCTGTGCCCGGTGACGGCAGCTCTATCTTCTGCACAAATCTCGTCACCTGCACACCGCCAAAGCCCTTCACCTTGTTGAACCAGGTGGAGCCATCGTCGTGGTTGCGGAAAAGAAGCAGCTCAACTCCCTCGGGATCAATGGGACTCCCGTTGACCTTGTAGGTCACGAGATAGGCATCGTCAATAACCTTCTGCAGGTTGACCATGTAGGTTTCATGCTCATAACCGTCAGTGGTCAGAAGCTCGATCTCCCAGGCCGGGTTGGTCACACCCAGACCGGCCAGAATATCGGAAAGCAAA
Source organism: uncultured Syntrophomonadaceae bacterium (assembly GCA_964464625.1). GTDB lineage: Bacteria > Bacillota > Dethiobacteria > DTU022 > DTU022 > JAAZIN01. The sequence continues at coordinate 3,047 of CAYXKD010000113.1, forward strand.
ACGCCAGTGCACTCATCGGTAATGACATTGCCCTTAGAGGAGTAACTGTAGCTGCCAGTTGTTTCGCCCAGGGCTTTCAACTCATCAAGCGTCAAGCCTATGGATCCACCGGGTACCCCATCGCCGGCCGCAGTGAAAACAACGGGCAGATCGGTGGAGCTAACTGCCACTCCGCCAAAGCCCTTCACCTTGTTGAACCAGGTGGAGCCATCGTCGTGATTACGGAAAAGGAGAAGTTCCACACCATTGGGATCAACGGGGCTCCCGTTGACCTTGTAGGTCACGAGATAGGCATCGTCAATAACCTTCTGCAGGTTGACCATGTAGGTTTCATGCTCATAACCGTCAGTGGTCAGAAGCTCGATCTCCCAGGCCGGGTTGGTCACACCCAGACCGGCCAGAATATCGGAAAGCAAAACGCCAGTGCACTCATCGGTAATGACATTGCCCTTAGAGGAGTAACTGTAGCTGCCAGTTGTTTCGCCCAGGGCTTTCAACTCATCAAGCGTCAAGCCTATGGATCCACCGGGCACACCGTCGCCGCTGATGGCAAGAACGACTGGCCCGGTGGAGACATCCCCCTCCAGAGGCTCCTCGTAGCCGCCAGTGCCGACGACAATGCAGTCAACATTCTTCGTCCACTTGGAGTTGTTATCTTCCACAATGAGGCGCAGCGGGCCGTACTGGTTGGTCCCCACATAGCCCGGGCTGGATGCATCGGGTACGAGAGGGTAACCCTTGATGGCATAGCCCAGGATGATCTCCTTGATCAGGCCCAGGCTGTTTACCACACCGTTCATGATTTCACCTGTCTCCTGGATCTGGTTATAACCCGGGCCGCTGTAGACCCTGATGCCGCTGGGCGTGGTCACACCTTCGGCCAGCCCCACCACATCTTTGATCAGGTTCCAGACGATGATTCCTTCAACCTCGGTGTCGCCCATGTAGATGTCGCGCAGAATATGTTCATCCAGCGCCTGAAGCTGGCGCAGGGTGAAGGTGCGGGGCGCAGCCACCTGTGAGCCGGTCACCCTGAGCACGGGCAAATCGAGGTACTGGGTGTATTGGCCGTGATCGTGCTTCCAGCTGTCTCCGGCAACGGCATCCACGATGATCTCGGAGACGCTTTTGACCAGTTTGCCGCTGTTCAGGTCGCCTGCTTCGGTCTGCCCGATGATCAGGTATAGGGGTCCGCCGTTGTTGCCGGCAGCCGCCACGTATCCCTCTGAATTTTTATCGGGCACCAGGGGCATTTCATTCTTGCCGAAAGCCAGCATCACCTTGAGGTTGCCGGCCCCGGTTTCTTCATTGATGTAATCACACTTGGAGATTTCTCCAAGATCAAAGGTCTTCTCAAAACCGTCGGAGGCCTTGAAGGTGATCTTGTCGGCTCCGGCGGTGAAGCCCACTACGCGGCGCAGAAATTCGTATATATCGATACCCCGGAAGGGCGCTGATTCCTTGTTTGTTTCGCTCTTGGCCAGGCAGTATTCGGCGGTAAAAATGTAGTTCTGCATGAACTCCAGCTCGCCCACGGTGACAGTATGCTCTTTCCGGACACCGTCGCCGCTGATGTGCAGCTCACTCCCGGCATATTGATCATAGGGCGGCTGCAGGTGGGCATAGGGATCAATGGTCATTTCCACTGTGATGGCGCTCACCGTGCGCAGCCACTGGCCTGGTTCATCCAGATCCGTCTGGCCGAAAAGAGCCATCAGAGGGCCGTAACGGTTGACAATACCAGAGCCCACATAACCGTCATCATTTCTAGCCTCTACCAGGGGATAGCCATTCTTGGCAAAAGCGAGCATGGGCTTGAGCCCGCGCACACCTGTGATTCCGTTGAAGTAATCGGTCCTGGTGATATCAGACAGGGTGACCTCCAGGGGCACCTGATCGGAATCGGCACTGGTAAAGGTCACAGTGCCCATGGTCCCGGGAAGGCCGATCTTCTCGAAGAGGAGATGGTTCAGATCGACCCCTTCGTAGAGGTCCGAATATCCGGTGTTGTAATAGCCCTTGGCCCTGACATGATCAGCCGTGGCAGCAGGCACACCCTCGCCGTAGATGAGATCCTCGAGCTGGCCTACGGTGAGTTTTTCTTTTTTTATTGTTGTTCCGTCTTCACCCACCACGGTAATGTCCAGGGTTTCACCCGCCAGCTCATCATAGGGGGGATAGCTGTGGGTGGTGTAGGGCAGGTCGTCGCCCACGATCACCCGCAGGGCATATTTTACCTGGTGGGAGCCGTTGGTGTGCTCGTAGTCTTTTTTCCCGAAGATGATCCGCAGCGGCCCGCCGCGGTTGCCCAGACCCGAATTGAAACCCGGATCGGTGGATTCTTTCACATAAGGGTAACCGTTGACGC
>CAYXKD010000114.1:0-5275 GCA_964464625.1 uncultured Syntrophomonadaceae bacterium
AAGATCAACGGGTTTGGCCAGGTGGCAATCGAAGCCCGCCTCCTTTGATTTCCTGATGTCCTCCGGCCGGGCGTAACCGGTCAGTGAAACCAGTAAGATCTCCTTCAGATCAGGGTCGGCGCGAAATGCCCGCGCAACCTGGTAGCCGTTCATGCTGGGAAGCCCGATATCGCACAGCAGTACATCAGGGCGAAATGCCCTGGCCTCGTTAATCCCTGCAACCCCGTCGTAGGCTACCGCCGTCTCATGCCCCTCCGCTGTCAGCAGCAAGACAAGGCTGTCGGCAACATCCCTGATATCCTCAATTACCAGCACCCGCAGACTGCCGCCAGGCGCGGCGGCAGCGGCCTCGGAAACGGCGGAAAGAGAGCCGGCGTACAGGGGCAGGCTCACCGTGAACGTCGATCCCTTGCCCAGCCCCTCGCTATAGGCATGGACTTCCCCGCCGTGCAGTTCGACCATCCCCTTGACCAGGGCCAGTCCCAGGCCCAGGCCGCCGGAGCTGTGATCCAGGGAGTCATCGGCCTGCCGGAAGGGCATGAACAGGTTGCGGAGCACCTCCGGAGTCATCCCGTCACCATTGTCGGCCACATTGATTATCGCCCGCTGCCGGCGCTCCTCTTTGCTCAGACTCAACCGGGTCAAACCGCCTGATCCGGTAAACTTGAGGGCATTATGCAGCAGGTTTCCCACTACCTGGACCAGGCGCGCTTCATCGGCATAGACATAGAGTCCCGCCGGAAGCGGTTGAACCTCCAGGGCTACTGCCTTCTCTTGAAAGATGCATGCGAAATCTTCCGCGGTCCGGGACAACAGTTTATCAACGGCAACCGGTTTTTTTTGCAGGACAACCTTTCTGCGCTTGATCCGGGTGACATCCAGCATGTCGTCCACCAGCCGGGCAAGCTGACCTGCCTGCCGTTTAATGACCTCCCTCACATGGACAGCGCGATCAGCAGGCAGGTTCTCCATCTCCAGCAGAGAAAGGCTGAGCATAATGGAAGCCAGGGGGTTGCGAATCTCGTGTGAAAGGATGCCCAGAAATTCATCTTTTTGGCGGTCAGCTTCCAGAAGTTCTCCCAGGGCGACACCCAGGGCATCCTGCGCCTGCTTGCTTTCGATTAGATCAGCGACCTGCCGGGCCAGAACGTCCAGGGCGCGGATCTCGCTTTCCATCAATTGGCGTGGTTTGCGCCAGTATGTAGAAAACACACCCAGAACCGAACCGGTACGGGTGATCAGCGGCGTCGACTGGACAGCATGAAGGCCCATTCTCCGGCATTCTTGTGCATAGCTGCTGCCCACCATCAGTTTTGGCGCCGCCAGATCGGGGATCACGATCCTTTTGCGCCTCGCCGCAGCGAGAGCGCAGGGGCTCCCTGAATCAACATCGCTAACCTCCTGAACTCCATTATACCCCGCGTAGAACCCGCGCTGACCCAACAGCCGGAGCCGGCCGCCTTTCCCCTTTCCGTTGCTAAAAAGTTGCAGCCTGGCACAATCAGCGTGGAGCAGCTCTATGAGGACATCCAGCGTTTTATCATAGAGGGCATCGATATTCCCGGCCTGGATCAGCTGCGTGCTGAAATCCTGCAGCAGCCTAGCGGAGGCGAGTTCCCAGTTAAGACGGTTTTCATTTTCGCGTAGCGCCTCCTCCGCCTGCCTGCGGCCGGTAATATCGACAAGCACAATCCGGCACCCCCCGGGCTCACTCCCGTTGTCGCCTCTTGCAGCCATTCCCAATTGGATCCACAACCGGGCGCCGTCTGAACGGATCATCTCCGTTTCAAAGATTTTCTCACCGCCGGTGTTCATCAGCTTTCTGAACTGCAGGTAGAAACTATCTTTCTCCGCCCCACCGATGAAACGGGCCAGCGGCTGTCCGATCAGCTTGCCCCGCTCCAGGCCCAGCAGCTGCGAAACGGTAAGGTTGCCCCTCCGGATCAGACCGTTCCGGTCAAGGATCAAGTAGCCGGCCGGCGCCAGGTTGTAAAGTTCGAAGTATTCTGCCCGGGATTCCTCTAATGCCAGCTGGGCTTGTCGCAACTCTTCATTTTGCATCTCCAGCTCAGCCTGGTGAACACGGAGTTCGTAGAGCAACCGCTGTGTCTCCCCGATGGGCGCCCCCCTATCCCAGGCGGCATCGGGATCTTTGCCCTGAAGCATCTTTTCAGCCCGTAAACGAAGTTCCCCGGCCCCGCGGGCTTCTCTATTTTTCTTCAGATCCGCACCCCTCTCCGCCCGGATAGCGACCCGCCACCCGCTCTGTGGTAGCAATAGCATAGGGGTTACCGCTTTTGTTCAGCAAAATGGTCGCGGTAAGCCACACCGTTATAGTCCCGCCGCTCTTCGAAAGCCGCTCAGTCTGGAAAGTCTCCAGCACACTACCCTCGGCCAATTTTTTAGCCATCTCCAGAAACTTGCCATGCCAGCCCGGGGGAACCATATCCCGGATATTCATCCTGAGCGCTTCGGACTCCTTCCATCCGTACATCCTTTCCGCCCCCGGATTCCAGGCCAGAATACGCCCTTCCAGATCCTGCACGGTAATGGCGTCGTTGGAATCATAGACCACCACAGCCAGGCGGCTCATTGACTGCTGCAGATCCTTCATCGCGGTGATATTGATAAAATTGATCACCGCACCCTCAATGACATGGTCAAGAGTGCGGTAAGGAATGATATTCAGCCGGTACCATTCACCGTTTTTTGCCATCGCCTCCACCTCTTTCGGCGCCAGGGTTTCCAGAACTTCCTGCAGATCTCTTTCAAGGCGCTCATAGCCGATCAGGTTGGCGGTAATATGGCTCACCGGTCTCCCCAGATCACCCTGGATCAGGTTGATCACCTTTGTTGGCAGCAGGCGTAAATCGTTTAATCCGCAGTTCATGGTCGACAAAGATGGTGCCGATACCTGTACCGGCGAGCATATTGTTCATATCGTTATTGGACCGGGAAAGCTCCTCGTTTTTCGTATGCAGCTCTGCGTTCACCATAACGAGTTCTTCGTTCACCGATTGCAGTTCCTCCCGGGAGGTCTCCAGCTCTTCGTTGGTGGCGTGAAATTCCTCGATGGTCGATTGCAGCTCCTCGTTGGCAGATTCCAGTTCCTCAATCACGCTTTGCAGGTACTCATCCTTGCTTTGCAGCTCCCGCTCCAGGGCAGCTGCAAATTCGCCCATGTTCGTTACTTCCGCTGCTGCAGATATAGCGGAGGCGCACTCCTCGCAGTCGCCCCCCTGGGGAGACTGTGCTTCTTCGAAAACAACAAGCAGCATCCCCTGCGTGCCGTAAAATTCAGCAGTCAGCGGCCTGACAGTGAGATTTACCACTGTCACAGTGCCGTCCGACTTGACCTTCAGTCCCTCGGATGACACCGTTTGGTTTTGGGAGACTGCCCGGTAAATGGCGTCGGCCAATTCATTTTTCAGACCTTCCCGCGCCATCTTCATTATATTGTGGCTCATGGTCCCTGAGGCAGGCTCCAGGTATTTACCGGTGCGGCCGTGGATATAGAGGATTTCCCCGTGCAGGTTTATCGCCACACAGGCCGGAGTATGATCCTGCAGGAGCGTGTCCTGAACCAGCTGGGCCAGCTCTCCGTCCCGCTTGTCCAAAACAGGCACAGCCGCGGAAAAAGAATTGAGCAAAGGAAGCATAGGTTGGGCCGTCTTGGGAAAGATCTCTTTTCCACGCTGGTAAAGCTTCCACTTACGATCCACCGTGTTAAAGAGATCCGGATCCCCTGCCGTTTCAGAGGTGCCCAGGAAAAGGTAACCCCCGGGGAGAAGCGCGTAATGGAATAAATGCAATACTTTCTTTTGCATCTCCGAGCCCAGGTAAATCTGCAGGTTCCGGCAGCTGACCAGGTCCACCCTGGCAAAGGGGGGATCCTTAATTACGCTGTGCACGGCAAAAATGATCGTTTCACGGACAGATTTCCGGATCAGGTAACCGGCGCCGTCCTCTTCCAAGGTGAAAAACCGTTTCAATCGTTCCGGGGAAATGTCTGCAGCAATGCCGGCAGGAAAACGGCCCAGACGGGCCTGTTCTATGGCCCGGCTATCAATATCAGTGGCAAAAAATTGCACCTTTAAATACAGCTGCATCTCTTCCAGATATTCCTTGATCAGTATGGCCAGGGAGTAGGCTTCTTCACCGGTGGAGCAGCCCGCCACCCATACCCGAATGATTTCCCCAGGTTTTTTCCCGGCGATAATGCTGGGCAGCACCTTGTCGCGAAGGGCTACAAAGGCCCCCGGGTCCCGAAAAAAACTGGTCACCCCCACCAACAGTTCTCTAAAGAGAGCCTGGATTTCCCCCTTATTTGACTGCACGTAACGCAGGTAATCAGCCAGGCTGATAATCTGATTGACGGAAAGACGTTTATCAATACGACGGAGAATTGTGCTGCGTTTGTATCCGGAAAAATTATGGCCTGTCCGAACATGCAGCAGGGATAAGATCCCGGCCAGCGATTCTTCGGATTCAGGCTGCAGGGGCCCGGCCGGTTGAAAATCTTTCTTGGTAATATTCTGAAGGTAGCCGGCCAGATGAGCCGGCATCTCCCCGGGAGACATTACAAAGTCAACCAGGCCGGTGGCGATGGCGCTTTGAACCATGCTTTTGGTTTCGGCCGTTGCGGGATCCTGAGCCATGGCCATACCACCCTCGGCTTTGACCGCCTTCATTCCCTGCGTCCCGTCGCTGCCTCCACCGGAAAGAATAATGCAAATCGCGCGCTCTTTTTGATCATCGGCCAACGATCGGAAAAAAACGTCGATGGGGTAGCCTCCCCGTTCTTCAGGTGGCGCCGCCAGATGCAGCCGCCCCCGCCTGATGATCAGATGACTGTCCGCCGGAGCGATGTAAATCGTCTTTGGCGCCACCTTTGTTCCCTCTTCGACTTCGCGTACCGGCAAGCCCGTACACCGTCCCAGCAGCTCGCCCAGCACACTCTTGTATCCTGCAGGCAGGTGTTGGACCAGGACAAAGGCCAGCTTGGCTCCGAGATCATCCGGCATATTGGCAAAGAATTCCTCGAGAGCCCCCAATCCACCCGCCGAAGCGCCAATGCCTGCAATGGAAAAAACCGCGCCCGGCTCAGTGTCATCAAGGAGATCTTTCTCCCCCCACTGATCAGTAACGTTGTTTTGAGGCAAAAAAGCCCACCCTCCCGGTTTTGATGGCGCGTTCGGATTAAATTTCCTTTTGAAAGTATAGCAATATTCTACCATACAGGTCAACCCGGCCCGGGTCTACCGGAGATATTTTC
>CAYXKD010000115.1:0-5187 GCA_964464625.1 uncultured Syntrophomonadaceae bacterium
GAACACAGCGAATTCCCCCTTTCCAGGCTTATCTAATTATACCATGATGCACTACTATATACAACTAGTTAAAGTATTAAATTTGACAAAAAAACAGCGCCTAAACGGCACAGCATCAACGTTTCTTTATCGATCAGAGATTAGTTAACTGTTAAACAAGCGATTGGTGTCAAAGAGCCCTATTTACTTCGTGATACTGAGATGATCGAGCACCACCTCAGTATTAATGCCTTTCACAAAATCAGGCTTCTTTATAGATTTCTAAAAGCCAACCCCGCCATCCTGGAACAATTCAACCTCTACAAACTGGGCCAACCATAATCCGGCCGGTAAGAATTATATTAAGTCCGGGTCTGCCTTATATAGTTAATTTAGCCGCAAGCCAAAGGGTGATATATTTAAGACAATAGCTGCGCCCCACTGATACACCTTTTCTATCCTTCATAGGAAGTGAAGCTCATTTAAGCTCATTTAACCGTCAATAAAGGCTTGTATTTGGCCTTATCTTGTAGTAGAATCCTTGTTAAAGGGCCATTAGCTCAGCTGGTAGAGCACCTGACTCTTAATCAGGGTGTCCCGGGTTCGAGACCTGGATGGCCCACCAGCAAAAATCCCGGAAAAGGCCTTATAATCCGGGGTTTTTGCTGTACCTACACATCGCATAACACAGTTATTCCAATCTAATAATATGCAACACAACCAAATACACAACTATTTTAGATGTAACAAATGCCGCTTTTTATTTTCTTTTATATGCTTCCCCTCTATAACCTGTCTTCAGTTCCTTGAGAACCGTACCTGAAAACCCACAGGCACAACTCTCCATTTTTTCCTTTAAAGCTATTCCCTCACTATTTTGTATCCATGTTGTTCCTTTTGCTTGGTGTTATATAATAGGAGGGGGCGATGATATTTCTAAACAAACTGGACCCACAATTACAGCTCATGCCAGGGGCGGCTATTATACAACGCTAACAATCGACGGCAAAAAAAAATTCCTTTACGGCAACACCAAAGAGATTGTAATGAAGAAGTATATTGAAGCCAGATATGAACGCAGCCTGGGCAGCAATATAAGCTACGACCCTACCATGATGGACTATTCTGTAAAATGGTACAATCTTTTTAAAAAGGGAAAGGGCGCCGTGAAAACCCAAGAAATGTACTCAACCATAGTAAATGCTCATATCATCCCCACTTTAGGCTCTAAAAAGATTAAAGGGATCACCACATCTGACATTCAAGAACTGCTTAATTCTAAAGATTTTTCCAGAAGTCTACAACATAAAATACGTATCACTTTGAATCAAATTTTTAAAAATGCCCAGGCTGACCGGCTGGTTACCATCAATCCCGTTGCCGCCACAGCTCCCATTAAGACCCCCCCGCCATCAAGAAAGTTTTATTCAGCTGAACAGAGGGAAATTTTGAAGGTTGTCCTGCACGAACATAATATATTTCCGCTGGCCTATGCAGTTCTTAACACCGGCATGCGCATTACCGAAATAATTGCACTGATGCGCCACCGCGACTTGGATCTGGTAAACAACAAAATATATGTCCGGGAATCAACGGAATTCAAAAACTACCAGCCGGAAAGAACAGATGCTGGAACCTTAAGAATCCGGGAAATTCCAATACCTTCAACTTTTTCTGCATGGCTGGGCAACCACATGGATGGTACTGGGGAAAGCGATTATGTTTTCCCCGGTTATCATGGAGGCCAGATGGGGCTGACTGAATTAAGAAATACACAACGCCGGGCAAATTACAAGCTGGAAACATGGTTTGACGAGGCAGAATCTATTCAAAATAAAACTAAAACAGGCAAAAAGCTAATAGAAAGCGAGCTAAAATTTCTGCATCTGATTAATAATATTTGTGGAGCAAAGCCGATTATTGATTATCGTTTTAAACTATACTTTAAAGCCCTTCGCCACACCTATTGTACCGGACTTTACGACCTTGGCTTAGATGAAATTTCAGCATCAAATATCATGGGCTTAACAGTTACATCCACAAGGGAAATCTATAACCATATCCTAAAAGAGAGAAAAGGCCAGAGCAAAATAAACATCGAAATGCTATATTCAGGCAAATTGACTGAAACGCCAATATCCGGCAATGACCCACAGCCTTGAGAGGATCTTCCTTGATGGTTGTGTGTACGGTTGTGATGTCGTCAATGGCAAGCATTATGGCTTAACGTATAGGGATTATTGGCAATATAGAACCCTGACTTATAGTCAGGGTGTCACTTTTGAAATGCTTTTTGTACAATCATTATACCGCAAAATACGCTCTCTATAGATTGCCTGTTACAACACCAGCCCGCTCCAGGATCATCAGCTCCACCTTATGTTTGTAGCCATGAGCATCAGGAAAAGCATACGGCATTACGGAAAACAGGTGTTTTTTAATATCACCGCTGCCGGCTGCATCGATTGCCTGCTGGATGCTGTCATAGAAGATCCCCGCGGTAAATAAATGTACCGTCTTTTACGCATTGACAGCCGCCGCACCGGCCGGGCCGGATCCAGTTTAATTTGCAGCTGCCCGGGTCTAGCTCTCCTCAGCCCAACCGCGCGCTTTCTCCACCGCACGCAGCCAGTGTCGGTAAAGTGCCTCGCGTTGCCTTTCAGCCATCTGTGGACGGAATGAGGCATCATCGCGCCACTGTTCCGCCAGTGCCGCACGATGAGGCCAGACTCCCACCGCCAGACCGGCCAGGTAAGCGGCGCCCAGGGCAGTTGTATCTAGAGTAGCTGAACGGCGCACCGTGGTTCCGGCTATATCTGCCTGAAACTGCAGCAGCAGATTCATCACGGCAGCCCCGCCGTCCACCCTCAATTCGCCCAGGGGAATCCCCGCCTCGCAGCGCATGATCTCGAGCACATCGCGAGTCTGGTAAGCCATCGCCTCGACCACAGCCCGCGCCAGGTGAGCTCGCGTCGTCCCCCGGGTAATGCCGATGAGAAGACCGCGGGCATAAGGATCCCAGTATGGAGCACCAAGCCCCACAAAAGCCGGTACCAGGTATACGCCGCCGTTATCTTCTACCTGCGCCGCCAACGGACCTGTCTCCGAGGCATGGTTGATTATTTGCAACCCGTCGCGCAGCCATTGGATCGCCGCACCGGTAATAAATATGCTTCCCTCCAGAGCATAATCGACAGCGCCGTCAATTCCCCAGGCAATTGTCGTCAGCAGCCCCGAATCCGAGCGGATTGCCCGCGAGCCGGTATTCATCAACAGAAAACTACCGGTGCCATAGGTGTTCTTCACCATACCGGGCTCGAAGCAAGCCTGGCCGAAAAGAGCGGCCTGCTGATCGCCGGCGATACCGCCCACCGGCACCCCGGCCCCGAAAAAAATATCGGGGGCGGTCACGCCAAATATTGCGCTGCTGGGCATGACCCGGGGCAGAATCTCTTCGGGAACTTTCAAGATCTCCAGAAGCTGCGGGTCCCACTCCAACGAATGAATATTGAAGAGCAGGGTGCGCGAAGCGTTGGAGTAATCGGTAGCATGGACCCGCCCCCCTGTAAGCCTGTAGAGCAGGTAGCTGTCGATAGTTCCACAGGCCAGATCCCCCGCACGGGCGGCATCCTGAACGGAGGGGATGTTCTCCAGGGCCCAGCGGATCTTTGTCCCTGAAAAATAGGGATCCAGAACCAGACCGGTTTTCTCATGAAACAGATCGAGCAAACCGGCTTCGTTAAGCTCGTGACAGAGCTGTGCCGTTCGGCGGCACTGCCAGACAATAGCATTCGCCAGGGGTTTGCCCGTAGAACGCTCCCAGAAGACCACAGTTTCCCTCTGATTGGTAATCCCAATAGCCGTAATGTCCGAAGCTTCCGTCTCCGCTTTCTGCAAAGCTTCTTCTACCACCGCCAGTGTAGCTGACCAGATCTCTTCGGGATCGTGTTCAACCCAACCTGATTGCGGATAATACTGGTGGTGTTCCCGGGCTGCCCGGCCTAGAGGCAGGCCCCGCTCATCCCAGAGGATCGCCGTAGTGCCGGTGGTACCTTGATCAATAGAGAGTATACGCACTGTTATCGCCATCGCCTCCCCGCAAATTAAGAATACCGCCGTATAAAATCCGCCGTTGTTTTAAAAATCAACTCCTTATCAAAATCGAGTGTAGCCACATGATAAGAGTTTTCCAACCAGATCAGCTCCTTTTCAGCCGATCCAATATGCTCAAGAATATAGGTGGCGTTGGAGGGGTGAACCACATGATCCTCCCGGGACTCGAAAATAAGCGCCGGCTGTTTGATCCCCGGCAACTCTTCTTTCACCATGGCGCACAGCTTCAGCAGTTCGCCCAGAGCCGGAAGCGGCACTTTATCATAAGAGAGCTCCGTAACCGCAGGATCTTTGATATCGCTTCCAATCCCGGGTATGGTTTTCGTGAACAGGCGCAGCAGCGGGAGAAAAACGAGCTTGAAATCTTTCATAAAGACCGGGCCGCAAATGGGCACCACACCTTTGATCGTGTCGGGATGGCTGTAAGCCAGATGCATGGCCAGCGTCGCCCCCATGGAGAGTCCAGCCACAAAAACCTTGCGGCACTGTCCCCTGACCTCTTCCAGCCCCGCCTCGGCAGAAGTGATCCAATCCTGATAAGTATTATCAAACATATCTTCCACCCTGGTGCCGTGACCCTTAAGCCGCGGCCCGACTACAGTAAAACCCTGCTCCGCAAGATATTCCCCCATGGGACGCATGCTCGAGGGATTCCCTGTAAAACCATGCACCAGCAGACAGCCAATGTCACTCCCCGGAAAAGCAAAAGGTTCCGCACCAGCCAAAATCGGACCTTCCATATCTCATTTGCCCTCCTTTTAAAAGGATAAAATTAAAAGCGAAGTTCCTATCTATCTTATTTGTGTATATATTTCTTGATTATTGGTATGACTCCTGCCAATAAAGCCAGTCTAACCAGTTCAAAAGTTTTTTGCTGCCGTGAAAAAAACAGCCTGACCTCTGGAGAAGATTTTAATGCGAAATTATTCCAGTAAGTTGATATACGTATCTTGTGTATTAATTATTTATATTGTTTTTTAACAGGCAAAATAGCAGGAGGGGCAAAACTTGTATTGATTTTTCACCTACCCCGGGGTAATATCCTGACTTTAACAGCCTAAAGTAAAGAAAACAGGCCGCACCCCTTGCTGGCAA
>CAYXKD010000116.1:0-5177 GCA_964464625.1 uncultured Syntrophomonadaceae bacterium
TCGCTCAGCAAATTCTGCATCTTTTCACTGAGGGTCATTCCCGGATAGTGCAGCGATGCGGCGGATGTATGGAGTTGATACTCCAGCCCCTCTTTCTCCACCACGGTTCCATCGAGCTGTTGTAAAAGATCGATCAGATTGGAAGCCAGCAGATCAACCACACCTGCTTCTTCAGCATCCCAGGCGCTAAGACTCAGGTTCTCGGTGACGAACTTTTCGGCAATGTCCTCGGGACGCCCCTTTGCTTTTGCCAGGCTGCGCAGATGCTCCGCCAAAAAGTTTGTCGTTTTTTCATCGGCGGGAGCGGATCCCTCCGGGGTCATCTCTACAGGGTGGGCTGCACCAATGGTGGTCCCCGGTGCCATCGCAGCAATATCGGCTGATAGGACGATAAAAGAGCCTGCAGAGGCGGCAATGGCGCCCGAGGGTGCCACAAGAACAGCCACCGGCAGGGAAGCGCCCATGAGCGCCTGGTTAATCTTGATGGTGGCATCGACGAGCCCACCGGGCGTATCCATAATAATGACAAAAAGCTGGGCTCCCCTTGCTTCCGCATCTTCCACCTGTCGGATAATGAAATTTTGCTGTCCCGCTGTGATCATGCCCTCCACCTCGATAACCACAACCTCATCGTCGAAGGCGGCGCAGGCGGTACCGGGTAAAAATGCAGACAGCAGTACAACAGATAGGAGAAAGATAATTATTGATGTAAACGGGAAAAGAGGAGCAAAACTTTTCTTCGCCTGCTTATACAATGCAATGTCACCTCCGTCAGAGAAATATTCTCCTGTACTCATTATAAGCGCTATGCCTGAAAATTAAAAGTTAAAGGGCATTGCTACACACCATGCCCTTTAAAAACAAGCAGTTTTCTTTTATTTTAAACGCCTTCACTCACTATCGCCATAGACCCAGCGATCCGAAGCAGCCCGGTATGTGCAGATCTCTTCGTCCCGGAAAAAAAGACCGATTTCGCGGTGGGCGCTTTCCAGCGAATCGGAGCCGTGGATCAGGTTGTTCCCGGTAAATAGAGCCAAATCTCCCCTGATCGTGCCGGGAGCAGCCTCCTGGGGATTTGTGGCGCCGATCAATGTCCGGGCCACAGCAACTGCATTATCCCCCTCCCAAACCATGGCCACAACCGGGCCAGAGGTGATAAAGGTGATCAGACTCTCGTAAAACGGTTTGCCTGTATGTTCGCCGTAATGCTTTGCAGCCAGCTCTGGCTTGATCAGCATCATCTTTACCGCTACCGGCTTGAGACCCTTGTTCTCCAGGCGGGTGATCACCTCTCCAACAAGTTTACGCTGAACGCCATCGGGCTTGACCATCACAAAGGTGCGTTCTTTACTGTTGATAGGACATCCTCCTTTTCAACTCCATGCCTGTTAAGACACTCTACTAAATTTCCCCAGCCCCCATTAAAAAGGGAGTAGCAAACCCGGCTCCGAAAAACCGACGGCACAATGGGGTTGTCGAACCGCAATAAATCCCGGCCCCCCGCCTGGTAAGGCGAAGCCCCGGCTTGCCTCCCGGGGACTGACGACACTAGTATGTCGTCAGCAGCTGATCGTCATCAATAATTGTTGTTGAGTCATCCCGGATCTTGCGAATATCTTTGGGGACACAAAAAATACCGCGGTGAGTTTCTTCATCATAAAAACGCAGCGGCAGCCCCCGCTCCTCAATACGCCTTGTGATTAACCCTTCGGCAACCCCGCGGGGATGGGAATCAGGCGTCGCGATAATAAAACTCCAGCTTGTGTTAAATGAAGGCACAAATGCACTGTAAGAGTAAGCAAAAGGAAAGGCCTGCCTGATAGTTTGATAGATTGCACAATGCGCCTCGAGAAAGGCAGTGCTGAAATCACCTGCCTGCAAGGCAACAACGCCGCCTTTTGCAAGACGCCTTTTGAGCAAAGCATAGAACTGGCGTGTAAAAAGTTTCAGCGCAGGGCTTTTCTCAACTGGTTCGGGAATATCGATGATAGCCACATCAAAAAGCTCTTCGTTTTCTTCAAGATAGCGCCGGGCATCGGCGATTACCAGCTCCAGCCGGGGATCGTCAAAACTGCCCCGATGCCATTCTTCAAGATATTTGCGACAGAGATCGATCACCCCGCCGTCGATATCGGCCATCACAACCTTCTCTACCTGGGGGTGGCGGAATATTTCGCGCAGGGTAGCCCCCTCGCCCCCGCCGGCAATAAAAATCCGGCGGGGGGATTCATGAAGCAGCATCGCCGGCTGGACCAGCGCTTCATGATAGATATACTCATCAAAGGCGGCTGATTGAATTTTTCCGTCGAGGATTAGCATCCGCCCGTAAAGCGGGTTGTCTACAATCTCTACCTGCTGAAAAGCCGTTTTCTGGCAGACAATGTAGTTTTCCAGGCCAAACATATGCGCCGTTGAAGGCGTAGTCTGTTCAATGTACCATTTGTGTTCAGCAGCAGACAACTTCCCATCCTCCCCGCTAATAGTTCACTACAGTTTTATGCTGCAAGGGAACATCAAAGATGCCGCGCTTGATCTCTCTGGCAGTCATATTCTGGGCCGAAAACTTCTGTTTCAAATAATCGCACGATACCCATGGGTCAACTGTTTGACCACAGGTAAAAATATCCACGGCGGCATAACCGAATTCAGGCCAGGTGTGAATTGCCAGATGGGATTCGGAAATTACGACTACGCCGCTGACTCCCTGGGGGCTGAACTGGTGAAAAACAGTCTCTCTGACTTCAGCTCCCGCTTCAAGAGCCGCCGCCACCATCTCTTGCTTGATCTGAACAGGATCGTTCAGCTTTTCCGGTGGACAGCCGTAAAACTCAGCCAAAATATGACGGCCTAAAGCGCTCATC
Source organism: uncultured Syntrophomonadaceae bacterium (assembly GCA_964464625.1). Lineage (GTDB taxonomy): Bacteria > Bacillota > Dethiobacteria > DTU022 > DTU022 > JAAZIN01. The sequence continues at coordinate 2,862 of CAYXKD010000116.1, forward strand.
TCTAATACCTCCTTATGCTGTTTTATGGGTAAAGCGATCAGCATTCATTTTAACAAACTCCGTCAAAAAGTCAATGAAAGGAGAAATTATTTGAAAGGAAATATCGTTACATTCTGGCTTGTTTTTTAGGAGGTGTTTTTTACTGTTGCAAATCAAACATCGGATTCAATCTGTTCCAGATGGCCAATTACATTCTCCCATAGCTCCAGTAATTCGTGGAGATCCTCTTCCGCTTCGGTGAGCTTCCCGCTCAACTCGCGAAGACGCTTAAAATCACCGTATTCCTCGGGATTTGATAGCATTTCTTCGTAGCATGCAACGGCCTTTTCAGCGGCGTGGATCTCCTCTTCAAGGCGGATCTGTTCCCCTTGCAAGCGGCGAATGCCGCGTTCTTTTTCCCGCCGGCGTTGCTGCTCCAGTTGAAGCTGCCTTCGGGCTGCCTTACCGTCGCCGGCGGGCTTGCCGCTTGCAGGGGCGGGCTCCCTCTCCAGATACTCCTGAAAGCTTCCTTCAAAGATGTCGAGACCACCGCGGCGCAGCTCATAAACCCCATTGACCAGGTTTTTCAGGAAGTAGCGGTCATGGGAGACGATGATCAGGGTACCCGGGTAGCTGCGCAGAGCCGCCTCCAGCTCCTCCATGGCCGGCAGGTCAAGATGGCTGGTAGGTTCATCCATAAGCAGGCAGTTACCGCTGCGCAGCGCCAGGCGGGCCAGCACCAGTCGATTCTTCTCGCCACCGCTCAGGGCGTCAACCTTTTTGAAGACATCATCACCGCGAAAGAGGTAACGGCCGAGATGGTTCCGCGCCTGCGCCAGGTCAAGATCGGAGCAGGCAGTGATCTCTTCAAGAACGGTGCGACGGGGATCAAGCTGCTCCTGCTCCTGGGCAAAGTAAACCACGCTCACCGCCGGGCCGAGCCGGATCTGCCCGCTGCAGGGGCGCTCCCGACCGGCGATCATCTTCAGCAGAGTGCTCTTGCCCGAACCGTTGGGCCCCACCAAAGCGATGCGGTCCCCCCAGTAAAGTTTGAAACTGAGCCCTTTGAAGAGCTCCTTCCCATCAAAAGACTTATGCACCTGCTCAAAGATGATCACCTGGTGACCGCTGCGCCCGGCGAAATCAAAATTGAGTTGAAAGCTTTCCTCATCGGAAGGCCGTTCCAGCAGCTCCATCTTATCAAGCGCTTTCTGGCGGCTTCGGGCCTGGCGTTTGGAGCGGCGGTCTGCCTTTGATTCGCGAATCAGCTTTTCTGTATGCTCCAGCAGCCTCTGCTGCTCCCGATAGGCACGAGCACGGCTTTTCTCAAGTGCGGCATGCTGCTCCCGGTAGCTGCTGTAATTGCCACTGTAAGCTGATAGCTTTCCCCCTTCAAGAGCAAAAATCTGCGTAACAACGCGATCAAGGAAAAAGCGGTCGTGGGAAACGATAAGCATGGCGGAGGAGGAGTCGACCAGGTATCTTTCCAGCCAGGCCAGGCCATCAAAATCGAGATAATTGGTGGGCTCGTCCAGAAGCAGAAAATGGGGATCTTTAAGAAGCAGCGCCGCCAGATTAGCCCTGCTCTTCTCACCGCCGCTGAAGTGAGCCATGTCCCGCTTGAGTTCCCCGGGGGTGAAACCGAGGCCCGCGGCAACAGCGCTGATGCGGCTCTCCATGAAGTAGCCACCCCCGTCTTCAAAGCGGCGGACAGTTTCGCCGTAGCGATGGAGAAGGGGCTTCAGTTCCTCTTCGGCGGTGCGGGCCTGCAAAGCGATCTCCTGCTCCATGGCGGCAATCTGCTCCTGGAGCCCCATAAGGGTGCGGAAAGGCTTCTCCAGATGGCTGCGCAGCGTTCCCCGGGCCTCCCTCCCCGGCTCCTGGGGCAGGTAACCCAGCGTTGTGCCCCGAGCCAGGCTAACGGTGCCGGCATCGGGCTCCAGCAGGCCGGCAATGATCTGCAGCAGGGTGCTCTTCCCCGCCCCATTGGGCCCGATGAGCCCCGCCTTTTCGCCCGGCTGCAGCTGCAGCGAAACGCTGTTCAGAACATCCTGCACCCCGAAAGATTTGCTGAGTTCAAAAGTTGTGATGAGAGACATGTCCGCTCCTTCCTGTGAGCACCGGCTTCGTAAAAGATCAGGCTTAAAGGAGCACTTCTGCTCCCTCCCCTGCATCATTATATCAGGATGTACTATAATTTTAAGGGTACTGCAGCAAAAAGAGGCGTCTCGCGGTATTGATTATAGCTCTGGAGAGCAGAAGCGTCAAAATAAATAATCGCTTTGATAAAAATTAATCGGGTTAAGATCAGGCAAGCGGGAGTAGGCTACTCCCGCT
>CAYXKD010000117.1:0-5134 GCA_964464625.1 uncultured Syntrophomonadaceae bacterium
CACTGGTGCGGACCCGCCTCTCCTGAGCCGGGATATCGTTTACCGCCCCCACAAATTCGAGCACTTCGCCCCCGGTGAGGGCCTCCGGAAAAACCGGCTCCTCGGGCAGATAGCCGATTCTTCTCTTCAATTCACGGGAAAGTCCGGGGCGTACATCTTCCCCCAGCAGGGCGGCGCTCCCGCCCGAGGGATTGAGCAGCCCCATCAAGGCCTTGATGGCCGTCGTCTTTCCCGCTCCGTTGGGGCCCAGAAAGCCATACACCGCTCCCCGGGGAACATCCAGAGAGATCCCCTGCAGAGCCTGGTGGCCGTGAAAACTTTTACTCAAATCCCGGATCTCAACGGCTTTCACTGCTCCGCCCTCCCGAATAGAAAGTAAGCTATGGGTCCAAAAAAGTTGATCAAAACGATAAGCACGATCCAGAGCGGCAGTGAAAGAGTGCGCGTGCTGCGCCGGCGCAGCAGATCCACCAGCGCCCAGACCATCAAAGCAAACTGCAACAGTATAAGAGGCCATAATTTCAGCAGCATTTGAAGGAGCTCACCGGCAGATAGATCCATCTCTATTACCTCCTTTTTTCTCATGTTCCTGAATAATTCGACTACAATCCGGCGGTCAGATAGAGCCTGCCATTACCGTTTACCTTTCCGGCGCTGTCTCACACACTCTGTTAGCAGGTATTCTATCTGTCCGTTTATAGAGCGGAAATCATCCTCCGCCCAGGCCGCCAGATCTCTCCACAGGGACGATGATATCCGCAGCAGCAGCTGTTTTTTTTCTCTATCCTTGTTTGTCATCTATCAATGTCCCTTGCTCTTTTTTGATCAATAAAGGGAGCCGCTGTTGACCACCGGCTGGGCATCCCTGTTCCCGCAGAGGATGACCAGCAGATTGCTGATCATGGCCGCCTTGCGCTCTTCGTCCAGCTCTACAATTTCGTTTTCATTGAGCTTGTTGAGCGCCATCTCCACCATGCTCACCGCACCTTCCACAATCATCTGCCTGGCGTCAATGATCGCCGAAGCTTGCTGCCGTTGCAGCATAGCCGCGGCAATTTCGGGAGCATAGGAGAGATGGGTGATCCTGGCCTCCATGATCTCCAGCCCGGCAATATCCACCTTGGACTGGATCTCCTCCCTTAATCTCTCCGCCACCTCCTGGCTGCTGCCGCGCAGTGATTTTTCATTGTTTTCGTCCGATACATCGGAGACATCGTAGGGGTACATCCGCACAATGTCGCGCAGCGCCGAATCACACTGGATGGATAAGAACTCTGTGTAGTTGTCTACATTGAAAACCGCCTTCGCTGTATTCACAACTTTCCAGATCACCACGATCCCGATGATAATGGGGTTTCCCAGGCGATCATTGATTTTCTGCTTCTCATTGTTCAGGGTCATCGCTTTGAGCGATATCTTTTTGTTGGGAAAAGCGTTAGCGGCACTCTGGACTTTCTCCCTGTCCACAGGTGGTGTTATGGAGATAATCCCTGACGATGTGGCTGCAGAGGCGGGATTGACCGCCGCTGTAAAAGGATGGACAAAGAAAAAACCCGCTCCCCTGAGCGTGCCGTAATATCTGCCGAAGAGGGTCAGCACCAGAGCCTCGTTGGGCTTCAGCACCTTCAACCCCATAAAAAAGATCGGCCCGATGATGCAAAAATAAAGTGAACCGGCGATGATCATGATTACCCCGGAAATAATCCCGGTTCCCTTTGAAGCGAGGTTGACCCCCCAAATGAACAGAAGCACCGCAGCAATCATCAGTAAAATATTCAGCAGAAGAACAGGCATCCCGCCTGTTGATTTGGGCACAATCTCGCGATCATGCCCTTGCCCTCCGACCGCCTTAAAATTTTCCGGCATTTGACCAGCTCCTTTTCAATTATGATATCCTTTTGATATCATATCCATATTAATCTATTATTTCTTGAATGTCAATAAAAAACCCCCGCTATTTGGACGGGGGCACAGCTTGCGCCTAAAAACAAACAGGAGACAGCCGGTTTTCTCTTATTCCTTTACAATGTTCATGCTCACATCCCCCGGCAGCGCCAGGCCGCATTCGACTTCCAGCCCTTTGAGTATTGCGGTGGGAACGGGGCAGGCCGCATGTTTGCAATGAGCCTTTGCCGATTTGAATACTGCCGATTCCCCAAACTTGTTGAATATCTCATTATAACTGTCCAACTTATTCAGTGAACCGACAAGGTGCATCACAGCGGGACATTGGGATTCGGCTGTTACAGCGGCGTTCTGCTTATCGGAACTTTCTACTGTGATCACTGTTTTAAAGCCGCAGATCCCGGGATCAACCACAATTTTTGTCATTTTGGAGTCTGGCCTCCAGATTCTTGTTGTTAACATATTGTAAGTTCTTGAGCCTGTTTTTCAATTTCAGATTTCATCAGCAGCGCCTCCGCCATTCCTGACAGAGGCGCTGCTCTTTGCCGGTGTTCAGCCCGGCTCAGCCGACTTTTCTCACATTAACAGCGCAAACCTTGTATTCGGGAATGCCCGAAACAGGGCAGAGCGCATCGTTGGTCAGCAGATTCGCCGCAGCTTCATGATAGTGGAAGGTCATGAAAACATGGCCGGGCCTGACTTTTTCCGTCAGGGTCACCCTGGCGGTGACCTCTCCGCGCCGTGAGTTAAGCCGGGCCAGGTCACCATCCGCCAGATCCAGCCGGGCGGCGTCCTCGGGGTGGATCTCCACAAATTCCTCGGGACGGTGTTCCTCCAGAGGCATGGAACGGCGGGACATTGTTCCGGTATGGTAATGGAACATGTGCCGCCCCGTGGAGAGAACAAAGGGGTACTCCTTGTCCGGCAGCTCGGCAGGCGCTTTGTAATCCACCGCCGTGAATTGCCCCAGCCCTCGTGAAAACTTACCTGCATGCAGGTAGGCTGTCCCCGGATGCGAACTGTCCGGGCAGGGCCACTGCAGCGATCTTTCCCGGGCAAGCCTGTCGTAACTCATCCCGGCATAGCTGGGCGTGAGCGCAGCCATCTCGTCGAAGATCTCCCCGGGACCGCTGTAGCTCCAATCAAACCCCAGGCGGTTGGCCAGAGCAGTGAGGATCTCCCAGTCGGCCAGCGCTTCGCCCGGCGGAGGCACCGCCGGGTAGCTCAGCTGAACCCGCCGCTCCGTATTCGAATAGGTGCCCAGCTGCTCGGCATAGGCAGCCGCCGGCAGAATTATATCGGCATAAGCGGCCGTCTCCGTCATAAAGATATCCTGCACCACCAGGAGCTCCAGCCTCTCCAGCGCTTCGCCGGCATGGTTGGCATTGGGATCGCTCAGTATGGGGTTTTCACCCATGATCAACATGCCCTTGATTTTACCTTCCAGTGCAGCATCCATCGCCTTTGTCACTGCCATCCCGGGCTTGTCGCTCAGCGCTAGACCCCAGGCCTTCTCAAATTTTTCCCGGACCTGTGGATCAACCACTCTCTGATAAGCGGGGTAGAAAACAGGCAAAGCCCCCATATCGCAGGCTCCCTGGACATTGTTCTGCCCCACGCAGCGGGTTCACCCCCGTGGAGGGCTTGCCCATGTTTCCCGTGAGCATGGCCAGGTTGGCCACGGAGAGAACGTTGTCCGTTCCGGTGGTGTGCTGGGTGATCCCCATGGTGTAGAGGATGGCCGCGCACTCCGCCGTGGCATAAGCCCGCGCAGCGGCGCGCAGATCGCTTACCCCCACTCCTGTTATTTCAAAAACACGATCGGGCGTGTATTCAGCTACCGTCTTCTTCAACTCTTCGAAACCCTCTGTGCGCTTTTCTACAAAGTCAACATCGAGAAGATCCTCGGTGATGATGATGTGCATGAGCCCGTTCAGTAAGGCCACGTCACTGCCCGGCCTCAGCCGCAGGTGATAATCGGCCAGTTTCGCCATCTCTGTAATGCGCGGATCGGCCACGATGAGGGCGGCCCCGTTGCGCACCGCCTCGCAGACCCGGTAGCCGATCACCGGGTGAGTCTCAGAAGTATTGGAGCCGATGATCAAAATCGCTCCGGCCCCGGGAATCTCGCCGATACTGTTCGTCATGGCGCCGCTTCCGAATGCTGTGGCCAGACCGGCCACGGTGGGGGAGTGTCAGAGGCGGGCGCAGTGATCAATATTGTTCGTGCCGATACTGCGCATAAATTTCTGGAAAAGATAGTTGTCTTCATTGCTCGTCTTGGCCGAGCTCAAGCCCATGAGGGAATCGGCGCCGTAGCGATCGGTGAGGCCGCGAATTTTGTCCGCAACAAAATCGAGCGCTTCATCCCAGCCGGCCTCCACAAAGACGCCCTCTTTTTTGATCAGCGGCCTTGTCAGCCGCTCTTCGCTCTGCACAAAATCCCAGCCGAAGCGACCCTTGGAGCAGAGGTGCCCCCGGTTGGCGGGGCCCTCAAAGTCGGGGCCGGCTCCAATAATGCGTCCCTCTTTTACATGCAGGTAGACACTGCATCCGGTGCCGCAGTAAGGGCAGATCGTCTTCACCTTTTCCACTTCCCAGGGGCGTCCCCTGCCCACACCGGCCCTTGGCGTCAGTGCGCCCACGGGGCAGACGTCAACGCACATGCCGCAGAAGACGCAGCTTGATTCCTCTATGGGCACCCCGAAGGCCGTTCCTACGATGGTGTTAAAACCGCGGCCGATGAAGTCGATAGCCCCGTCCCCGTTGATCTCCTGGCAGCGCCCCACGCAGCGGCCGCAAAGAATGCACTTGTTCATATCCCGAATGTAGAAGGGATCGGTCTCATCCAGAGCCAGCTCCTTGGCTTCGCCTTCAAAATCGCTTGCAGAGATCCCGTAACGGTAGCAGTAATCCTGCAGTTTGCACTGCCCTGTCTTCTCACAGGTGATGCAGTCAAGGGGGTGGTTGGCCAGGATCAACCTCAAGATGGTGGTCCTCGCCTGCACAACCCGATCGGACTCGGTGTGCACAACCATATCCGGAGCCACGGGAGCACAGCAGGAGGCCACCAGCGCCCGCGCCCGCTCCACCTCGACGACGCAGATACGGCAGGCGCCGGCCGGTGCCAGCTCGGGGTCGTGGCAGAACGTAGGGATATCGATCCCCAGCTGTCGGGCCGCTTCAAGAATCGTCGTCCCCGGCTCCACTTCTACCGCCGGCCGTCTAT
>CAYXKD010000118.1:0-5118 GCA_964464625.1 uncultured Syntrophomonadaceae bacterium
GAAACTCGTCCACAACGATATAATCAAAACTGTCTTCGCTAAAATAACGGGCATAGCTTTCGCGGCTGATGGACTGAATGGTGGCATAAATATTATCCGAATCTGTTTCCTTGTAGCTCCCGTAAAAACGGCCGTGGGTCCGGGAGGGCTGAACTGTTTCAAATGTTTCTTCAGCTTGCTTGAGAATCTCTTCGCGGTGGGCAATAAACAGGACTCTCCGGTATTTTGACGCATCAAAAGCGCTCAGGTACGTTTTGCCGACACCGGTAGCGGCAATTACCAAGCCCTTGCCGACCCCCTCCTCCCTGGCTCTGTTCAAATAATAGAGCGCTTCAACCTGTGCCCCAATGGGTTCAGGAGCTGTAATTTGTTTTTTATTTACAGGCTGGCTTGTCGAAAAAGATGTTTTGCGCCAGTTGAGGGCATACTGTTTGAGGGTTTCTTCTGTAACCGGTTCGGCATGGTTCAAAAACAAGTCGTCGAATGTTCTTGAAAAACGATCGTAATCAGCGGGAGCCCGGCTTCTAAGTAACCGGTAATTCCATTCCAGCCCCCCCGTAAGCGCAGAGTAGCTGATATTTGAAGAACCGATATATATTTCGCTATCATCAGCATGATCAAAAAGGTAAGCCTTGGGATGAAAAGAACGCACATTATCGGTATAGAAGCGAATCTCCAGATTGTCGCCCAGCGTATCGAACAGGTGATAGATAGCAGGAGGCTCAGTTATGGAAAGATACTTTCCGGTGAGGATCTGAATAGGCACACCCCTGTTTGCAGCTTGCAGCAACTGGCGGGATATCAGCTTGGCACCCGATTCAAGCAAGAATGAGACGATGAAGCGAACGCGCTTTGCCCTTAAAAGTGACTCGTTCAGATAGTTTAACAGGTGGTCATTACAACCGATTATGGCGTTGTTAAATTTAGACACTTCCCCGATTTAAGTATATTATTTGCTCTTCTCACTAAATTGTGGACAACTTTACAACCAGGATCAAACTGTTTTTTGCAGTTGATAAAAGAGAGAAAGCCTGCAAAGTATGTCCTTTCACCGAACATCATACCCGATCATGAACAGGGCCGATTGAAGAGCGGTCAAGCGCTCATTTAAAGGCGGGTCCTGGGACAGCCGGCTGAAACGGGAACTAGTGTTATCAGCTATAGACTTAAGTAGCCAGCTGGCCTTGATATTGTGCTGTAACCTCTGCCTATGGGCAGAAGAAAATTCAGGAAACTTGTAACGGCCCAAGCTGGGATCACGACTGTTTTTGGCGTTACCAGTGTCTCTACTTTTACCGTAAGCAAATTCAAGCTTACAGGGAATTTTATATAAATTGTACTCTTCGCAAAACCTACGAACCAGTAAATCAAAGGCTGCGCCGACCCTACCATCATACATGATAAAATTTTCGATCAAAAGGAAATATAGTTTGGTGAAACCTGAATTAATATGAATTCGATAACCCCGGTTTAGGAAAACTGTAGATAAATCCAACTGATCTTGGATGTCTCTGAAGTGAGCACAGATATCACTGCCAAGGCCTAATATCCGTTCCTTGTTCCCTTTTTCAACACCGCCCCATTTCAACGCGCTAAGCGCACACTTACTAGCCATGGCGATGTTGTTATCGCTGACGCTTTCCCTAAATGCTTTTGCCAGACGGGTAAGATATTCAAAAGATTCTTGGCAACTAGTTCCTGATATCCACCTGTTGACAATTGGGCAAAAGGCGTTAAAACGCCACCAGTATGATTTATAAGCCTCATAGAGACAACTGCAACTCCAATCCCGGCGATCTAATTTAAGGTAGTAACCGTGATTAAATGAATTGGGGCTGTCCAATTTTGATTCCAGCCAATTAGAAAACTCCTTAACATATTTATCTACAAGGAAAGCGCCCTTGTTCATACAATCACCCTCATAATTTACTTTTGCTTATTTACTTACAACCTTCATCTTAAGAACAAGATCTTTCGCCCTGCTCGAGATTACAGACCCGTTTTCTATCAGCTGTATTTTTAAATGGTAGTAATTGATGAGAATCTGCAATTGGTTCGGCTTTACAAGCCTGAGCATCCCACTGTTACTTATTTGATAATATCATGATAGAGTGACATGCTTTTGACACTTTCACAGTATAGCCTTTACAGGAATCAAATATCGTGGCCAAGTTGTTGATCTAGACTTACCGAAACAAAGTACTTTTTTTGAACTACCATACTATTGCTTCTCACCTGAAAAAAACGATCTATTACCAGCGGTGGCAACTAAGTCCATCGTATCCATATTCCCTTAACCTGCCTGAGCAAGCCTTCCGGATGTCATCATCAAATAATTCCCTATAGTCATCCTTGAGAACAAGCGCCTCAACAGAAAGATCAAGCCGCCGATTTTCCCAAAGCCTTATAAAACCCTCTGTAGCTTCGGATTTTGCAACCAAACTTAAGGCTGTCTCTACACCACCTTTTTCTGAAAGCATTTGAAGAAATCTTGTCGGTCGATAGTTAATTTCTTTATCTGCTTTATGATAAATATCTTTCATATCGTTAAAAAACCGTTTCTCTAATGCGGTCATCATATTCCAATGTCTCCTTAACATCTTCAATTTTCAAAGTACCGAAATCCTCAACCTACCCCTCTGAATTTCTTGAAACGCACTTCCAATCTTTCACGGTCGGGCCAGCTGGATCTATCGCCGGGCAGGATGATTTTCCGTTCGTGCATCTCCTGGATGCCATGCCTGAGCATGGGGCCATCGAGCTCCTGCAAGATGTCTTCGCGAACAATAATCTGGTAATCCGGGTCTACACCGATAAAATTACTGTCAAAAGCGGCATGGTGGATCTTGCAAAGTGACAGACCGTTGGGGATGACCGGCTCGCCGCCCTCTTCCCTGTCCGGGATGATGTGAGCAGCATCCAGCAACTGAGGGTGGCGAAGCCGGCAGAAAGCGCACTGCTCCCGGTAGGCAGTGAGAACACGGGCCCGAAAAACTCTCTGGTGCAACCTGATAAGAGATTGGCTCGCAGTATAATGACGCTGGTAATCGGCAGCTTCTTCGGATACATATGGGTATTTATCAGTCTTATTTTTCGTGTAGTTCAGTAAGCTCTCTTCATCCATGAGAACGTAGAATGTCAGCGCCTGGGGGATGTCTTCGACAACAAAGACAGGCCATGCAGCCAGATATGTACCCGGTTTTATACCTAGAAAGTATATCAGGGGAATTTTTCTACGCATCGCTTCACGCAGGCCGGTGTTATCCCGGTGATTGGGATCATGTCCCCGGTAATGATATTCCAACAACCCTCCCCCTAACAGGCTGTCAGGGTAAGGCCTACCAGCGACAGTAGTAATGGAAAGCGGTAGCTCAAGTACCTTGGGCTTCCAGATGCCCTGTGGCCCCACCAGGGTGATACGCTGCCCACTGAAGGTAAACCCCTGCTCAAGAACTGTTCGCGGCAGCAGATCGCCGTGCAGCAGCGCCTGTTCTTCGAGCCATTTAAACGCGGCAGTTCTGATTTGAAAGTCCATGTTTACCCCAAAATAAAAATTTTCGCATATAGCTCTTGGAGATTTTAAAATCCATTTTGGTTGTCTAATTAGAATATTATCAATCAATAACGCTAAATACAACCTTTGGGCTGCGCCCCCAGGATGATGGTAGAAAAGCAGGGTGTCTTCATCACAATAATATAAAAGGGTCCATGCAAGAAATTACCCCTTCCGTAGATTGGCTTCCTGATCACTGGTTTTCTCCCCACTGTATTCTTCGCGGTCAATGAAGCCGGCAATCTCTCCGATGAAAGGCGACTCTTTACCGGTGGTAGTGATCAGGAAGAGGTTCTCCGCGGCGCGGGTCATGGCCACGTAGAGCAGGGTGCGGAAGCGCTCACGGTCCAGCTGTGCCTCTTCTTTGTCAAGGCCGGAACGGTTAATACGCCGGGGAAGCAGTCCGCTGCGCACACCGGCCACGAAGACCACGGGAAATTCGATCCCCTTGGAGGAATGGATGGTCATTACCTTGACCGTCTCCTCCAGGATGTTGAAAGTCCTGTCCTTGTGAAAAACGCAGGGAATGCCACGTCTGTTCAACTCGTCCCGGTACTGCTCACACAGTTTGTTGGTGGGGCAGAGCACGGCGAAGTCGGAGAGTCGGAAATGGCCGCCACCGACAAGGTCCAGCACCTCTTCGCAGACAAAGCGCAGCTCTCGCTCCGTCAGATCACAGGTCACCACCCGGGGGCGGGCCCCGATGCGGTGGGACCAGATGGGCTCTATAAATTCGCGCTCCTTTTCTAGGAACGTATTATGTTCGAGAAGGCGGGCGGCTGCTGCTGCTACCTGCCTGGTATTGCGAAAGTTTTTGCGTAATATGGAGGTGCGGCCCACCGCTTCAATGCCCGCCTCTTTCCAGGAGAAGCCGCGGCTGTAGATGGTCTGGGAGGCATCGGCCATGACCATGTAGCTGCGGCGGGAGCGGGGATCGGCGCCTTTGATCAGCGCCCTGGTCAGGCGCAGCTGGACGGGGCTTAGATCCTGGCCTTCGTCGAGGATGACATCATCGTAGGGATCGTCAAGGGGGGTTTCGGTGAGTTTTTTCAGCCCCAGCAGGGGGATGTCGCTCCAGTCGCAGAGACCCTCCTCTTCGAGCATCTCCTGGTAACAGGTGTAGACAGACCAGACCGCCCTGCGGTATCGCGGCGTCAAGGGCGTGTTACGCCCGAAACGGCGCACCTGCAGGTATTGCTCCAGGGTATCGATGCCATTTCCCTTGATCACCTGCTGGATTTCAGTATTTAAAAAATCCAAACCCAGGGCGGGAAAGTCCTTGCCTGAAATCTCTTTAGCATGGTGGAGCGCATTTTTCAGCAGCTCCCTTTGCGGTGCGCCGTCCACTATGTCAAATCTAAACAGCTGTTCTTGTTTCAGGTATTCAACAAGCCAGTTGTAAAACCTGTCCACTTCAAGGTTGTCCGGCAGCGGGCCGATGAGCTCTTCAATGAGGGTCCTGTTGACGCTGGTCAGGGTTCGGGTAAAGGTAAGCAAAAGCACCCGGCGCCCTTTGGCGGCCCGCTCGATGGCCCGGTAGATGCCCACGGTGGTCTTGCCCGAGC
>CAYXKD010000119.1:0-5084 GCA_964464625.1 uncultured Syntrophomonadaceae bacterium
CCAGGGATAAGCTCATCGCCACCCTGGTGCCGCCCCTTCTATTTCTTATCGTCGTGGTGGGTATGGTTTTCTATAGCTGCATTTGAAAAGCGGAGATCAGGGAAAGGGAATCAGAGGTTATTGTTATTGAGAAATGAACCATTCCGGAGGGAGCTAATGGCATGGCTGTTTTATCGCGTATTATTATCCTGCCGCTACTGTTTTTAACACCCCTTTTTTCGGCGATCTACCTGGCTATAACCAAAAAGCAGGGTTATTAAGTCAGCTGCAGCCTAAGGCGGAGAGCCCGCTGAATGGATAACAGGATGGCCGGCCGGCCATGAGATGCGCTAAGATGCTACCCGGCAGCCGGGCTGGTTCTGCAACAATTGCGGAACGCAGTCAAAGAGAGCCAAAGGAAGGCTCCGGCCTGCCAGAATGTCTGCTCTTTGAATTATATTTATTGTGCTGCCGGCTACCGCCCTGCGGCAGTCATCCCTGCTTTCAGCCCCGGCGCTATACAATTATGCTTTGCTGCTTAATCGATCTTCTTGAAAGCCTCCTTGCCCGCCCCGCACACGGGACAGACCCAGCCGGCAGGCAGATTCTCAAAGGGTGTTCCCGGTGGGACATTTCTTTCCGGATCTCCTTTTTCCGGGTCATACCGGTAGCCGCAAACAGTGCACTCGTAAACGCCGCTCATTTCGCTGCTTTGCTCATCTTTGATGTAGGTGGGAGCAGCCGGCGGGGTGCCGCCGCCTTTGATCCGGTGATAATAGGCGTAAGTCATGGGGTTACCCCTCTTCAAGACCTCAGCACCGGTGATCTCCCCAATGAAAATGGTGTGTGTGCCCGCATCCATCTCTTGAACGATTTTGGCTTCGATATAGGCTAAAACGTCATCTTTCAGGTAGGGCAGCCCTCCTGCAGTTGTCCCGTACGCCAAACCCTCAAATTTGTCTATATCCCGACCCGACTTGAAACCGAATTGCCCGATCAGGGATAGAGGAGCCTCCTCCGCCAGGATGGAGACGGCAAAAAGCCCGCTACTTTTGATAAAACTGTTGGTCAGATTCCCCTTGTTGATACTGACGGCAAGGGTAGGCGGATCATTTGAAATCTGGAAAACCGTATTGGCAATCTGCCCGTTTATACGCTCTCCTTCCCTGGATGTAACTACATAAAGCCCGTAGCTGATGCTGTGCAGTGCCTTTAAATCCATCTTCCACATCTCCCTGTTTTTTGATTTTTGAAAGACTTGGTGAGCCGGGAACGGTGTTTTTAACTCACCAGAATGCTCAGGCTCTCTAGCTATATTTTCTCTTTATCGCGATAATACGCTCAATTTGCCGCTCGCTGCCCCGGGTGAGGCCTTTAATTTCAAAAGGTGCTTATTCCTCCCGGGGATTGTCATTTTGAGCACCTTGCGCGGTTATTATACCACCGGCAGGGGAAAAGATCAGCATCTTAAAAATAATATGACTATTCAGGAGGGCCGGCCTCTTTCCCTCTCTTTAAAACCCCTTACTGCTGCAATTTCAGTTCCAGGCCGCCCCGCCGCCGGTAACCTGCGCCCCGGCTACAGGGGATGAGCGCGGGATCGCCCTGCTCGCTTCCGGCAGCGGTCTTTTAAACCCTGTTACCGGAGCGCTGGCACATAATATTGGATCTGTAATTGTGGTAATCAATTCAGCCAGGTTAATCGGCTGGTCAGCCCGCCCGCGCCCCATCACCGCAGGTAATCTTGACAAACGGTGGGCTTTGCCAGGGATTGGAGTTGAAAATGACAGTTGAATAGCCCTTTTCAGGTGCAATCAGACTTTCACAATACAGGTAATGTTTTGTATAATAGATAAAGCGTTACCCCTGAACACTGAAGGGGAGAAAGGGGCCAAGGTATGGGCAGATCCAGGAGAGCACTTTTACTGCTGCTGGCGGTTGCAATGGCGCTTGTTTTTGCCGGCTGCGCCGCGGAAAAATTAACTGAACCTGTGAATGGAGAAGGGGATCAGGAAGAGCCTGGTTCAAACTCTTCTATATTGGGGGATGAGGGAAACTGTGATTACATTCTTCCTCCTGATTACTGGAATAAGGGCGTAGTACTGGAGGGAAGCCCGGAAATGGGATACCTTTTGCTGGGCTTTACCGTGCCTGCCGGGACATTGCTTTATGCACCCTTTGACGGCATTACAGGGGTTGTCTCCCTTGAGGACTACAGTTCCGATGAAAGCAGCTCCGGTAAAAGCTATAAAGGGTGCTCGCTTTACGCAGCAGAAAGCTTGAACGGCTTTTCTGCTTACAATGTTGGCAGCGCTGCCGAAGGTCCCATCAATGCCGGGGATGTTTTTGCTAAAGTAAGCTCTGATGAGCATATCTTCCCGAAGCACTACGGAAAAGTCAACCTGATCCTGGAATTCAATCTTTTTGATTCAGAATCGGCAGATTATGCTGAGATGCAGGCTCTTTTTGGAGAAATATTTGACCATCTGCTTAAAAAAGGGAAGGGGAAATCCTGATGGGAACCGGTTTTTACCGCTCCCGGTGCAGCCGTTTTCTGATGGTAAAAGGGGTTGCCGCGGGGCTTCTATGTTTTCTCATGCTGCTGCTTGCCTCTTGCCGGCTGCCGGTGACGCCGGCCGGGAACGGTCACGGCGAAGCTGTTGAGGGGCAGCAGGAGAAAAGCCTTCCCGAAGAAGAGCCGGGCATCATGTATTATCCCACCGCACCGGGGCCCGGTGATTTCACCATGCTGGCAGTGGGACCCTGCCCCGCAGGGAGCAGCGTTACCGTTGAAGCGGAGCCCGGTTTTACCCTTTCGCCGCCTTACCGGCACGGCGATTTCGATTACTTTATCCTGGGGATCGGTTTCCAGGTTCAGCCCGGAGCGCACATCCTGAGTTTCAGGCTGGATAAATCCGGCGGCGGTGAATGCAGGGAGATTGCCTGGGAGATGGAGGTCGCTCCCCGCGATTTCGAGACCTCCCGATTCAGCGTGCCCGTGAAATGGAGTGAGGAAGAGGCTGCCCAAAGAATTTCCGAAGAGAGCGAAAGGGTTCGCCTGGCCCGCCGGACCACGGAGCCGGCCCCCCTGTGGTATCAGCCTTTCATCATCCCCCTGGATGCCCGCATCAGCTCTGAATACGGAGCCGTTCGGATCATCAATGAGGGCGCTCCAAGCAGGCATGCGGGGCTCGACCTGGCTGCCCATACCGGGACGCCTGTTGCAGCAACCAATGATGGGATCGTCAGGCTGGCTGCGCCGCTGCTGGCTCATGGCAATATGGTGATCATCGATCATGGAATGAATCTGTCGAGCTCTTATCTGCATCTGGACAGCATCGAGGTTGAAGAGGGAGTGCGCGTCAGCAGGGGGCAGATTATCGGCCTCGTGGGAGAGACCGGCTTTGCCAGCGGCCCCCACCTGCACTGGGAAGTGAACCTGGGCCAGATCCCGGTGAACCCCCTCCAGCTGGTGCAGGATGCCCTGTTTTATCTGCCCACCCCCGCCGTTCCCTGACTCATCGGGCTTTTTCCAGAGAGACGAGTTTCTCTCCGAGGGGCTGGGGTGCCCCTTGCAGCTCCTGCCGCAGGAATAAAAAGAGGACCAGTGAGAGCAGTGTTGTAGCCACATCCGCTGCCGGCAGGGCGCGGATGAAGCCGTTAAATCCCCACTGCGTGCTGAAGATGGCCAGGAAGGGGACGTAGAAGAAACCTTGCCGGCCCAGAGATATGATCAGCGATTGCACTCCTTTACCCAGAGCCTGGAACATGGACATAAAGAGCATCTGCATGGCCAGGACAGGCATGGCCAGGGAGAAGGAGCGGATAATCTGTGCCCCCAGGTCGATGACAACGGGATCATTGATAAAGACCCTGATCCAGAAATCGGAAAATATAAAGAATAGAAATGCAAAGGCGGTGCACATGATCGTGCCGACGAGTGCTGATTTCTTGATTGTTTCCTGCAGGCGGTTGTAGTTCTTGGCCCCGTAGCTGTAACCCATGAGGGGCTGACAGCCGCTTCCCAGGCCCATGGAGAGCATGACAGTAATGTTGGAAATGCGCCTGGCCACCCCGTTTGCCGCCACAACCTCATCTCCGAAACCTCTGGCAAAGACATTGCCCACTGCGAAGCCGGTGCTGGTGAGCAGCATCCCGATGGAGGCGGGTATGCCGACCTTGAAGATCTCGGCGTACACATCGCGATCAAACTTGTAATGCTTCCAGGAGATGGAGACAACCCCCTTTTTCCTGGTATAGAAAGAGAGGCAGTATGAAAAACCGACAATGTTGCCGATGACCGTGGCGATGGCGGCGCCGGCTACATCCATTTTCAGCAGAAAGATAAAAATGGGGTCAAGCACAATGTTCAACAGGGAGCCGCTGACCATGCCGATCATCGCCTCTCTCGTCGCCCCTTCGGATCGCAGAAGCCCTGCCAGGGCCATCTTCAACCCGATAAAAGGGCTGCCCACCAGCATGATGGAGAGATATCTTTTTCCAAATCCGATGGTATTCACACTGGCGCCGGCGGACATCAACACAGGCTCAATAAAGATAAGCCCAATGATGGAGACAGCGGTGCAGACAGCGGCGGCGGACCAGAAAGATACCGCACCCGCCCGGCTGGCGGCTGCTCTTTCCCCCTGTCCCAGCAGCCTCGATATAAGCGAAGCTCCCCCCACCGCAAAGATATTTCCAAATGCCTGGATCATCATAAAAACAGGCATCGATATGGCGATGGCGGCGACCATGTTGGGTTCGTTCAGCTTGCCGATAAAAAATGTATCGGTCATGTTGTAGATAACCTGCACGAGCATGGCCATCATCGTGGGCAAGGCCAGGGTCCAGATAGCCCTGTACACGGGCATAGAACTAAGAATATGGGTCCGGTCCAGCTGCTTGCTCATCGAATCAGTTCCTTTTTCCATTTATTTTTTCAACGGTAGCTGCGATAATTTCAAGAGCTTTTTTCAGGTCGTTCAGATCCTTTCCCGTTAAAGAGGCCAGCCTGGAGGCGATATGCGCTTTAAATTGGGTATTGATCTCCCGGGCGATCCTCTTTCCTTCTTTCGTAAGCACCAGGGCATATTTTCTGCGATCAT
>CAYXKD010000120.1:0-4958 GCA_964464625.1 uncultured Syntrophomonadaceae bacterium
AATGCAGCGGAGGTGATAAAATGGCAGTGCGCATCAGATTGAAAAGAATGGGTGCAAAGAAAAAACCTTTTTACCGCATCGTGGTGGCCGATTCCCGCTTTCCCAGGGACGGCAGGTTTATTGAAGAGATCGGTTATTACAACCCCACCACAAGGCCTTCTACTTTTGAAGTGGATCGGGAAAAGGCTGAGTTATGGCTTTCGAGAGGCGCCAGACCTTCAGATACGGTCAGGCTGATCTTTGAAAAAGCCGGTTTGCCAAAGTAGTATTCTAAGGTGGGATTATCATGAAACAGCTGTTGGAGCATATTGCCAGAGCGTTGGTTGACAATCCCGATGAAGTGGATGTGCAGCAGCGGGAGGATGATCGGGTCACAACCCTGGAACTGCGGGTTTCGCCTGACGATATTGGGAAGGTGATCGGCAGGCAAGGCCGGATCGTAAAAGCAATCCGCACTGTGGTCAATGCCGCCGCGGTGAAAGAAAATAAACGGGTGATGGTGGAAGTGATCCCGTGAGCCGGGGGGGCGGACCCGGGGAGCACCTTGCGGCTGTTGGGCGGATTCTGTCGCCGCATGGAATCGCAGGCCTGCTCAAGGTGCTTCCCTTGACCGATTATCCTGACCGCTGCCGCGATCTGAAAGAGGTTGCCTGCGAGCTGCGCGGGATCAGGCGCACCGTCATGGTGGAGCGGGCGGCTCTTCACAGCCGTTACTGGCTGATCAAATTCGAGGGCATTGACACGCGGGAGGCGGCGGCGGCTTTACGCGGAGCCTTGATTTTGATCCGCACTGATGAAAGGGTGCCTCTTCCTGACGGAAGTTATTACCACGATCAGCTTATCGGGCTAAAGTTGTATAATACAGAGGGAGAATGTCTGGGGCAGGTTAAAGACATTGTCCCGGGGGCGGCCCACGATCATTACCTGATCGGCCGGGACGCACCCGGCGAGAAGGACTTTCTTCTGCCGGCGGTAAAGGCTTTTATTCTTGAAATTGACCTCTCCGGAGGAAGAATCATTGCCGAGCCGCCTGCAGGGCTGATGGAGCTGGAACGGTAGATTATGGAGATCAAGATCCTGACAATATTCCCGGGGATGCTGGAGGGTTTTTTCAGCGAGAGTATGCTCAGCAGGGCGATAGATCAGGGTCTGGTGGAGATAGATCTGGTTGATCTGCGCTCTTATGCCCGGGGACGTCACCGCCAGGTCGACGATGCTCCTTACGGCGGCGGCAGCGGCATGATTCTCAAACCGGAGCCTCTTTTCAAGGCGGTGGAAGCACTGCGGGAGCGCGCCGGCGAAAGCCCCGCCCGGGTGATCCTGCTCACTCCGCAGGGGCGCACTTTCAGCCAGGAGATCGCCCGGGAGCTCTCTGCCGAAGAGCGGATTGTGCTTATCTGCAGCCGCTACGAGGGTGTTGATGAGAGAGTGAGGGAAGCGCTGGTGGATGATGAGATCTCCATCGGAGACTATATTCTCACCGGCGGTGAAGCGGCGGCGGCGGTTGTTGTCGACGCTGTGGTCCGGCTGCTGCCGGGGTTGCTGGGAGAGGAGAGCGTGACCGAGGAATCCTTCAGCGGATCGCTGCTGGAGTACCCTCATTATACCCGGCCGCCTCTTTTTCGTGAGATGGCTGTGCCGCCGGTACTCCTGTCGGGGGATCATGGGGCGATTGCCCGCTGGCGACGGAGCCAGGCTTTGCAGCGGACGCAGCAGCGGCGTCCTGATCTTTTTGAAAAAGCGGCACTTTCGCCGGAGGAGCGTCGCAGCCTGGAAGAGATGAAAGAGTGAAGGGCAGCGGCACACTGGATGTTGAAAATTAGAATTAGAATGGCGGAAGGACAGCAATATTTCAGGCTGCAGTATAAATAAAGTGCGGCTGTAAAATATTGAAGGGGCGGGCTTATGTTCGCCCGGTATGGACGATGTGCAAAGGAGGCGTTTTAGATATGGACTTGATCAAAGAGGTTGAAAAAAAGTATTTAAAAGAAGATATCCCCGTTTTTGGCCCCGGTGATACGGTCAGGGTCCACGTGAGAGTTGTGGAGGGAGTGCGGGAGCGGACTCAGGTTTTTGAGGGAGTGGTTTTACGGCGGCACGGGCGCGGCCTCAAGGAGACTTTTACTGTTCGCCGGGTTACCTATGGGATCGGGGTGGAGAGAGTATTCCCCCTTCACGCACCGTCAATCAGCCGCATTGAAGTGGTTAAACGAGGCCGGGTGCGGCGTGCCAAGCTCTACTATTTGCGCAAGAGGACTGGCCGGGCGGCCCGGATACGGGAGATCCGTAAATAACAGGAGGGACGGCGGTAGCGCATGAACCGGTCAAAGGAGATCTGGGAATGGATCCGCGCCATTACCGTGGCGGTTGTTCTAGCCCTGCTCATTCGCTTCTTCATCGTAGAGGTTTTTGTTGTTGATGGAGGCTCGATGTATCCAACTCTTGAAAACTGCAACCGGCTCGTTGTAGACAAGATCTCTTACCGCTTCAATGAGCCCTGCTATGGCGATATTGTCGTTTTCGACAGCCAGATAGGGAGTAAACCTTTTATCAAGCGGGTCATCGGGACCGGTGGAGACCGGATCGAGATCCGCAGCGGAAAGGTTTACCGGAACGAGACCGCAGTGGAGGAGCCTTATCTGATGGGCCAGACTGATTACCAGGATTACGGCCCCGTGGAGATACCGCCGGGATATTTTTTCTTGATGGGCGATTATCGCCGGAACAGCAAGGACAGCCGCGATCCCCAGGTGGGGCTTGTCTCCAGGGAGCGGATCATGGGCCGGGCCTGCCTGGTTTTTTGGCCTCCTGCAGAAGCGAAAATGCTGGGCGCCAGGACGGCGGCGGTAGATTGAGGGAGACACAGTGGTATCCCGGGACCATGGCCAAGGCTATCCGGCGTCTCGAAAAAGATCTCAGCCTTGTTGATCTTGTTGCCGAGCTTGTTGATGCGCGGGCCCCGGCAAGCAGCCGCAATCCCGAACTTTTGCGTCTTTGTGAACATAAACAGAAGCTGATATTGCTCCATAAAGCCGACCGGGGAGAAAAGGAGATCAACTCCCGGTGGCTTTTGTTTTTTCGTGAGAGCGGTTTTCGGGCCATGCCTTCGAGCGTGCAGATGCCCCGGACCATGAAATCATTTTTAGGATATCTTAAGATGCAGGAGCGACAGCTCCGCAGCAGCCGCTTCAAAAGGGCTTTGCGCCTTGTTATTGTGGGCATACCCAATGTGGGCAAATCGACTCTCATAAATTATCTTGTCGGACGGGCGGCCGCCCGCACCGGTGACCGGCCCGGCATTACCAGGGGGCGGCAGTGGATCAGGTTGATGCCCGGAGTGGAACTGCTCGATACGCCGGGGGTCCTGCCGCCGGTTCTGTCGGAGGAAGCAATATTTCCCCTTGCGGCAATAGGTGCACTGCCCTCCGGCAGGATGGATCTGCAGCAGACCGCCACGGGGTTGCTTCGCTGCTACCTGGAGCGGGGGGAAGAGGTGCGGCTGCAGCGGCGCTATGCCGGGCTGGAGAAGGCCCATCCCGTGGACATGCTTAGACAGATTGGGACCATCCGCGGCTCCCTTCTTCCGGAAGGGAAAGTTGATCTTGATCGTGCCGCAGCGCTTCTGCTGCGAGATTACCAGAATGGAGATCTGGGCCGCTTTTCACTGGAAGAGCCTCCGCTTCATTGACAGGCGCCAGGCTCCTCCTGAGCAGCTGTTTTTAACAAACTTCCCCGGGGAGAGGGGAGGAATGGATGAGATGAACTTCTCCAAGATGACCCTTGAGGAACTGGCGGCATACCTGGAGAACCGGAGCAGCTTGAATTCCTCCGAGGAGGCGTTGCTACAGGGCGACAGGCGCCGCGGAGCCCGCCTTCTGCTGGAGCGCTACCGGCGCAACAAAGAGAGCCTGCGCCGGGAAGAGAGCCGTTTACATAAGATGCTGCGTGAAGAAAACTATTTCTGGCGGCAGGGGCTTAAGTACATCGCCGGGGTTGACGAAGCGGGAAGGGGGCCCCTGGCCGGACCGGTTGTGGCTGCAGCTGTAATCTTGCCTCCCGGAACGATGATCCCTTACCTTAATGATTCAAAACAGCTCACGGCTGAGCGGCGGGAGGATCTTTTTGGCCAAATTAAAAAGGTTGCCCAGGGCTGTGGCGTGGGTATCTGCTCACCTGCGGAGATCGACAGTTTGAACATTTACGGTGCGGTGATGCAGGCCATGCGCGGGGCACTCTCCGACCTGCCCTTTCAACCCGAAATGGTGCTGGTGGACGGTTATCCCATCGGGGGTATGGAATTGCCCCAGAAGGCGATCAGGGGCGGCGATGCTCTCTCACTTTCCATCGCTGCCGCTTCGGTGGTAGCCAAAGTGACCAGGGACAGGATCATGCTTGATCTGCACCGGCTCTATCCGGAATACGGCTTCGCGCAGAACAAAGGTTATGGCACGCGCGATCACCGTCTGGCTTTAGCCCGCTGCGGGCCCTGCCCCGAGCACCGTCTTTCTTTCCGCGTTACAATTCCGGAGGAAGAGTCCCTGTGACCCGAAGGCGGCAGCAAGTGGGCAGAGCAGGGGAGGAGGCGGCCCGCAGCTATCTGCAGCGAAAGGGCTACCGTGTGGCGGAGGTCAATTTTCGCTCACCCTTTGGCGAGATCGATATAGTTGCTTTTCAAGGCAGCACTCCGGTTTTTGTCGAGGTGCGCACTCGCACCGGCAGTTCATTTGGCACACCGGCCGAATCGATTACTGCGGAAAAAATGAAGCGTCTTAAAAAAACCGCCATCCTGTACATGAAGTTGCACTATGGACAGGAGGTTTCCTGCCGTTTTGACCTTATCGCCGTGCAGCTGAAACGTGAGGACATGGGGCTCATCAGCCTGCGCCACTACAGGGAAATTGGTGGATAAATTTAGATGAAATTCTCCTTTATTACCATCTGCATGAGAAAGGCTAAAA
>CAYXKD010000121.1:0-4571 GCA_964464625.1 uncultured Syntrophomonadaceae bacterium
TTTATGTTTTCCTAACGTCTAAAGATTCATGGTGCTAAAGTCTAAAGACGGGTATTGGGGATGGCAGGTGATCTGTCCCATATATGGTGGGTCACTGCCCTATTTTCTGGCGATAAGGCGCAGATAAATATTTGATTGCCTTGGGAAGTGCAAAAAATAGATATTAGGTTGTGGTAGAAAACCCGATGGTATTGTCAAATTATGGGTGAATATGAGTTGACAATTTGCTTAATTAGCGTATATAATACTGCTGAATATTCCGGACGAGTTATACTGTTAAATGCAGTGAAGGGGAGAGTAAACCAGTTGCGCCCCCCAGAGAGAAGCCTCGCCGGCTGGAAGGGGCTTTGGCGGCGGATCCGGCGGAAATGCACCCCTGAGCAGGAGCTGTGAAAAAAGTAGCGGCTTTCGGAACCCTCCGTTAAAGGGGTCGAGTGGGATTAAACATTTGTCCAAACAGGGTGGAACCGCGGTTCAGGCCGTCTCTGCGCCAGAGCAGGCACAGGAGACGGTTTTATTTTTTCCAGGAAAGATTATATAGAGGATCTGCAAGCAGGCTGCCTTAATACGGAAAAAACAATAAAGGGGGTTAAATGCCATGGCTGTAAAGCTTTACAATACCCTGACCAGGTGTAAAGAAGAATTAAAGCCCCTGCATCCGCCGGAGGTGAAATTTTATGTCTGTGGCCCCACTGTCTACGATTATATTCACATTGGCAATGCCCGCGTATTCATTGTATTTGATGTTATCCGGCGCTATCTAAACTACAGGGGATACAGCGTAAAACTGGTTCAAAATTATACTGACATCGATGACAAGATGATCAAGAGGGCTGCGGAAGAAGGCATCAGTGTCGCTGAACTGGCTGATAAATTTATCGACGCATATGAAACAGACACCGCCGGTTTACGGGTCCGGGCAGCGGACCTGCAGCCGAAGGCCACAGAACATATCGGGCCTATCATTGAGCTAATCAAGCGTCTTGAAAAACGTGGGCTGGCTTATGCTTCCGGCGGCGATGTCTATTTTTCTTCCGGAGCGTATGACGGTTACGGACAGCTTTCACACCAGACGCCCGCCGATCTCATGGCCGGTGCCCGTGTCGAACCTGGTGAGCTTAAAAAAGCCCCCCTTGATTTTGTGCTCTGGAAAAAATACAAACCGGGAGAACCAGCCTGGGAAAGCCCCTGGGGCAAGGGTAGGCCGGGATGGCATATTGAATGCTCCTCTATGGCTATGCACTATCTTGGTGAAACTATTGATATTCATGCCGGTGGTGCGGACTTGATTTTTCCTCACCATGAAAATGAAATTGCCCAGAGCACCGGAGCTACCGGAAAAACCTTTTCCCGCTACTGGCTTCATGCAGGTTACCTGAATATTGAAGAGGAAAAAATGTCGAAGTCCCTGGGAAATGTGCTTACAGTGCGACATCTTCTTGATGAATATAACCCGCTTGATCTCCGCTTCTTTATATTGTCGGCTCACTATCGCAGTCCACTTAATTTCAGCCGTGAACTCATTGCGCAAGCCCGTTCCGGAAGGGAAAGGCTTCAGGAATTCCTGGACAATCTAAACGCGGCTTTGCTCAGGGATCTTCCTTCAGTTTCCGAACACCAGGAAAGATTATTATCGATTATTTCAGAGGCTCGTAAAAGATTTGTGGAGGCTATGGATGATGACTTTAACACAGCCGGTGCCATTGCGGTACTTTTTGAACTGGCCAGGGAAGGCAATATCTATCTGCAAAAAAATCTTCATCAACGGCAGGTGTTGGAGCAGCTCCTGGCATTTTATAACGAAACAAATGAACTTTTTGATATACTGGAGATAAAGCAGTCTCTTTCACTTGACGAAGAGCTGCAGCTTATGATCGCCAGACGCGAAGAAGCTCGCCGCGAAAAAGATTGGGCTACTGCGGATGGGATTCGTGAAGAGTTAATGGAGCGGGGGATCATTCTGGAGGATACCCCCCAGGGCGTTCGTTGGAAGCGCAAACGGGGTACTTGAGGTCAATTTGTCAGGTCCTGGCCGCATAGCGGCGGCAGACCATGGGAAGGTGATGAATAAATAATGCACGTTGAACTGATCGCCTGGACTTCCAGTCCCGGACTTACCGTTGCCGCTGCTGCGAGACTTTGTTATTCCTCCGCTTCGGCTGCTGAAATTGCCCGGGGCATGTCTCCGGAGAAAAAAAATTCTTTTGTCGAAAAGCTTATTGAGCTGGGGCATCAATCGCCGCTGGAGCATGCCTCCTTCACCTTTGCTGTTGACGGTGTCAGCCGGGCGCTTTCGCACCAGCTTGTTCGTCATCGTATCGCTTCTTATTCACAGAAATCCCAGCGTTACGTTGATGAGAAAGAGTTCACCTGGATTATGCCTCCTTCTATAGAAAAGGATCCCGAAGCAAAGAAGATATTTGAAGCTCAGATCGAATCGATTCGAAGCTGCTATGCCAGGCTTTGCAAGGTGGTACCGCGTGAAGATGCGCGCTACATTCTGCCCAATGCCTGCGAAACAAAGCTGGTGGTGACTATGAATGCACGCAGCCTGCTCCATTTCTTTCGGGTGCGGTGCTGCCGCAGAGCCCAGTGGGAGATCCGCAGGCTGGCTGAAATGATGCTCGAAGAGGTACGTAGGGTGGAGCCGGACTTGTTCAAGGTGGCCGGTCCGCCCTGTATAACAGAAAAAATGTGTCCTGAGGGCGATATGAGCTGCGGGCGGCTGCAGGGTAAAAATGAAGAAAATAAAAAAGACTGAGGTGCCTGGTGAAGGAGAACTCATCATTGGCCGCCAGCCGGTGCTGGAAGAGCTTCTTCAGGGCAATTTGTATAAGGTTTATATGGTGGCGGGACAAAAAGGGAAGACCATTAATATGATTTCAAGGAAAGCACGGCAGCAAGGACTGCCTCTGAGGATAATTCCGCGGGAAGAGCTGGATAGTCTTGCAGGAGGTGGCAATCACCAGGGTGTGGCTGCACTGGCTCCTCCCTTTTCCTATCTTAGCCTTAGGGAACTGCTGGAACGGTTAAAGGCGGTTACTAAAGATCCCTTTTTGGTCATTTTGGATCACCTGCAGGATCCGCAGAATTTCGGTTCGCTGCTGCGGACAGCCGATGCTGCAGGGATGCACGGGGTAATTATTCCTGAAGATCGCAGCGTAAAAATAACACCGGCTGTACGCAAGGTGGCAGCCGGTGCGGCCGGGCGGCTGCCGGTGGCGCGGGTGGTAAACCTTGTTAATGCAATTCAGCAGCTTAAAGATGAAGGCTTCTGGATTTACGGTGCCGAAGCCGGGGGCACACTGCCTTACTATAGGGTGAATTACAGAGGCCCATTTGCACTGGTGGTCGGTTCGGAGGGGAAAGGACTTTCCCGTTTGCTCCGGGACAGGTGCGATGGCATCATTTTTATACCCATGCGTGGCTCGGTAGGATCGCTCAATGCTGCCGTGGCTGGAGCGGTGATCATCTATGCTGCAGCTGCACAGAGGGAAGATTGGGTTAATAGAACACCAGGGGAATAAATTGCCGATCCCTTGCGATTTGCTGGCTGTATTCGACGGATGTTTAAGGATTGAGAGTGAGACACCAGGGTGAGTTGTTCTGAACACTGGTGGCTGAAAAGACTTGACCCTACTGGAGCTTTGCGCTATAATTACTGCATCATCAGAGCTTTTCCTCCATAATATCAGCCCAACGGAGGCGATCTATTTGAGATCTTTAGCCCATGAAGCAAAGGGGAACAGCAAGATTTATGTGGAACTGGAATTTAGAAGTGACGAGGATATTGTAAACGAGGCTAAAGACGGTGACACCATTGCCCTGGAGTTCTTGATCAATAAATATAAGAATTTTGTGAAAGCTAAGGCAAGGTCCTATTTTCTCATTGGCGCCGATCGTGAGGATATTATTCAGGAGGGGATGATTGGTCTTTACAAGGCCATCCGTGACTTTCGGGGGGACAAGCTCTCATCTTTCCGGGCTTTTGCCGAGCTATGCATCACCCGTCAGATTATCACAGCTATCAAGACAGCTACCCGGCAGAAGCACATTCCGCTCAATTCGTATGTGTCGCTGAACAAGCCCATCTACGATGAGGATTCGGACAGAACGCTGCTAGATGTTTTATCCGGCACCAAAATTACCGATCCTGAAGAGTTGATGATTAACCGGGAAGAATATAATGATATCGAATACAAGATGGGCGAAATTTTAAGCGATCTTGAATGGAAGGTTTTGACTCTATATCTGGAGGGTAAGTCATATCAGGAGATAGCGGAGGATCTTGAGCGGCATGTGAAGTCCATTGACAACGCATTGCAGCGGGTAAAACGCAAACTGGAACGTTATCTGGAAGTGCGGAAAGGGTAAAAAATTGCCCCAGGTTTTATGATTTGACATTTTTCCGAGGGGCGTGTATAATCTCTAGGTGCTTTACGCGGGTGTAGCTCAATGGCAGAGCGCCAGCTTCCCAAGCTGGTAGCGTGGGTTCGATTCCCATCACCCGCTCCATAGACGCCGCGGGGTGGAGCAGTCAGGTAGCTCGTCGGGCTCATAACCCGGAGGTC
>CAYXKD010000122.1:0-4491 GCA_964464625.1 uncultured Syntrophomonadaceae bacterium
AAAGGAGAAATAGACCCAGCCCGAGCAGAAGCAGGGCCAAACCAAAAGTTCTGACTAGCCGGATACGGCCGCCGGTCACGCCAACCTGCTGCACCGTGGTGGCCAGCTGATCCGCTCTAATCTTCTTATGCCCGTTGCGTTTCATTGATCATGGCTCCCCTCATTCATGATAACGCCGATATTGCCACCGCTGCTGTTATCCCTTGCAAATGCCCACCGCGAGCCTGCCCGCTTTCGTGATCTTTTCCCCGTTATCCCCGTTGTTCAGATTGCCGATTGCAATGAGCAATAGCCGCTCTGCAGAATGAGGCCTGGCGGGGCGAAACACGCATCATCGCCTATGCCTTCAACCTTGACCTGAAGATAGGGTTTTGCTTTTACCTGGAGCAATCATAGCCAATCTTCTGTCATTTTGTCAAACCCAACATTTATTCGCAAAGAGAACCTCGATGCGGGCCCTTCTGGCAGCAGTAGCCCTGTTGGATGCGGGCTTGTGGGCAAAGTCTCGGGCGCTTATGAGGGGTAGGCCAAATTAACCGGGTAATTCTGGAGACCTAAAACAAATTGGAAAAGATAAAAAGCCCCTATGATACCTTATTTACACTATCACAGGGGCAAATCTGCACTTTAGGAAGCGAATTTTTAACCTCAAAAAGTCACGTTTTTGACTCGCTAGATGACGAGTTTTGCGAGCTCGTCCCGGCCGGAAATAAATAGTTTTTCGTAAATCTCCAGCATGATGTTCTTGAGCCTTCCCACTGAAATGCTATACTGCCCGGATTGCCTTTGCTCTTCCTATTTGAGCACATCATGGAGATGGATCTTGTGTTTCCCTAGCTCACCACCATAATTGCCGGCGGTTATCGCTGCGATTCCAGGGATGCAGGCCGCATTGATACCGAGTTTCATTGCTTTTTTCACCGATTCAAGGTCCAGACCATTTATGACAATCTCATATACACAGGTTACCCCGTCGGGAACAAGGGTGTCCTTCACCTTATCCCGGATTGTCGGGCACAGTTTCTCATTGGTTGAGGCCGGGAGAAAGTCATAGTTGGACCCACCCACCTTGCTGCCAGAGCGTACAACTCCGTTAGGAAATGGCAGTAAGATCCCGGGTACTTGCTTAGCCGCTTCTACCGCCCTTAAAGCAGCATCCAAGCAAGCCTTTCGTTCTTGACCAAAGATAATAAGGTTCCCCCCGCCGATCCCATTGGCTACACCATAGCTGCCTTCAACAACAAATTCCCCGTCCATCATCGGCACGTGCCAGTAAGTGGACCCATTTTTGCTTTCACTATACTCATAGCCATCGCCGAAGTAACGAAGCATTTCACCTGTTTCAACCATCTCTTCGCTCTCCAAGCCGTTAAATGCCGATGTTGTGGCACAAGTTAATACGCACATGCCGATCCGCCCGAACAATTGATCATGAAGCTTCTCTTTATCCAAGGCAAAAATTAAGATAGCGACTCCTGGTCTCCCGTCAGGGTTTTTTTTAACGTCACCTTCAATACCCGCTTCTCCTCCACAGCCGATAATAGAAGTCCCCATTCCCACTGCTTCTCGAGCCGCCTCCCGCGCCCAGTCCAGGGTAGCGGCTGTAATAATTACCCGCGTCCCCACAAAATCAAAGGCCTCTGCATATGTGTCTGTAAT
The DNA here is from genome assembly GCA_964464625.1 of uncultured Syntrophomonadaceae bacterium. GTDB lineage: Bacteria > Bacillota > Dethiobacteria > DTU022 > DTU022 > JAAZIN01. The sequence continues at coordinate 1,660 of CAYXKD010000122.1, forward strand.
CGGTACCCCATTGATAACCACAGAACCACTCCTTGCTTTTATTTGTAAAACCGGAAATCTTTTTACCCTAAAACAGCTGCCTGGCTCAAGATATAATAAAGAATGATTCTAACATATTGTATTATTTTGTCTATTGTTTTCATTCCTCATCGAGATGCCGAATACCTGCCTAAAAACCCCTTTTTTAGTGAAATAAATACAATGGTGTGTATCCACGGATCCTATCTTGTGGCAGATAGCACTCGCGAGACGCGCACTGACGGCCCCTTTGATTTTGTTATCGCGATTATGTCGCCTGCAAATCGCTGCCAGGATTGCTTGTTGAAGATGGGAATTTACCGCAAGGCGGGAGTTGCCCACTACTGCTTGCAGATCCCGAAGAGAACACCCTTGAGACTTTGCAAAAGGACAGCCATTATGCCCTTGCCGCAGCCGGGGTCAGGGGGACAAATACATCCGCCCCGCCTTTCCGGGGTTGGAACCGGATCTGAACAGGATATTCCGTTAACAAAGGTAAATTCCGTGTCTGAGTAGAACTATTCACATAATTCAAAATATAAGGGGTGGTATAGATGGACGCCAGTTTAACAAGGGCTCTGAAAGAACATCTTGTGTTCCATGGTGCAGATCTAGTTGGTGTTGGTTCAGTGGACAGGTGGGAGCATGCCCCGAAGGAGGTACATCCCAGTGTATATATGCCGGATGCTACCAATGTAATTTCTGTTGGATGTGCCATCCCGGCAGGGGCCTGTGAAATTTGGGGAGATTACGATGAACCGGGGAAAACAGCCGGTCCTTATGTGGTTTATGGTCATCTGGATGGTGACCTGGAGGTAATTCGCTTGAATCGCCTTGCAGCAATATTTTTAGAAAAGAGGGGTTATAAGACTGTAGTGTTTACCAATTCATGGTTTGCTTCTATTTACCGCTTTGCCGAAATGGGTTATACATTTTCTGATTTTTCGCATCGCCATGCAGCCGTCGCTGCAGGCCTGGGCGAACTTGGCTTCAGCGGTTTGCTGCTGACTCCTGAGTTCGGTCCAAGGCAACGTGTTAATTCCATTATCACAAATGCGCCGCTGGTACCTGATAAAATGTATAGCGGTAAGAAAATCTGTGATCAGGAAAGATGCGCACAGGAGTTCGGGCAGCCATGCATCAACAGTTGTCCTACCGAAGCCATGAAAAAAGGGGAGCTGCTAACTTGTCAAATCGGTGAACATAGTTTCAGGTACCGTCATCCCCATAATATCCTTTGCCTCTGGTCAATTGCTGGGTTGATTAAAGGATCGGGAGGACGTACTGATATAAAGCCCCCGGACATACCAACATGGAAGGATATCGTTAATTGGATCCCCCTGGTAATGGCCAGGGAAGAGCAGCATATGCTGGATAAACAGATGGTCAACACACTACCGGGAGGCGTGTTTTGCGGAAAATGCATGCACCGGTGCGCTGCTGAAAAAATGGCGGCAGGGGGTACTGCCTAGGGATATTTTTGTCTATCTGTGGCAGCATTGGCGCGATACCTGTGAATGAAAAGAGGACAACAAGTGGACATTGGCAGGAAATCCAAGCCTCTGGTTGAAGATCAATAGGGCGGAACTGGCTTGCAAGTAAAGGCGGCGGTTTATATAGTAAAGCCTGGGGAGGGATACCCATGAAATCTTTTCGCAAGGAACTTTATTTTCATACGAAGACCAGGCGGGCCTATCTCAACATCACGCCGCAGGTGGAAACGGCACTGGCTGAAAGCGGCATCAGCGAGGGGCTGTGCCTGGTGAATGCGATGCATATTACGGCAAGCGTCTTCATTAATGATGATGAGAGCGGGCTGCACCGGGATTTTGAGCGTTGGCTGGAAAGGCTTGCGCCGGAGAAACCCCACGATCAATATGATCACAACAGCTACGAGGACAATGCCGATGCTCACCTGAAGCGGTCCGTGATGGGTCGCGAGGTGGTCGTGGCTGTTACGAAGGGCAAACTCGATTTCGGCACCTGGGAGCAGATTTTCTATGGCGAGTTTGACGGCATGCGCGATAAGCGGGTGCTGGTGAAGATTATCGGAGAGTGATCACAGCCGGTGAAACTGAAGGGAGACGATCTGCCTCCGGGTCTCTTTGGTGAGCTCGTTGTAGATAGGGAAGAGGAGCTGCGCTGATCATGGTAAAGAAAGATCTTACCTGTATTGTCTGCCCCGTCAGCTGCAAGATGCGGGTCTGTGAAAATCCTGCCGGCTCCGGACAGCTCGAGGTAGAGGGAGCCCAGTGCGCCAGGGGAGAGAAATATGCCCTCCAGGAGGTAACGAGCCCCACCCGTACCGTTACCTCTACGGTAAGGATAAAAAACGCCGCCCTGCCGCGCCTGTCGGTGAAGACCGCCGGGCCCATCCCCAAAGATCTGGTCTTTTCCTCTGTCAGGGAGCTGGATAACATCGAGGTGACCAGTCCCGTAAAGATGGGAGAGGTGATCATCAAGGATCTGCTGGGCACCGGTGTTGATGTGGTAGCCACGCGAAGCCTTTAAGGTATGAACAGATTATCTTGGATGGTTATTGGGATATAGATAGCGAATGCCATGTTTTTACTATGCATTTGGGCAATTTTTTGGACAGTTGCAGCTTTTTTCTTAAATCATCTTCAATTATTGGCCATGTATTTGGAAATTCTGTAATAGACTTTACAGCGCGCTTAACTTCAGAAAGAAAACGGGCTCCCAATCCTGGTGCTTGTGCTTGATAATAGAATGCTGCCCCAAGCATTTCTTCTTCCGCCTCTGGAAGAAAGACCACTTCTATCATTTTATTTTTGAGAATGCCTCGCTAAAAAC
>CAYXKD010000123.1:0-4288 GCA_964464625.1 uncultured Syntrophomonadaceae bacterium
GGACATAGGAAAATTCGGAGACCACCCTGCGGGACACTCGAAATTTTTCAGCTGCGCTCTTAATCATACCCACCCTCCTTCTCGCTAATCTTTTTTTCTACAGGGCAAAGCGCAATACTTCTGCCCATACAAACAGTAAAAACCTGTGAAATAGAGCATCAGTACTATTTCCACAGGTGTCATTCTTCGTCGTCTATGTTATTTATGTTATTCGACATCGATATAAAGATTTCCCTGCTTTACAGCGCCAATTTATTAGCAATGCAAATTGCTCAACTGCCGCGCAAAGGGAATTGTCGATGGAATAAGGATGTTTTTAACCTTACATCCATGATTATAGTTTTTATTGTGCTTTCGGGGACAGCAGAATTCGCCCTGTCAAAGCCGGCCCTCTCCATCAATAAACTGGGCTCCATTCATGCCCCGGGCGGCTTGATAAAGCCAGCTCAGCTGTCACAGCGCCTCCCTGGAGTTTTCTCCCTTGCCGGCTTTATCAACGTGAAGTTTTTTTGGTTACATAGGGTGAGGTGCTGGCTCGCAGGAGGGCGCTGTAGTCAGGCTTGAATTTGAGGATGTCTCCCACACTGACGGGCGGGGCCGCCTCTTCGACGTCGCAGATAAGATGATCGGAGGAGGCTCCCAGGATCTCTATACCCTGATCCAAAGGGATCAATCCCCCGGGGTCAACGTCCTGCCGGCCTAGCGCCAGCAGGGCACGTTTCCTGATCCCGCGGTCTTCAAAGTGGGGCACATTCCCAAAAGCATCCTGGCCGATCTCGCCGCAGGGCTTGGAGGGCTTGCGCTGCACTTCGATCACCTCGGCCCGGAGCAAAAATGCATCGTCGAAACATCCGGGAATGGGCTCCCTGGAGACAGCTTCTTTGCCAAGAAGGATGCCTTCACCTATGCGCAGCTCCGTAATGCCGGGCGGCACCCGGCGCTCAAGAACCATCTTCAAGTTGGCCGATGTGCCCCCTGAAATGTGCTCCAGTTCCCTGCCGATGCGGCGCTCCACCTGCCCTTTTACCTCCAGAAGAAGCTTCATGGTCTGCACCGTGGGGATAACGCCGCCGTAACAGGCCAGATTCACACCCAGGCCGGCCAGGCGGATCCCTTCCACCCGGTCCATCTCCCGGGCAGTCTTTGGAGCTTGTTCCACATTTACTCCTTCACGCAGATCGCCCAGGTCAACCATGAGGATGACATTGTGGATTCGCCCCGCCCGCAGAGCAGCTTCGCCCAGGCGGCGCACAATGCCGATTTCAGAGTTCAGGCTGGTATCTGCATAGATCACAGCATGGGCACACTGCGACGGGCCGGGAGCCCGCAGCAGAACGGTCTCACCCCTGTAGCCCCACTCCCTGATCCGGGCCAGGTTGGCAATGCGGGAATCGCCCATGGCTGAAGCGCCTCCCTGGATCATCGCCCCGACCACATCAAGGTGCGCCGCCGTGCCCTTGGCTACACCCACCAGGCGCATGCCCTGTTCTTTTAACAGGGCGGCCACCAGAGCAGTATTATGCTTGATTTTCTGCCGGTCAATAGTCAAAATCGGATAGGTCATGCTCTCAACTCCAGACTCTCCAGCAATAATGAAAGGGCCACCCCGGGGTAGCGCTTTGCCAGCACTCCGCATGTAGCCATGATATAGCGGCGGTCAAGGGCAACCTGCGCCGCTCTGGGGTAGAGTTCGCGGCCGTAGCCCTCTCCTGCCAGCGAGGCCAGCGCTTCTCTCCCGCCTGGCAGCCGGATCAATGCCCCACCGGTGCCGATAATTGTTCTCACACCTGTGAGATCCTTTCCTGAAGCCAGGGTGATCCGGCCCCCGGGTCCATAGAGATGCTTGATCTTTCCAGCATGGCGTCTGAAAGCAATATCGCAGGCGGCATCGCGCAGATATTTCACCAGGGCGATCTCCTGCTCATTTTCGGGAATCACCTGCAAATTATCCAGATAAGGAACCGGATTAAAACCCAGCTCAAGCTCCAGACTGTCTCCCACCTGCCCGACAAGGTTCCTGGCGTTTACATGTATACCCAGATCCCCCTCCACCGTTCTTTTGGCCAGGGGCTCGGGGCTCTCCAGAATGGCCTGGATCTCGGGACTTCCCCCGGCCACAGAGTGCACATCAGTGGTGGCGCCGCCCACATCGACGGCGCAAAGATCGCCCAGCAGGGGATGCAACACTTTGCAGGCTTCCATGACCGCCCCGGGTGTGGGCAGGATGGGGCCGCCCACCATGCTCCTGATGCGGTTCATTCCCGGGGCGGTTACGATATGCTCTTCAAAAACCTCCTGGATCACCCTGCGGGCCGGCTCAACGACAAGCTCATCTACGCGTGGATAGACATTGTCCACAAAGTAGGCTTTCACTCCCGCCTCCCGAAAAATCGCAGCCAGTTCATCCCGTGCGGACACATTACCGGCATAGACCACCGGCGCATCGAGCTTCAGGGCGGCAATGAGCGCCCCGTTGTGCAGGGCGGTCTCTTTTTCCCCGTAGTCCACCCCGCCCGCCAGCAAGATCATCTTCGGCCCCACCTGCCGCAGCTTCTCCAGCTCATTGGCGGTCATCTTTCCCGCGGTGATCATCCTCACCACAGCTCCTGCACCCAGCGCCGCCTCCCGGGCTGCTTTCACCGTCATCTCGTATACCAGCCCGTGAACGCTCATGGAGAGGCCGCCGGCAGCGCTGGAGGCGGCCATGATCATGCTCCATTCAAGCTCCTTTGCCTTCAGCGCCGCCGCTAGATCCTCCACAGCCAGCTCCAGCACAGTGGTCACATCGCCCTCCTCCCGGATCGTGGCTGCAAAGCCCTGCCCCAACAGCGCCGGAGGATCAATGCCAATAGCGCTGACCAGTGTTGTAGTGCTACCTATTTCAGCTACAAGCAGATCTACTTTCATGCCGACAACCTTTTCCCCCAAAAAAGTTAGTAAACTTGGTGCCAGGCACCAAGTTTACTAACTAGCTTATTTCGCGTCGTTTTTTGATCAGGAAAGAAGCTACTTCAATCCCTTTTGTGCCCCTGCCGAAGCCGGCGTCCATGCCTGCCTCGAGCGCCAGATCATTGTTCACCTGGGTGCCTCCGCCCACAAGGATAAATTTGTCGCGAACGCCCTTCTCCACGGCAAGGTGGACCAGGCGCTCCATATTTTTCCTGTGAATATCGGCATGGCTGATGATAGTCGAGATGAGGATTGCACCGGCATCCTCTTCAATGGCCGCATCGAGCATCTTCTCCACCGGCACCGAGGTGCCCAGGTACACAGCCTTGATCCCGAAGCCCTCAATGCCGCCGTGTTTGATATCGATGATCTCGCGCATCCCCACGGAATGCTCATCCTCGCCCACAGTCCCGCAAACCACTTTCAGGGGGACTTTCGCCATCTCCTCCCTGACCTCATCCTCAGAAAGGATCTCCGGCTTCTCAGGTATCTGGAGCGCCGCACCGTCGATGGAAAAAGGAACTATCCCCTTGAGCTCCACCAGTGTCCCCTCTGAGGGGTGGATCGCTCTTTTGTGGATCACTTCAGGATCGTGCAGACCCATCTTTGCAGCAATCTCCAGAGCGGCATACTCAGCCACATCCTCCTTTTCCGGGATGAAAAGGGTACAGGTGATATAGCCGTCGCCGGCCCACTCCACCTCAGGTCTGATTGCACTCTCTTTATAGCGTTCTGCAGACTCTGCCAGCCTGCGGTTCACATTATCTTCGGGGTCCAGTTCATCGATGTAGACTATCTTTTCAGGGCGGCAGAGGGTGCAACCGCCGATGAGATCGCAGGGCCGCGTGCTATTTCCGGGCAGGTTGTTCAGCCCGTAATGATGGCACACGGGGGCATAATAATCAGGTTCCCGCCTGACAATGCTGCCCGCAGCAACGCCCCCATTGGGATCGCGGGCGATGCCGTCGCCATGGATCTCGGGATACTCGCCGGAATCGACAAAAAGCCCTTCGGCCACGGCGTTGAAATAGCCCTTCTCCTTGATCTCTTCGAGAAAAAGCACCGCTCTCTCGGCAATCTCCCGCACCTTCGCCGGCAGCGGCCCCTCCTTTCTTATCTCCACCATCTCCATCAAGCCATCCAGTCCCAGAAGGGTCTGTTTGGCCGTCTCTACTGCAGCGACATTATTATAGTGCCAGGGCACGTTGCGCCCTTCATCAGGTGTAATGGTACTTTGCACATCGGCCGAGGTAAGCCTGGATACAAGCAGGTTCAGCACATGCGTCACTGTTGCCTCCCTGGTGTCTGATTCGATGTACCTGGTATTCTGCTGGGCCCG
>CAYXKD010000124.1:0-4261 GCA_964464625.1 uncultured Syntrophomonadaceae bacterium
CCTCCCTGTCCTCTTGGACAACTCTTATATACACTCTTGAGTACAAGTTGCCGTCTCCTGGTTACAAGTGCGTATTCCAATATATGCTCCGGGGCTCCCTTTTCCTGCTGGCTGGATCTTCTGCTTTCTTGCCTCTTATTTCTGACTTCTTGCCCCTTGTATGCTATAATCTGCTAAGAGTTATCCAACAGAAAAGAGGTTTGTCCGTGGCTAACTTTCATTCTTATCTGCGCGAATTGCCGGCGGTAGACAGACTGCTGAAAGAACCGCTTATCGTCGAGATGCTGGAGCAGCTGCCGCGCCGCCTAATACTTGCTGCGATTCAGGATGTTTTGCAGGGCTACCGGCAGAAAATATGCGCAGTGGAAGATAGCGGATATTTAAAGGCCAGCCTTGATCTGTCACCGGCCAGGCTGGCGCAGGAGGCGGTTTCGCTGGCACAGGAAAGAGCCGGGCCGCGCATGCGCCCCGTAATTAATGCCACTGGAATAGTGCTTCATACCAATCTTGGAAGAGCCCCCCTGGCGCCGGCAGCTGCACAGGTGGTTGCAGGTATACTGGAACGCTACTGCAATCTGGAGATTGACCTGGCGGAGGGGGTGCGCGGTTCACGCCAGGCCCATATGGAGGGGCTTATCTGCGATCTCACCGGCGCTGAAGCGGCGGTGGTGGTGAACAATAATGCCGCTGCCGTCTTTCTGCTTCTCAACAGCTGCACTGCAGGCAAAGAGGTGATTGTTTCGCGGGGCCAGCTGGTGGAGATCGGCGGATCTTTTCGCCTGCCCGAGGTCATGGCTGCGGGTGGTGCCCGCCTTGTTGAGGTGGGGACCACGAACAAGACCTACCTGCATGATTACGAGAGGGCGATAACTGAAAACACCGCCGCCCTGCTCAAAGTTCACACCAGCAACTACCATCTTATCGGTTTTACCGCCTCCATTGGCATTGCAGAAATGGTCGACCTGGCGCATGCTCATAAGCTGCTGGCCTTTGAAGATCTGGGCAGCGGTGTGCTTATTGATATAACGAGATACGGCCTTCCCCGGGAACCTCGAGTGCAGGACAGCATTGCCGCGGGGATGGATCTTGTTACCTTTAGTGGGGACAAACTGCTGGGTGGTCCGCAAGCCGGTATTATTGTGGGGCGTCGCCATCTGGTTGAGCGGATCCGCAGCAACCAGCTCGCCCGTATTATGCGTGTGGATAAAATCACGGTGGCGGCCCTTGAAGCCACCCTGCGCCTCTACCTTGATGAGGAGAAAGCAGTTCAGGAAATCCCTATCTGGCGGGCACTGACAGCACCGCTTTCCCAGCTGCAGGACCGGGCTGAGAATATGGCCGCCCGCTTAAAAACCTCCTTTGGCGAAGCAGATATTGAGCTTCTAAAGGGGAGTTCCCGTGTTGGCGGCGGCGCCCTCCCCATGGCCGAGCTGCCTACTGTTCTTCTATCTTTGCGGATTCCCCATGTGGATCCCTCGGGACTTGCCGGGCGTCTGCGCTGCGGCAATCCCCCGGTAGTAGTGCGTCTGCAGCAGGAGAGGCTGCTGCTCGATCTGCGCACTGTTGAGCCGGAACAGGAAGAACCTTTGCTGGAAGCTCTGGTTGCGGCACTGGAAGGGGATCAATCACCTTTTCAGGGGCAACTTTTTATTAACGATTCGTAAGCAGTTAAACGCTGCAGGGACAGAATTTGTTTGTCCACCCTCTGTTGTGCAGGTAAAATAAAGGGCCAGAAAAAGTTAGAAAGGCTGATACCTTTTGGATTATCTCATTATCGGCACCGCCGGCCATGTTGATCACGGCAAAACCGTTTTGATAAAGGCCCTTACCGGCGTTGATACCGACCGCCTGCGTGAAGAGAAAAAACGGGGCATCTCCATAGATCTCGGCTTCGCCCCCCTGGAGATACCTGGCGGGCGCCTCGCCGGAGTTGTCGATGTTCCGGGGCACGAACGCTTCATTCACAACATGCTTGCAGGCGCCGCCGGAATGGATCTTGTCCTGCTGGTCATCGATGCTGCTGAGGGGATCATGCCGCAGACAAGGGAACATTTGCATATATTGCAGCTTCTGGGGGTCCGGCAGGGGATAGTCGTGATCACAAAAATAGATCTTGTAGATGACGAGTGGCAGGAGTTTGTTATGGAAGAGGTTGCTGCAGAGCTTAAAGGAACATTTTTGGAAGGAGCGCACCTGCATGCCGTCTCCGCCTTTACCGGTGAGGGGATTGACGGATTGAAAGAACTTATTGCAAGTGCGACCCGGAGCATCCCTCACCGGGATTCATCGGGGCCGCTGCGTCTGCCTGTGGACCGCTCTTTTACCATCGCCGGTTTCGGCACCGTGATTACAGGAACATTGTTCCGGGGGAGCGTACAGCAAGGCGACAGGGTGGAAATAATTCCCCCGGGTCTGGAAGCCCGGGTGCGCAATATCCAGGTTCATGACAGCGATACGAAAAAAGCCCTGGCGGGGCAGCGCGTTGCTTTGAACCTGGCAGGTATTGAGAAAGCAGAAGTCCGCCGCGGCAGCGTCATCGCCTCACCGGGTTACTACCAGACAACGCAATTGCTCGATGCCTCACTAATGCTATTACCCGGCGCCCCCCGGCCGCTTAAGAATCTCGATCCAGTTCATTTTTTCCTGGGGACAGCCCGCGTGGTGGCGCGGCTGCTGCTGCTAGACTGCGACGAGCTCCTGCCGGGTGAAAATTCCATGGTGCAGTGCCGCCTGCACCATCCTCTGGTGGCCGACCGGGGAGATCGCTTTATCATCCGTTCATATTCGCCCATGACCACCATTGGGGGCGGGTGGGTTCTTGACCCTGCTCCTTCGCGGCACCGCCGCTTTCGCCGCAGCTCCTTTGCCCACCTGAAGGAACTTGAGCGGGACCCTGCTGCCGGAGGGGATGAGGCCTTTATTTTACGGAAGCTTAAGGAGTTGCTCATTGCCGGCCCGTCCCGTCTGGCCCGGGAAACTCGCCTGGATGAGAATCAGCTCCGCGATATTTTACAAAGGCTGGCCCTGGCCGGCGCTGTCGCCAGGCTTGGCGACAGCTATCTTGTGCAGGATGTTTCGAACGAATGGGAGCGCCTGCTCCTGGCCAGGGTGGAGGAGCACCACCGCCGTCATCCCCTGCTGCCCGGTATCTCCAGGGCGGAATTAAAGGCGGTCCTGCCGGGAGCCCTGAACCTGCGGGAATATGACTTGTTTTTAGCGCAACTACAGGAGAGGGAGCTGGTTGTCATCACTGGGGATCTGGTCAGCCTGAAAAATTTTGTAGCTCAACCCTCAAGGGAGGAGCAGGAACAGCTCCACCGTTTAAGTGAAACCTACTTAGCGGCTCCTTTTCTGCCTCCGTCAGTCAAAGAGGCACTGACCCGTGCGGGAATTGAAAGCCGCCACCATGAAGACTATTACATCTACCTGGTAAACAGCGGCCCACTGGTAAAAATAAGCGAAGAACTCTATTTTCACCGCGATGCTTACGAAAACGCTATTGAGTTGCTGCGGCGCCATTTCGCTGCTGCCGAAACATTGACCTTGGCACAGTTCAGGGATCTTACGGGCAGCTCGCGAAAGATCGTGCAGCCCCTGCTGGAACATTTTGACAGGCTAAAATTTACCCGCCGCATCGGCGATCACCGCGTCCCCCTAAAGCTACCATAGTTAGTAAACTTGGTGCCAGGCACCAAGTTTACCAAGTTCGCAGCTAGTGCCTTTAGCGATCTTTATGCCATGGGGACGGAACCTACCGCAATATTGATTACTTCTAAGAAGCGGTCAACTGGTAGGGCGGGGCAGTAGAAAAGAGAGCGGCTGGACATTCTTTTTGACCCCCGGAATTCAGGGGGGTTGCTTATTGCCCTATCTCCGCGGCGTGCTGCGTCGTTTCATGCAGGTCTGGAGAAGAGGGGCTGAGGGGATTTCATATCAGCGAGGTCAATGATAGAGCAGGCAGGATCACTGTGTCCTAGAAGTTTTTCAACTTTGCCATGTTTTTTTTCATCACCTGGACAATTAGACGGTCAAGTTCAGCGCTCAGCCTCAGGGTGTCACTATTGGTGATATCCGTTTGCTTGTGCAGCTGTTCCCGCAGTAGTTCAATTTTCTGGTTAATATCGAGTTTCATATCATTCTTTTTCAACAATCCTCACCTCAGGAAAATGGTAATTATGGGTATTCGACACAAATGAGCGAATACCTTTTTTTCACAAGGAATATTTTCATAATAATACAATCTTCATCCATAAATGTAATT
>CAYXKD010000125.1:0-4173 GCA_964464625.1 uncultured Syntrophomonadaceae bacterium
GCTGATGCCGCAGAGGGTTTGGATTTTAATATTCTGTTATGCTGTTAAACTAACGTGCCGTCGAAACAGCTCCAGGATGTAGAGAAGGGCGCCACTGTCCTTACCCCCCGACAAAGCCACGGCAACACTGTCACCAGCTTCGATCATCCCGTATCGGTAGATCGTCTTCTTAACCCTCGTTAGAAACCATTTGCCGTCGCTTTTTGCCAATAAAAACCCTCCACCCTGTTTAACCCCATATGTTACAATGATTATAACAAGTTCACTTTTGTTTTTCTAATCCGGGCGAAGATATATATATATTTTTATTGCTCGAAACAAGTTCATCCCCCTGCTGTCAGCGTTTTTAAAGCAAAATTAATAAATGAACATGTAAATAAAACATTATTTTTAAATTTAAGTGTTAAAGTTATCAGGGAGGTGATAAGTTGCCAAGGAAACGAAACAATCAAAAATGGATGATTCTTCTGGTCATCATCCTGGTACCGCTGTTATTTGCAGCAGGCTACACGCTTTCTTCAGGCAATGCAGGCGAACAGTTGCGCCGGTGGTTCGGCATGGAGGGAACCATAGCACCATCAAGTGATGGTGACGAAACAGTAAACCCCGCAGAACCTGACAATAATAACTTTGGCGAAATACCTGCTGAAGAGAGGCCATGCATTGAACCCTCAGAGGCAACGCAGGACGAGGAAGGTCCTGCCAACCCCGAATCGGATGAGGATAATCCCGGGAAAACTCCCGTTATTTATGTGGGACAGGTTTTAACCATTCCTGTTACCGGCGGGAGCAGCAGCGGTAAATCCCAGGTAATTGAGCAGGGGACAGTAGCTGCAGACGTCAAACAAATTGCTCTCACCTTTGACTCGGGCTGGGAATATACACATGCCGAACCTTTGCTGAATGTGCTTAACCAGTACGGGGTCAAAGCAACTTTCTTTCCCCGGGCGGACTGGTTGAAAACGCACCCGGACCTGGGCCAGAAGATTGTCAAAGGCGGCCATACCGTGGGCAACCATTCGAAGACGCACGGCGATATGACAAAGGAAAAGATGAGCGCCGCTAAAATCCGTGAAGAGATGCGCGAGTCTACGCGCATTATCAAGGAGATCTGCGGGGTAGATCCCTATCTTTTTCGCCCACCTTATGGGGCATACGACAGTCAGCTTCTGGAGATCCTGGCTGAAGAGGGCTATCCCTATACGATCATGTGGACCGTGGACACCCTGGACTGGGATGCTGGAAATACAAGGAAAGTAGGCGGAAAGGATACTCTTATTGATGAAGATTTTATCGTTAACCGGGCCCTGACCAAAGCCTCGAACAATGGAATCATCCTGATGCACATCGGCGGCCATACGTCGGGGCACCTGACTGTGCCGGCGCTGCCACGGATCATCGAGGGCTTGCGCGACCAGGGCTACAGCTTTACCACTGTCGACAAAATGCTTCCGCCTCCGGCCACTGGCGGAAAAACCACTTATACCGTGCAGAAGGGGGACACCCTTTACAGCATCTCCCGCCGCTACGGCATCACTGTGCAGCAGCTGATCGACGCTAACAACCTCTAGTTAGTGAACACGGTGCCAGGCACCGTGTTCACTAACTTTGGCGGAGGAGGCGGCGCAGATACTGCGCAAGAGGCAAAGCGGCGGCGCCTCCGATGAGAGCATTCAGGAGCTGTGGCAGCAGCAGGGCTCCTGCGGCCGGTGGCGGCAGCGCGAGCAGGTAGCGGGCGGCACCTCCGATAAGGGCAAACTTCAGAGCGGCTCCCAGGATCATACCGATCCAGGAGCCGCCTTTTATTTTCTCTGCCAGCGCTCCATAACACGAACAGTAAAGGGCATTTCCGGCCATGATGAAGGGAATCGCCGGGGTTAAAACAGGAGCGATGATCCCCAGGAGCAGCGCCACCCAGGGGGTGAGCAAGCCGATACCGACGCCTCCTGCCGTGCCGGCCACGGCAGTGGAGAGGATGAGCATGGCGTTGACCAGCGGTCCCGTAACCGGTGCAGGCAGTCGCAATAATTGCACAGAGAGAGTGAGTGCCAACAACATGGCTATTCTTGTCAGCTGCCTCACTGAAAAGCGAATCCTTGAATTCATTTCATCAAACTCCTTTGTTTTTTATGCACAAGAAACGATTATATTACCCTGATCGTTACATTTTATAGGTCAATGCAGAAATAATGCATGGACAGGGACACAGTTTTGTGACGTTTATTTCCATGTATGCTTCTTCTGCCGGGTGCAAGGCTAGTTATGAAAGCCCGAAGAAGGAGGTCTCCGGTGGCTGTAAAAGATGTCAAAGAAAAAAACCCTTATGAACGCCTGAGCCGGGCCCTGAGAAAATATAGGGGAAAACCCGGCGTGCTCATCGCCGCCCTGCAAGAGGCCCAGGCCATTTTCGGCTATCTTCCCCGCAAGGTGATGATCCAGGTGGCCAACGAACTCACTATTCCGCTGTCTGAAGTCTACAGTGTGGTCAGCTTCTACTCTCTTTTTTCCACTGTTCCCTCGGGAAAACACCGCATCGAAATCTGCATGGGAACAGCCTGCTATGTCAAGGGCGCAGAAAAGCTGCTGCAGGAACTGCAGCAGCAATGCGGCGCAGGGACAGGTAAATTTTCCTCGGAGGGGCTTTTCAGCATTGCTACAACGCGCTGTGTCGGCGCCTGCGGCTCCGCACCCATCGTCAAGATAGGAGATGGGTTGCACGGGGAGATGAGTCCCGAGCGGCTGCCACAGCTTCTGGAGGAGCTAAAGAAAAGATGAGCACGCTGGTAGAAGAACTGGTCAGGGAAAGAATCAGGCCCGAGACCGATCACCGCATACTTATCTGCGGCGGCATTCCCTGCAGCTCCCTGGGCTGCCGCGAGGTGAAGGAAGCCCTTGAAGAGGAGCTTCAAAGCAGGGGCCTGACCGGCGAGGTCCCCGTTGAGGTTGTGGGGTGTATCGGTGATTGCAGTCTGGGTCCTGCAATGATCGTTTATCCTGAAGGAATTATCTACCAGAAACTGAAGCCTGCCGATGCGAGGAGCATTGTCAGGGAGCATATCATGGCCGGCCGGATTGTCGAAGGGCTGCTGCACCGCGATCAGCGCAGCGACGAGATCCTCCGGCGGCGCGAGGAGATGCCCTTTTACCATGGACAGACCAGACTGGTGCTGCGCAACTGTGGGGTCATCTCTGCGCATATCGATGACTACCTGAAATATCGCGGCTACGCTGCCCTGGCCCGGGCATTGGCGGAAATGAGCCCCGAAGAGGTCATCGGGGAAATAATAAATTCAGGCCTGCGCGGCCGCGGCGGCGGCGGTTTCCCTACGGGGCGCAAATGGGAGATGGTCCGCAGAGCGATAAGCGATGAAAAATTTGTCATCTGCAACGCCGATGAGGGGGATCCGGGAGCTTTCATGGACCGCAATATCCTGGAAGGCGATCCCCACAGTGTCATCGAGGGGATGATCATCGCCGGCTATGCCGTGGGCGCACCCCGCGGCTATATCTATGTGCGGGCGGAATATCCTGTAGCAATGCACCGCTGCCGCGAGGCCATCGTTCAAGCCCGGCAGATGAAATTATTGGGCGGCAACATTCTCGAAAAGGGGCTCTCCTTTGATATAGAGATCCGCGCAGGTGCGGGAGCCTTTGTCTGCGGTGAGGAGACGGCGATGATCTCGTCACTACACGGCACCCGAGGCGATCCCGAGCCGAAGCCCCCCTTCCCGGCCCAAAAAGGGCTCTGGGGAAAGCCGACACTGATCAACAACGTGGAGACACTGGCTAATATTCCTTTGATCATCCTCCACGGAAGCAGACGCTTCCGCGAACTGGGTACGGAGGGCAGCAGGGGCACTAAGGTCTTTGCCCTTGCCGGAAAGGTGAGGCACACCGGTCTGGTGGAGGTCCCCCTGGGGACAACGCTGCGCGAGATCATTTTTGAGATAGGCGGCGGTATCCCCGGCGACAAGAGGTTCAAGGCAGCCCAAACAGGCGGACCCGCCGGCGGCTGCCTGGGAGTTGAGGCTCTGGATATTCCTTTGGATTACGAATACCTGCGCGGAGCCGGCTCCATTATCGGCTCCGGAGGGCTCATTGTGCTGGACGAGGAGAGTTGCATGGTCGATCTGGCGCGTTTTTACCTTGATTTCAACCAGGATGAATCCTGCG
>CAYXKD010000126.1:0-4076 GCA_964464625.1 uncultured Syntrophomonadaceae bacterium
TTCGCGAAGGGGGCCGCACAGTGGGCGCCGGCGTGGTCACCGAAGTCATGGAGTAAGGACCGCTGCCGGGACACTGACATGGAGTGTTGAGAAGGAGGCATTTGTATGGCTAACCAAAAGATCCGCATCAGGCTGAAAGGTTTTGATCACCAGTTGCTGGATCAGTCTGCCGGGAAAATTGTGGATACGGCAAAACAGACCGGAGCCGAGGTGTCCGGACCGGTGCCTTTGCCCACGGAGAGAAGTCTTTATACCGTGATCCGGGCTCCGCACAAATTTAAGGATTCACGGGAGCAATTTGAAATGCGTACTCATAAGCGTTTAATCGATATTTTTGATCCTACGCCTAAAACGATCGACGCTTTGATGAGACTGGATCTCCCCGCAGGGGTGGACATTGAGATCAAATTGTAGTTTCTAGAAGCAGGAGGTGTCGTCGCATTATGACCAAGGCCATACTTGCGCGAAAAATAGGGATGACGCAGGTTTTTGATGAACAGGGATATGCCGTTCCTGTAACTGTTCTGGAAGCTGGACCCTGCCACGTCATCCAGGTCAAAAGCGTCGCTTCGGACGGCTACGACAGTATACAGATTGGATTTAAAGAAAAGAAGGAGCATCGGGTTAATCAACCATTGCGCGGTCATTTCAAGCGTTCCCGCGTAAAACCATGCTATTATTTGCGGGAATTCAGAGTGAGCGATCTGTCTGGATTTCAGGCCGGACAAGAGCTTCGCGCCGATATTTTTGCGCCAGGGGACTATGTTGATGTAAGTGCTGTCTCCAGGGGAAAGGGATTTGCCGGCTCCATCAAACGGCTGGGGTTCTCCCGGGGTCCGCGGACTCACGGTTCGCGTTACCATCGCGGGCCAGGTTCTCTTGGTGCTGTAAACCCGGGTCGGGTTTTCAAGGGGCGTCCTCTTCCCGGGAGAATGGGGGGCCGTCGCAGAACCGTCCAGAATCTCAGGGTGGTGCAGGCTGATGCAGAGAAGAATATTTTGCTGGTCAGGGGTTCAGTCCCCGGCCCGCGGGGCGGCCTGGTTGAAGTGAAGAGAGCATCCACGAAACAGGCTCAAACGATGCGATCATGAAAGGAGAAGCCCTGACCATGGCCAAGTTGACTTTATATAACCGGGAAGGCGAGCGACTGAGAGAGATTGATGTGCAGGAGGGACTTTTTAACGCATCTCTGAAAGAGGGGGCGCTCTATCATACAGTTGTTGCTCAAAGAGCCAGGCGCCGCCAGGGTACGGCCTCTACAAAGGGACGCGGCTATGTCCGCGGTGGCGGAGCCAAGCCCTGGCCCCAGAAAGGAACAGGGCGGGCCCGGCATGGCAGCATTCGTTCGCCCATCTGGGTGGGTGGCGCCATTACTTTCGGGCCTCACCCACGCAATTTCGGTTATTCAATACCGAAAAAGATCAGGCGAGCGGCGCTTTGTTCCGCCCTTAGTTCCAGGGCTCGCGAAGGCAAGCTCCTTGTTGTGGATGATTTTATGATCGATGAACCCAGAACAAAAGCTGTGGTGCGCCTGCTCGATAACTTAAAGGCCTCCGGAAGAGCGCTCATTGTTACTGCAGTGCCGGATCCAAATGTGATCAAGTCAGCCCGGAACCTGCGAAAAGTGAAGACTCTCACAGCCGCGCAGTTGAATGCGTTAGATATTATAAACCATGATTTTCTCATCCTGTCAGAGGATGCCCTGGAGAAAGTGCAGGAGGTGTTCGGAGCATGAGGGATCCCCGTGATATCATTATCCGCCCTATTGTTACGGAGAAAACAACGAGGTTGCTTGAAGAGAATAAATATACCTTTGTGGTTTTAAGGGAAGCGAATAAAATTGAAATAAAACAGGCACTCGAAGAGATCTTTGATGTCAAGGTCAAGGCGGTTAATACTGCCAATTACCCTGGCAAAAAGAAACGTCTCGGTCGCTACCCGTATGGATATAAACCCCGTTGGAAAAAGGCGATTATAACACTGTCTGAAGGCAGCAAACCTATCGAAATATTTGAAAGCCGCTAGGAAGGGGGAAGCGGAAAATGGCTCTACGTAAATATAAACCAACATCGCCGGGAAGGCGCTTCTATACAGGCAGAACTTTTGAGGAGATTACAAAAAAAGAACCTGAAAAGTCGCTTCTTGTCACATTGAAAAAAAGTGCCGGGAGAAATGTATACGGCAGGATTACAGCCCGTCACCGCGGGGGGGGGCACAAGCGGAAATACCGGATTATCGACTTTAAACGGAACAAAGATAACATTCCAGCCCGGGTTGCGGGGATTGAGTATGATCCCAACCGTTCGGCAAATATCGCTCTATTGCATTATGCCGACGGTGAAAAACGCTATATCCTGGCGCCGTTGGGTCTGCAGATGGGTCACAGTGTCATGTCCGGGGAGAAAGCGGAGATCCGGCCCGGCAACGCTATGCCTCTAAGAAACATTCCGGTGGGTACTTTTGTGCATAATATCGAGCTTAAAACCGGCGCCGGAGGGCAGATTGCCCGATCTGCCGGATCTGCAGCGCAGCTGGCGGCAAAGGAAGGAAAATATGGTCATCTGCGTCTTCCTTCCGGAGAGGTGCGGCTCATATTGCTTGACTGCAGGGCTACTATTGGTCAACTGGGAAACCTGGAACATGAAAATATCCGCGTTGGCAAAGCCGGGCGGAGCCGTTGGTTGGGCCGCCGCCCGGCAGTACGGGGATCGGCGATGAACCCGGTAGATCATCCCCATGGCGGAGGCGAAGGAAAGGCGCCCATCGGGTTGAAAAGTCCGGTGACCCCTTGGGGGATGCCCACTCTTGGATATAAGACCCGTAAAAAAGGGAAGGCCAGCAATAAGTATATTGTTCGCCGGAGGAAGAAATAAATTTTAAAGCCGTGATCTGAAGGGAGGTTGAAGATATGGCTCGTTCGTTAAAAAAAGGGCCCTACGTTGAAGAGCGCCTCATGAATAGAATTAAAAGTATGAACGATAAAAAAGATAAAAGAGTAATTAAAACCTGGTCCAGGCGTTCGACTATTTTTCCTGAAATGGTCGGTCATACTATCGCCGTGCACGACGGGCGTAAACATATTCCCGTTTATATCAGCGAGGATATGGTCGGGCATAAGCTGGGCGAATTTGCTCCGACACGTACTTTCCGGGGACACGGCCATCATACCGAGCGCTCCACTGCGTTAAGATAGGTTAGAGGAGGTTGTTTAAGGAATGGAAGCAAGGGCACAGGCCCGATTTATCAGGATTTCACCCCGTAAAGCGCGGGCCGTCGTTAACCTGGTGCGCAGTAAAGATGTTGATGAAGCGCTCAGCATCTTGCAATATACTCCCAACCGGGCAGCCGGGATCGTTGCCAAGGTGCTTCAATCTGCTGCAGCCAACGCAGAAAACAACTTTGAGCTGCGCCGCGGCAGGCTTTACGTGGATAAGGTTTATGTTGACGAAGGGCCGGTGTTCAAGCGGGTTCGGCCGCGTGCCAGAGGGCGGCGATACCTTATCCGTAAGCCCACCAGCCATATTACGGTAGTTGTCAGAGAGAGAAAGGGGGTTTAAGTATGGGACAGAAGGTTAGCCCCATCGGTTTTCGCATCGGTATTATTCGCGACTGGGATGCACGGTGGTTTGCGGATAGAAAGTATACTGAACTGCTTCACGAAGACCTGGCTATACGCAAATATATCCGCACCAGGTTGGAAAACGCGGGTGTATCCCGCATAGAGACTGAAAGGGCTGCGAACAAATTACGGATTCATATTCATACTGCCAAACCGGGTATGGTCATCGGGCGCGGCGGTTCAGAGGTGGAGCAGCTGCGCAAAGACCTGGAGAAAATTACTGGCAAGAAGGTGCATCTGAATATCATCGAGATCAAGAACCCCGATCTTGATGCTTACCTCGTTGCCGAGAGCGTGGCCAGTCAGTTAAAACGGCGGATTGCTTTCCGCAGAGCGATGAAACAGTCCATGTTCCGGGCAATCCGGGCAGGTGCTAAAGGAGTTAAGATTTCCTGCAGGGGACGTCTCGGCGGTTCCGAGATGGCGCGCAGCGAAAGCTATCGTGAAGGGACAGTAC
>CAYXKD010000127.1:0-3982 GCA_964464625.1 uncultured Syntrophomonadaceae bacterium
GTATGGTGGTGGAAGCAATGCGCATGAGCATGGTCGTCGGGGTGAAGATGGGAATATAGCTGAAAATGCGCACCCACGCGGCATTGGGTGACATGAGGATAGCGGTGGAGGCGAACATGGGGATCATGGGGATAAGCACGACCATTCCCTGGGTCTGGCTGCCCCCCTCGGCATCTTTCATCGTTGCCCCCATGGCGGCGAAGAGGGCGGCGAACATAAGATAACCGCCGATAAAAAACAGAATGAGGGGGATGAGGCTCTCCAGGGTTAGCCCCAGTTCGCCCAGATTGATGAAGCGGCTGGCGGCGGCCAGTCCCACGGACAACCAGATAGCGATCTGCAGCAGGCCGAGCAGTCCGAACCCCAGGATCTTGCCCAGCAGCAGCTCGAGCGCCGTGACCGAGGAGAGCAGGATCTCCACGATGCGGTTGCGCTTCTCCTTGAGCACCCCGTACATGAGTACCTGACCCGAGATCATCACGGCGACAACGAGGATAATGCTGAAGAAAAAGGGAGCAATCATGGAGGCGATGGAGGCCTCCTCGCCGCTCACGCTGCGCACCTTCAACTCCACCGGTGCCGTGATCCGGAAAATTTCATCGGCGGTGAGTCCGATCTTTTCCATGCGGTATCGCGTCAGCGCCGCCCTGAGGGCACCGTCGAGGACCATGGTGTTCATCTCTTTGGCATCGCGGACATAGTAATTGATCATTCCATCCTGCAGGTTTTCGGAGTTGAGATTCAGGTAGCCGTTCAGCTCTCCGCTTTCGACCTGCCGGTGAAGTGATTTCAGCCCGGCGCTGTTTTGCAGGGTTACCGTCACCGGTGAGCCGGTCAGGTAGGATTCCAGGTAGGGAAAGATCTCTCCTGTTTCATCGATTACCGCCACCTGCTGCTCCTCTTTGGCCGCGCTGGTGCTGGCAAAGTAGCTGATCCCGGCGGCAAGCAGCATGATGCAGGGGATCATGAGCGTTGTGACAAGGAAAACAGCGCTTTTCAGGTTTTTAGTAAATTCCCAGCGGAAGACCCTGGATATATTATGCCACTTCAATGTCTTCACCTCTTTCGCGGACGGTCTCAATAAAGATCTCGTGCAGCGGCGGCTTCTTCACGGTGATGGCTTTTACTGTAAGCCTGGAGCCAAACTCCTGCAGCAGGGTGTTTATACCGGCGCTGCCGCTGTAGCGCATCACTGCCAAACCAGGCTGCTCCCGGATCATGCGCAGGCCGGGGATCATTTTCAAGAAGGTGTTCTCTTCAGCAGGATCGTAGCGCAGCTCCACAATATCCTCTTTGTAGCTCTCTTTGATCTCCTGCAGCTTTCCTGAAAGGACCTTGCGGCCGTGGTTGATGAGAAAGATGGAATTGCAGAGCTCTTCAACCATGTTCATCTGGTGGGCTGATAGCAGCACGGTGGTCCCGCCGGCCTGCAGCTCACGGATGATCTCCTTGAATAAATCCTGGTTCACCGGGTCCAGGCCGGAGAAGGGTTCATCAAAGAAGACCAGCGGCGGCCGGTGCAGGATGGAAGCTACAAACTGCACCTTTTGCTGCATTCCCTTGGAGAGTTTCTCCAGTTTCTGATCGGCGTAAGCATCCAGATCGAGGCGCTCCAGCCACTGCAGCGCCTCCTGCCGCGCTTCGGTTGCAGGTTTTCCTTTCAACATGGCCAGATAGACCAGGCTGTCGGCAACTTTGGCATCCTCGTAGAGGCCGCGCTCCTCGGGCAGATAGCCTATTTTTCGCTTGTCCAGAGGCTGGAACCGCCCGTCAAAATTAAAGGCGATTTTCCCTCTGTCGGGAGCGAGGATGCCCATGATCATGCGGATGGCCGTGGTTTTACCCGCGCCGTTGGGGCCGAGCAGCCCCATGATTTCTCCCCGGGGCACGCCGAAGCTGATGTCATCAACGGCTTTTTTTGCCCCGAAAAATTTGCTTAAATTTTCAACATCAAGTATGAGATCCATGCCTTGTTTACCTCCTTCCATAGAAAGTATTCTTTAAAACCCGCTGTCTGTCCTTCAAGGGAGGAGCTGTTAAAGGATTCTGTCCTGCACCGGGGGAATATTATATCTTGCATCGCTATTGCATTGACAGGGCTGTTTTTTACTGTTGCCACAGGAGGGCTGAAATGTCCGGACTGACTGCGAGAAAAAATATAATTGTGATCCGGGAGGGAAAGAAGGTTGCCGCCGGAGACGATGTGGTTGTGGAGGCGCCGCTGACCATCTTTTTAAATGGTGAAGAGCTCGTTACGCTGCTCTGCACGCCCGAAAAGAGGGAAAGCCTGGCTATCGGTTTTTTATATTCCGCAGGGTTGCTCACCTCGCTGGATGACCTGGTGAGCCTCTGCCTGCAGGATGACGGGAAAGCCGTCAGGGTGGAGCTGAAAAATGGAGGCGCCCCCGGGGGAAAGCTTAATGGTACTCTTATGGGCTCCCCGGGATGCACCAGGGAGATGATTCTTCCCGGCGCTCTGGCTGAGCCTGATGACTGCCCCGCCGGAGAGGATGCCCTTTTGCTCACGGCAGGCGAGATCCATTTTCTAATGAGTGAGCTGCAGGAGCGGGCAGCGCTTTTCAAGACAACAGGAGGAGTGCACAGCGCCGCCCTGTCCGGCGGCGGGAAGCTGCTTTTATTTTGCGAGGATATCAGCCGGCATAACGCCATCGATAAGATCGTTGGAGAATGCCTGCAGCGTCAAATCTCCATGGATGACAAAGCTCTTCTCTGCAGCTGCCGCCCCAGTTTTGGAATATTGCTCAAAGCGGCCAGGCTGCGGCTGCCGCTGTTGGTCTCGCGGGCGGCGCCGAGCACACTGAGCATTGAGATGGCAGATTCGCTGAATATCACACTGGTGGGTTTTGTCCGCGGGCGGCGGATGAATATCTACACCCACCCCCGCCGCATCACAGGGTGATGGGGGAAGGCCCCTGGCACCCCCTTAGGGGCCGAAATGTAGTTTTTTTGCGGTGATGTTTACCCGATCCAGATAAAAACCGGTCATATGTTCAAGCTTTGTTCTTAACTGATACTGCACCTCTTGGGAGATCTGGTAAAGGTTTTTAGAGGATATTTTTTCTATGGAGAAGACCAGGTCCACATTCAAGATCATCTTTCCGGCTTCTGTCTTGCTCTCTATGCGGCCGGCTTTATGAACCCCGGCAATTTCACTGACAATATAGCTGACCATGTCATTGACAACATGCTCGGCGATATAGAAATTTCCCAGGGTGCTGAAAACGGGGCGGACAATGGAGCGCTCCACCCCAACCCCCCCGGGGGCACCAGAGGGCAGGCTGAAAAAGGAGCGCAGCGGATCGATGAGATAACCGGGAAATTCCTTTGTAATGGCAAAAGTGGGCAGAGGGATGACGTGGCGATTTTCCTCCTGCCTTAGCCGGCGCGCCTTGTTGATGGTTTCCGGGCTGGCGATATCTTCAATATGGATATAATGCTGCGGAGGGGGGAGCCCGAGCCGTTCGGCGATGACCTGTGCCATCCGCTCGGAGGTGGCCAGGATGAGCAGGCTTGCCGGTTTGATCTCGTCCAGTTTTTCCTTTAGCTGCAGGGCATGATCATCGTCATGTAAAAGGGCACGCTTAATGGCGCCGTAACGTGTGTTTTCACGCTTGGCGGAACGTCCGGCCAGGATTTGATTTCCCCTGATTAAAAGTCCGTCGTCGAGAAGATAATCGATCTGGTGCTGGTAGGCCAGCAGTTGAGCGTGATGACTTTTCCCTGTTCCCCTGCGGCCAACAAAGGCATATACTTTCATATCCAACCTGCCTTTCTTCTTTCAAGCCGGTGAGCCCGGCCTCCCTGCTGCCATGCAAGTAGCGGGTGCGACAGCATGCTGCCTGCGAAAATCCCCTTCCCAGTTCCCTCGATTATATCATAATCAAGGGGAACCCTGGCGAACAACCCTCAGGGCAATCGCATAAAAGAAATCCGAAGAGCCAAAAAGCCCAATGATAACCAA
>CAYXKD010000128.1:0-3885 GCA_964464625.1 uncultured Syntrophomonadaceae bacterium
CCCCTCTCCCCGGGGAAAGCCCTTTGAACGGGGAAACCGGTAGTGCTCTGGCATACAAAAATGAAACAGTTTACGTCATGCTCAATCCTGACGGCCGGGTTCTTGATCAGCGAATCGTAAACCGGATCTACCAGAGTAAAGACGAGGAAGCCGGGATGGTCAAAGATTACGGTGAATATCTCGACATCAGCAATATGACCTCGGAGACGGCTCCCCTGGTACAGGATAATATCATCCTCTGGGACAGCGGCCTGCTTCATGAAGGCGATATCTACTACGAAGGGAGCACCGAGAAAAACCTGCCGGTAGATTTTCAAATTGAATATTATCTTGACGGAGAAAAAATAGAGGCCCCCGCCCTGACCGGAAAAAGCGGAGATGTGCGGATCATCATTACGATGAAGAATAACCTCGTGATTCACGATGCCGTTTCTTACCGGAATTATTACGGCGGGATCGCTCACAGGAACGACGTCAACTACGTACCTCTCCTGGTGCAGGGAACATACACTGCCGACCTGAACAGGTTCTCCAACATTGAGGCTACCGACGGCGCCGGCATCATTACAGGCCAAAATGTTAATATTAGCTTCATGGCCTTTCCCTACCCCGAAGCAGAAATTGTTTTAAGCATGCATGGCGAAGATATTGAGTTGAGCCCCATCATGCTGATAATCCTCCCCCAGTTGCCTCCCATTCCTGACATCGATATGGAGGATGATCTTATGGAGATGCTCGATGGAATTATAGCCATCGAAGAGGGGCTCACCGCGATTTATGAGGGGACCGATGAGATCTATGGGGGCCTTGACCAGTTCAGAAATAAGAGCAATGAGATGCTCTCAGAAATTGAGCCCCTGCTTTCCATTATCGAGGAGCTGCCGGGGTTTGTCGATGAATATCTGCGGGGAAATGAAGAGCTGCTCTCTCAGGTCGAAAAGTTGCTGGAGTATATTAAAAACCTGCCCGGCGGGACACCGGAAATACCCGGGATACCCGAAGAGTTACCGGAACTGCCTGAAGAGATACCCGGACTGCCGGAGCTGCCCGAATTTCCCGGGCTTCCCGACCAGGCACCCGACCTGCCTGAACTGTCACCCGAACAGCTGGAAGAGTTAATTGCCTATCTGGAAACGGCAAGAGACTTTGTAGATCAGTTTGATGATTTTGAACAATATTTTTCAGATGCAGAGGAGACCTTTGAACAGCTGGCCATGCTGCCGGAGGCGCTGAATCAGCTTGCCGATGGGCAGAAGGCGATCCGCGACGGCCTTGGGGAGATTAACAGCCGGGGTATTATGGAAATGAAAAAAGGTTTGATTGGCGGGGTTAATGAAAGTAGATACGGCAAAGCCAAAATAGAGCTGATGCGCTCCCTGGCTGACGGCTACAGGTCCCATGCCGACAATGAGAATAACAGGACCAGCAGCGTCCAGTTCATAGTACAAACCGAAAATGATGCACAGAATAAAACAGGGGAGAAAGATCCTGGTGGGAATAATAGTGAACAAAGCACGCCTAAAAAAGCATGGTACATCAATCTCTGGACAAAATTTCTGGATCTTTTTACTGCACAATCCTGAAACAGTGTCATCCGGGAAGCAGGGGAATTTAGTAGAATATTACCCTGATCATTAATGATTAAATGCTTGAACCATCATGGGGTCAGCAGTCCAGCCATTAACGTCACGGGCAGAAAAGGGGTGAAAAAGTGAACATGGAGAAACTGGATACAAGGTCGAAGATCATGAAAACCGCAGTGGAAATGATCGGCCGTGAGGGAAACCTGAGCGTTACTATAAGAGAAATCGCCGACAAGGCCGGAGTGAATATCGCTGCCATCAATTACCATTTTAGCTCCAAGGAGAACCTGCTCGAAGAGGTTGAGCGCGTCACCATGGAGCAGGTAACTTTAATCTACAACCGTCTGCTTGATGAAGGCAAAAGCGCCCGGGAACGGCTGATGAAGTGGGCGGATGAGCTCATGGGATATCTCATCGATTACCCGGGAATCATCTACATGATCGGCTCCCGGATTCTGCAGAGCGACAACAAGAGTGCCGGATTGGCGGAATACCTTAGCGACTCCGATGTCAGATTGAACCCGGTGGTCAGGGAGCTTACGGGAATCAGCGATGAAACATTGCTATCCTTCAAGGCGCTGCAGCTGCTCTCGGGGGTGGTCTATCCCACGCTGATCTACTCTGGGACAAAGAAAGCGCTGGGGCAAATTATCAGCAGCGGGCGCGTCCGCAAAAAATACCTGGCAGGGCTTATCGACAGCCTGGGGCATGCGAGTGATATGGAATTGTAAATTACTTTATGATCCAATGCAATCTTTAATTCACTTACTTTCATGGGCAACCTTGTTTTCCCAATCGAACCACAGGCCCGTCGACGTCGACGGGCCTGAACAAATTAAAGCTGCGCCCGGTCCCTTGTCATTCATCCGCCATGATCAAAAACATATTCTCGGGATCATATGCCAGTTCCACACCGGCAGGGATATAGAGGTAGAGCTCCTGGAAGAAATCAAACTCATGGAATATACGCGCATAAAGCTGAGATTCGCTCTTTTCCTTGAATTGATCAAGGGCTACATCCCTCATAAAAGCCTTGATTTTGAATTCATACCGCCCTGGATCATGAATAATGAGCCTGTTTCCCGTAAAGTCGATCTGAACGGGAATGAGCTGCTCCTCAAAGGGAAAGCCCTCTTTGCGGTATTCAACGGCGGTCACCTCACCCTCTCCTGCTGCTGTTCTTTTAATAATGATGGGAACCTCGCCGCGGCTGCCGGAAACAATCTCCAGACAGTCGCCCTCGTGGTCCAGATGCCACTGTTTATACCGGTAGACCCCCTCCTGTCCTTCCAGCTCCCCGGTCCACCACGCATCATAGTACATTTCTTCTTCTCCAGCACCGGCTGTGCTAAAAACGAGATCCAACAGGTCATCCTTGGGCAGGAGGTAAAACAGCGCCAGCGACACCAGCAATACGGCGCCGTATGCTCCGATAAAGTATTTATAAAATTTGAGCTGCATCTTTCACCCTCCACTTCACTTTGGCCGACACCCGTTACCGGACCTCGACCCTGTTCGTAAGCAGCACAGCACCGATCCACAAGAGCAAAACAGCGGCTGCTATTTTCAAGGTAAACAGAAGGGGCGACCTCTCGAGGAAAAAGAAATCCAGAGCACGGAATATCCTCACATTCTCGTTTGCCGTTTCGTAGAAAAATATACCCAGCATCAGGGCAGGCACAATCACGTAGAGTGACCTGTGCAGCTGCATCAGGGCCCCGAGAAAATAGCCGGCCGCGCCCGACAGGAGCAGGTAGAGTATGGTTACCGCTGCGCCGGTGCAGAGTTCGCCCGCTCCGACCTGGAAATTGGCGCTGATGAGATAACCGCCGCCGCCGGCGTAATACGCGATATTTCGCAGCAGGAGCGAGCCCAGCACAGCGGCTACTCCGCCGCCGATGGCGGCTGTAACCAGGTAAGCGGCGTTGGCCAGATTGCTGCTGAACCGGTTGGTGACAAAGGTAAAGTCAGGGTTGCGGTAGAGCGGC
This sequence comes from uncultured Syntrophomonadaceae bacterium, assembly GCA_964464625.1. Classification (GTDB taxonomy): domain Bacteria; phylum Bacillota; class Dethiobacteria; order DTU022; family DTU022; genus JAAZIN01. Next base: position 3,572 of record CAYXKD010000128.1, read on the forward strand.
AGGGTCAGGATAAAGGCGTTGACCAGGATCCAAAAAACCGTAAACCCAAACAAGCCTGTTCCCGAATAGTATTTAACCTCCACGTAGAAATTGCTTGAACCCATACCGCTGGTCCCCGTCATACCGCCAACAGTAAAGAGTAAAGAGATCACCTGCACTGCAACAAGTGACACAAAGAGGTTGGCATAAGCGCGAAGTTTAAAAGCATACTGATGTCTGGCAACCGCCCAAAGGCTAGTTTCCACCAGTGAAGACATCATCGATCCCCCCCTTGCTCCTGGATGTGAGGTAGACGCAGAGATCCTCGGCGGAAA
>CAYXKD010000129.1:0-3842 GCA_964464625.1 uncultured Syntrophomonadaceae bacterium
TCGTCCTGAGCCAGGATCAAACTCTCCAGTTTACACCTTTGAAAAATCTTGGCTCGCTCAAAGGTCTTCATCATATATATGATAAAGAACCCGCTGGACCATCCTTACCCTATTCAACTTTCAAAGAACGGAACTTTCGCCCGCTCTCGCGGGCAACGCCTATATTAGCACAGGGTTTTACACATGTCAAGGCATTAAAACATTTAAAAACATATTTTTTTCTTACGGCGAACAACGCGAATAACAACCTTCCTTTATATTATGCTGCAGTTTGAAGAAACGCGTAAGGTTAAAGTCTTGGAAGAAAGGGCCGGCCCAGGCGGGAACTATGATTTTATTCCATATCCCCGAAATCCTTTGCAACAGGAGGAGAAAAAGATAAGTTGACCAGCGTGTCAGGTATATCACCAATATATATAGTGTCCACCAGGGGTATCACAGTAAATACTTCGATTGAGTCTGCAATGAGAGGGATAATTATCTGGACTTCGGTAATTACCTGCAGGTAAATCTTATGCCGGGTCTGGTTAATGCCCGCATCTTCGAATGAGTCAAAAAGCTCTGTGTTCACCCGCCCCATGGGTTTGAGCCTTACCGGGATTTTAGGTCCGCGCGCTGCCAGGAAATATGTACCTGTGATCACGCCGAAAGGAATTTTAATATCGCGCTCGCTGATTTCAGTCACTGCATCTTCTGTTGCAAGGGTTGTTAACGACATGATCCTGTTGATTTCCATAATGTTTGTCTGAGCCATGATAATTTTACCTCTTTCATCCTTCTCCACAATAATGATATCCCTGTAGCTAACGGTGGGCACCACTTCATCCAGAATAACCTTATTGATAGCCCTTGTGGCAATACCATTACACTCCATCGCTGCTGCATCAATAATTATCGGGACTATCTTTCCGTTTAGCACCTGCAGACCCTTTGTTAAAAGAAGCAAAACCAGGACCAGGATAAGGAATGAAAATGTACTGCCCGGAGCAGCAACACGGCGGTATCGACGCCTGTGCAGCATAAATTCCCCCCCTGTTATGCATATTCACCAGCCCGGAGCTTTAGGCTTATGCAAATCAGGAAAATAATAAATGATAGTTTCAGAAATCAGGGATCCCGGAAGCTGAAAAAGAGGTTAAAGAGGCTTGTCGACTCTTGTAGTGCCGTGTCAGGATGACAGGATCTCGTGACAGAGCCGAAAAGTAAAGAGAAATCCATTCAGGCGAAGATAATGCGGGCGAATTTTCTTTTCCCGATCTGCAGTACAAGTTCTCCTTTCGCCTGAACGGTGGCATCTATTCTGACAACCTGCTCTCCATTAACCCTGACGCCGCCCTGCTGGATCAGGCGGCGGGCTTCACTTTTGCTGGAAACAAGTTCTGTTTTTACCAACAGCGAAACCAGATCTGCTATGGAGCCGGCAGTGATCCTGAAAAGAGGCATCTCTGCAGGCATTTCACCTCGCTGAAAGACCTGTTTAAAATTCTCTTCAGCCCGGATCGCAGCAGCGGTTCCATGATAAAGACCTACGATTTCCCGGGCCAGCCTCATCTTGGCATCCCGCGGATGGAGAGATCCTTTCCGCCAATCATCCACAATTTGCGCAGCTTCTGCAGCGGAAAGGGCTGTGCCCAGACGGAAGAACTCAGGCATGGTCTCATCAGCCAGGGACATCACTTTGCCGTAAATTTCCCCGGGCGCTTCGCTTATGCCGATATAGTTGCCCAGGCTCTTGCTCATCTTCTGCACACCGTCAGTCCCCACAAGGATTGGCATGGTCAGAGCCACCTGCGGTTCCTGTCCGTATTCTTTCTGAAGATGGCGTCCCATGAGCAGGTTAAATTTCTGCTCCGTAGCCCCGAATTCAATGTCCGCCTTCACCGCTATAGAATCGTAGCCCTGCATCAGGGGGTAGAAGAATTCGTGAATGCCAATAGGCAGGTTTTCACGGTAGCGATTGGCAAAGTCATCCCTCTCCAGCATGCGCGCCACTGTATAGGTGGAGGCAATCTGCAGCACATCGCCGAAGTTCAGCTTGCCAAGCCACTGGCTGTTGAAGTGTAGCTCTGTTTTTTCCTGATCAATGATCTTAAAGATCTGCTCCTGGTATGTGCGGGCATTGGCCAAAACCTCCTCCCTGGTAAGCTGGGGTCTTGTCTCGGAGCGATTTGTCGGATCGCCAATTAGCCCTGTAAAATCACCCAGGATGATAACCAGCTGGTGCCCCAGATCCTGAAAGGTTTTCATCTTTTGCAGTACCACAGCATGCCCAAGATGAATGTCGGGAGCTGAAGGATCGATGCCCAGCTTGCACCGCAGCGGCCTTTTTTCCGCATAACTGCGTTTCAGCTTACCCTCCAGTTCATCCTCAATAATTATTTCTGCCACATTCTCCCTTATCTGCACCAGCTGTTCTTCTACCGGCAACATACTCATATCAACAACCTCCTCCCTGCTGTCTTTCCCAATTATCACCAAAGTTAGTAAACTTGGTGCCTGGCACCGAGTTTACTAACTTTGGAGGTATTTGCCTGGTTCGAGCTTCATGCCGTCGGATGCGGCAATAACGGGGACCCCTGTTTCGCCTGTCAGCCGTTCCGCCAGGTGATGAGGACCGTGGTGCAACATGGTTGTCCCGAAATGGGTCAATATCGCCAGGCGTGGTTTGATCCCTCTGATCAAAAGGGCGGCACTTTCCAGATCAAGATGCTGAATCACTTTAAAAGGTATGGGTTCTAAAAGCACCACATTAAGGATAAGGATATCGCTTCCCGCATAGTGCCCGATCAGCCCGGGAAAATATGCCGTATCGCTGATCAGTGAAATCCGCCCGTAAGGAAGGTTAAAGGTTAAGCCGTAGGTTTCGACGGGATGGTGGTGACACACCGGAACGGTAAAATCAAACCCGTCAAGGCGGTAGCGCCCGCCTTCCTTCAACAGTTCCAGCCTCTTCACTGCATAACGGGTGTGTCGAAACACAACGGGCTCATCATCATTGACGGCATCAGCAGGGGCAAAAAGCGCCCCGCGGTGCACAAAAGTCCCTTGAGTCATCGCTTCTATAAGCACATTGACATCGGTGGAGTGATCCAGATGGCGATGAGTGAGAATAATAGCATCCAGTTTTTCAGGATCCAGTTTGGGCTTGCTGGAAAAACAGCGGCTAAGTGTCCCCGGGCCCGGGTCTATTAGAATGTTTAGTCCCTGCAGGAAGCACCATGTTCCCGCCGAAGAGCGGAGCTGTTTAGACACAACAAAGCGAGCCCCTGCTGTGCCCATAAATTTTATCCAGTCACTCAAAACGACTGCTCCTCACCATGCAATACTTTAATCAGTTTATCACAATAATCTGATCCAGGGTAAAAATAAAAAGCTTATTTTAAAAGTGATCGGCATTCCCTTCCGGAGCGGGAAAGCCAATAAAATAAACGGCTGCAGCAATATAAAGCAGCCGTTTTGAATGTTAACCGGTAACCCGAGCAAACTGATAAGCCGAGTTCTGTTTTTGGCAACCATCTATCTTGGGCACCAGTTGCCTGATGCCTCCAGCGACCAAACCCGAGGAGTCGGCGGGCAACCTCATCCCCCTCCTATTTGGTCTTGCTCCGGGTGGGGTTTACCTAGCAAACCGGTCTCCCGGTTTCTGGTGCGCTCTTACCGCACCGTTGCACCCTTACCCCATACTGGAGATTGGAAATTGGAGGTCAGATGTTAGAAAACTTCTTTTATACCAGCATCTGCTGCCGGCCGCTGTGTCCCTCCAACCTCTAACTTCTAATCTCTAACTTCCAGTAGGAGGCGGTATATTTTCTGTGGCACTGGCCTTAGGGTCACCCCCACTG
>CAYXKD010000130.1:0-3829 GCA_964464625.1 uncultured Syntrophomonadaceae bacterium
CCGGCTTGGTGATATATTCCCGCAACAGCGAATTTATGTGGTTGTCATTTTCACCTAAGCTATATCCCAATATAATTAACCGCCCGCATTCATCGAGATAGTTTATTGCTCTGCTATATGCGCCGATCTGTTTAGATTCAATAATTGGTTTAAGCGGGGCTTGCGTCATAATAAAAGGAAAGACCAGGTCGCTCCTTTTTATTTCACCGCCGTTTTCACATAGATCTATCGTGCGCAGTTCGTACGGATATTCAAATTGGAACACCGATCCGGCTAAGTAGCAATATTGGTTATTTTCAAGGCCAAGCGTCTTTACATAGGGAGTGTAGTTTGTAGTCAGTACAAAATCTATCGGTATTTTTTCTTCTTTTAGTGCTTCGTAATAGGGTTCCTTTCCTGTTTTATTCTCAATCTCCTCAAGATACTTCTTGGAAGCCAAATGCTGGAGCACCTCAATCAAAACAGGTTGGCCATCTGCATCAGCATTCAGCAAATTTCTATACATCTGTTTTTCATCTTTCACAAGATCCTCATATTTTGAACTGAGCTTGATCATCGGTATTAAGATGGAAAAATAGGCGCTCCAAAAATAGTTGACCAGTCTCCAGAATTTTACGGTTCCAGCTCTCTGAGGGTTAACGATTGTGGAAAAATCCTGCTCTATAACACCGTAATACTTTAAGTTGCTTTTTATAAGAAAAGCGATAAAATCTTTAAAATTTCCTGAGAGATCATCATATTGTTTAAAGGGATCCATACCTTTTCTGGAGACGCTATTTCCCTGACCGACCCCGGTGAGCAGGCGATAGTACAATTTTGATTTCACATATTTGCTTTGTTTGTTTAAATCTGTTTCACCGAAATCAGCACTTAATATATACAAAACCTTGATAATTTGTTCTACGGAATCTTCGTTCAGCAGGGAGCATGCATTTTTTATTATTTCCTTGTGCCTTTTGTGCTCATCGTGAAGACTATATGCATCGCTTGTTCCGGAACAAAACTCAACCATGCTTTTATATGTTTCTTTATTATCATAATTAATTCCTAGGGCAGACCGCGCCGACAGTTCAACCATACGCCTGTAGGAGTGACTTCTGTGATTAAATAAGAATTCGGATTGATGCTTTTCAGCATATCCTTCGATATCTCTACCTGCATAGAAACCCTTAAGGGCCTCATAAAGATCTTTTTTACTTTTGCAGAGGGTATCGAAGACATATTTCGCACCGCTGGGCAGACAGTAACATCTTTCGGCTCCGGCTCCAAAAAAGAATCCTATTTTATTCGCTTCTTTCATCGGTGAGGCGCCAGGGGATCGGCGCTGCCTCTGACCAATAATCCCGTTCACGGCAACTCTGGACATCAGGCTCCCCCCAGATCAGCTCGTTGTTACCAAAGTTTCGCCGGGAAGAGCCCCTGTTCCTGCGCGGCGGTCGGAATGATTCATATATTCAGACGAGGGCGGCAGCGGTCAGTCCATCTTCCCGGCAGCGAAAGCAAATTACGATGCGGCAGATCTTCACCGGGGAATTAAGCGGATGGCGTAACCCGGTAATGGATGAAGGTAACTGTCCGGGCAGCGAACCACATGGGCAGGGAGACTTCGCCCATGTGGTTGAAATTGTTTGCCGTCCCTTACTGCTCTTCCGCTACAAAAACAAAATCGACATCGATACTTAGGCCCTGGACAATGTTGGTGGCATCGACGGGCAGCTCGATCTCAATCGACAACTCCTCACTACCGTTTGTTTCAGCAAACGCAAGCTCACGGCCGTTCGGAGGCTGATCCAGTAAGCCGGCGAGAGTGCCGGCATACAGTTCATCATTAGCTTCATCGGGATCAGCGATAACCGTTACCATCAGCCGGTTCGCCAGAATTGTGGCCATTCTTGAAGTGGTGCTATCATTTCCCCCCCAATCAGCCGAAAGATAGTAGAGGACATCAATTGTCCCGTTATTGGTTACGATGAGCGTAGTGCCGGCACTATCTCCAGGCTTCATATTTTCTGCTGACAGCGGATCTCCTGTTACGGATAGCGATACGCTGCTGGTTTCCGCAACGCCGCCTCCTAAAACGGTTTCCGAGGTAAAAGTAAAGCCGCTAATTTTTTTCACCCCCCAAGGTTTTTGGATAATATGCAGACTGTAAAAGTCTGCGCTGCACCGGGCCACAACTTTTGCTATATCGAGATGCAATACTATAGCCTATGCTTGATATTGCAAAAAGGTTTACCCCCGGAGCAGCAGTTAGATCAGGTGATGCTGCAAGCATTCAGCAGACTTTGATAATGTAACATTGAAGCTCACACCAGTGAAGAAGGGGTAACAAATGAAGATAAGGACAACACCCGCTATTGATATTCTAGGGAAATTCTCATATAATATCTCTATAATAAATCAGAAGGAGGTGTCCTATGCCAAACATTAAATCGAGCACCGATTTGCGAAACAATTACAATGAGATCTCTAAGTTTTGCAATGAAAGCCGCGAACCGGTATTTATTACGAAAAACGGACAAGGCGATTTGGCTGTCATGAGCATCGAAACCTATGAAATGCTCAATGGAAAGCTTGAACTTTACCGCCTGCTGGATGAAGGAAGATCGGCGGTGAGGAAGGGCGAGAAGCGTCCGATGGCCGACGTCATGCGGGATCTTCGCAGGGAAATTGCCGATGAAAAACGATAAGAATCCATCGCCCGTCCGATATCGAATCGATATATCGGAGCCTGCCGAAAACGACCTGAGGGAGATTGTCCGGTATATTTCTGCACAGCTTTCAGCGCCGATGACGGCCATGGAGATGCTGGAAGCCATGGAACAGACAATAGTTAGCCTTGAAGAAATGCCCCACCGGGCCTCTGCTGTCGCAGATGAACGCCTTGCGTCAATTGGCTATCGCAAGCTGATCGTAAAAAACTACATCATCTTTTTCTCAATCGATGAGAAGGCAAAGGTAGACGTGGAACGAATTCTGTATGGCCGGCGCAACTGGCGGGCAATTTTATAGCAAGTAACATTTCAGGCCAGACAGCATAAACACAAAGATAGCCGCCTACTACCACCTCAATACTTCTGCTGCAGTAGCTCTTGCAGGGTGCCAGAATGTCGAGTATCTCGCGGTGCATCCTGTTGCAGGGCTCACACTTTAGACTCCGCTGGATATCATGCGTCAGCAGCTATAGGCATACCAATCGAAAGCTTCATCGAATTCAAATCGGGCACCCGCCCCAAACTCAACGTATATTGCCATAACCAATGCGCTTCAAGGCTTCGTTGCGAACGAGTTCCCAGGGGATCGTTTCCTCGCTCCCTTTTTCTATCGCGGCAATCCGACGTTCCAGTTCGGGGGCCCAATCTTCATGTAAAGGCACTATAAACCCGCACTCGGGACTTGCACCCGTTAGACTGCGCCCATGTCGGGCGCACAATAAATGCGCGCCCCGGCCTTGAAACCCGGAGCGCGCCAATTCTTTTTTAACTGTTTACCATACCGCGGCAGTGCGGAGGCGCAGCAGGACTGCAGCGGAGGCAAGCAGGAGAATAATCCCGAGCATGCTCAGACTGGCCGGCGAACCCGAGGTGCGCGGCAGTTCTTTGCCCGGCTCTTCAGGTTCTGGCTCCGCCTTGGCTTCCCAGGTTAGCTGCGTCTGGCCGCTGAGACCGGCGGCTTCGCCAGCGAAAAGCACCTCGGCGACAATGGTGTCCACCCCGGCGGGGTTGCCCGCATACTGCAGCACAGCCACCCCGTTGACCATGGGCACAACCTGGGTCAGGCTGTGCGCACCTGTGACGGTGAAGCGCACGGCCAGCAGATCTGTTTCAGC
>CAYXKD010000131.1:0-3809 GCA_964464625.1 uncultured Syntrophomonadaceae bacterium
TTGCCAGCAAGGGGTGCGGCCTGTTTTCTTTACTTTAGGCTGTTAAAGTCAGGATTATAGACCATTTCGGTCAACCTGTAACAACCCGCAGCAGTTTGGATAGGGGAAAAGCTGCACCAATCCAGCAACCCTAAAGTGTCTGACAAGCAGCTAATCCGCACTTTTTTTGGCATAATCAAACAAAATAATTTTGCATCCTTTGCAGATCCAGGCCGGGAACAGGAAGTCCTTGTATACGTTATTCTCAAGTAGAATTTCCCCCGGTTTAGGGAGCAAGGTTAACTTGTGCCGCTTTTTCACCCAGGCCACCCTCTGCCTGCCCTGCAAAAAACCTTGCTCCATCTCCTGGTTACAATGAAGACATTTCACAGTAAGGCCCCCTTCATAATGCTTTTCCAACCAGGATAAAGTGTCATAATTTGTTCATAAGAGCAATTACTCTAATCACTGCACTGATTTCCTAGCGGCGCTGCAGGTGAATACCCGTTATGCCCCACCCCAGTGTCGCCACCAAAAGGACAGATGCCGCCTTTTTATTGGACGCTTTGCGTTCCATAAACATACATCCCATCACCCGGCAGTCCTGTTTTAAATTTACCGTAGAAATAGAAATCGTTTTTCTAATTCTGAATGCTGTTGTTCAATCACGACATGGCTAAAAGATTACGATTAACTCCGCAGGCCTGATATAAGCCTCTTTCCATCCATCAATAGGTCAAGCGCCTCCTCACTGGATTTTACCAGCAGGTCGGCGGCGATAAGCAACGGTGCGTACAAACCCTCGGTTTCAAGGATAGCTATTGACAACGCCGCCGCTTTGAACATGAGCTCATCGTTCTTCCCGTTGCCAATGCAGACGCAAAAGTCTCCACCCAGCTCATCGACAAAGTGCCGCTTGCACTCTCCAGCATTATCGGTGTTGTAGATTTCCAACATGATAGGTAGATTAGCCAGTTCTCTTTTGGCAGTTCCCCGTGTATCAGAAGTGAGGACATAGACGCGGTAATACTCTGCCAACTGAATTATCCGCTGTTTCACAGCCTCCTTCATCACTCCGTCCACGGCGATGGTACCGTTAAAATCCATGACCACGTTTTGTATATCTAAAGTCATATATCCAGGAATTTCATATCGCATTTTCATCCCTCATTCCTCATAATTTATCCCATTGCCTGCTGACCATTATAAGCTTTTCCTCTGTTTGGTGCAGTTCTTCGCTCTGGATATTTTGACTTCGGTCACACCCTCGCGGACATCATTCGCGCCCAAGCCAGGGTCAGTGATTGTAGCGAAAACTCCTGGGAGACTCTATTGTTATATTAAGAAAAACTGTAAGATTAAAATGTTATTGCTTCCCTTAAAAGAAAAGCAGCGCTGACAAACCGATGCTAGACTGGATCCACACTCATTTTGCCACTGATATCATCTATGGTTATAGCCACCACATTGACAATATCCATATCCTCCAGCATCAGAGGTTCGTAGCGGTAGTCCCGGGCGTACTTGTTCAGAAGCATATTCATCACTGTCAGTTTCAGCTCTTTAGCCTCTACCTCAACGGCCCTGCCGAATACCAGGACGCTCCAAAATCTCATGGTGAAATCTCTGGCGTGGGACGGTGCATAGATTTTACCCGGTTCGCTGATCTCCAGACATACCTGTGGATTCTGCTGCAAATTATCCAGTTTTCTGCCCCGAAAGCCCGTGTGAAAGTATATTTTATTATCCATTAAAACAAAATTAATGGGGGTGATATAGGGCTGCCCGTCACCCCCGCAGGTACCCAACCTCCCGTACACCGCATTGGAAAGCAGCTCGATGCATCTTTCTTTGGAAAACCATTCGACAGGCATAGACCGGTCCCTCCATAACTCAACTGTGTGATTACCCCTGAATTAGTAAACATGGTGCCTGGCACCATGTTTACTAGATATCAATACCCAGCCAGGCTTTGACGGCAAGCCCGATAAAAAAGGCAATGAGCGCCACGCCCAGGCTGATGCCTGCCATCTCTCCGAAACGCCTGGCAAAGGGCAGATCTTTGGCCACGCTGATGTAATAGTTGAAGAAAAAAATGATCAGTATAACCACAAGCAGCATAGTCACAAGGGCGGCAACGTGGCTGTGCTTCGGAAATAAGAGGTAAGGCAGCACCATGAGCACCACTGTGAACAGATAGGCAGCTCCCGTGTACAGGCTGGACTTGAAAGCTTTCGGATTTCCATCAGCCCTTTCAGCCAGGTAATTGGACGAGGCCATGGAGAGCGTTGCCGACACACCGGTGATGATCCCCGAAAGGGCGACGAGCCGCGTATTGGCCAGGGCAAAGGTCAAGCCTGCGAGCACTCCTGTCAGCTCAACAAGGGCATCGTTCAAACCTAGCACCATGGCGCCCACATACTGCAAGCGTTCCTCATCCAGCATGTTTGCCAGCTTCTCTTCATGCCTCTGTTCATCTTCAATGATCCCCGCTGCTTCCGGAATTTCCTGAAGCAGCTGCCTGTATTTTCTGCCCGTGGTGTACTCTCCCTTCTCCATGAGCTTGATCACAAAGGTATAGCCCATGAGCCGGCCGAGCAGGCCATACCATAAAATGTGCAGGCGCCTGGGCTTAACCTCGCGGTTAGTGTATTTTTCCCAGATGGCGGCATGCGCCAATTCCTCGGCGGCGATCTGTTCCAGCACAGCCTTATTCTTCGGATCCTTCTCCCGGCCGGCCATGCGGCTGTAGATGACGTGATCGGTTATTTCAAACCGCTGATAGCTCATGAGCAGCTTTATGGTCTGTTCTGTCAATTTTGCGCTCACCTGTAAGCCTCCTTTTCTCTGTGACTTTGCCTGCGCCCCATCACCGCAGTCCCTCACCTTGAGCTCGTCCGGACTGCCGCTCCTGCTGCCCTGCCGGGCTTGCGCCTGCAGCGGCCCGATACAGCTCCCGGTCGCATATCGGGAGCAGCGGTTCGGGAAATTCCGGTTGCAGCGTTTTGGCTGCAGATGAAAAGCCGGCAGCCCTATTTGATGTATTCAACAGCTTCTTTGCCCGTAATATGCTCCACATCAACCGCTATGATCGAAGAGCGTGCACACCCGGCTATGGTATCCTCTCTTCCTTTTTCGGGTTGATCCCGGCAATACTTTTCAACCAGGGCTCTGAAGGCCTTAATCCGCTCCTCACCCTGGACGATTCTGGCCTTGCCAAAGGCGATCACACTGCGGAAGTAAGTAGTGTATTCTTCACTGATGATCCTATCTTCATCCACTACCGAAAATGAAACCTGCGGATGCCTGGTAATTGCGTCCATTTTATGCCCCTTCTTTGCCGAATGGAAATATATTTTTCCATCAAGGTAGACAAAGCTGAGCGGAACAGCGTAAGGATAATCGCCATCCCCCAAACAGGCCAGCACCCCGTTGGTGCATCTGGCCATGACCTCCGCTGTTTTACCCTCCGCCAATTGCTGCTTGCTTCTTCTCATTTTCCTGAACATGAATTACTCCTTCGCTTTGATCATACATATTTAAGCGCTTATTGCTCCCCGGTGCTGCAGATGAATGCCGATATGGCCGATCCCTAGAATCGCTACTGAAATGATCATCCAGATCACCTTCCCGTAAATGCCCAGGAAAAAAAAGGCGGCAACGGGCAGCGCGGCGCCGGCCACGGGCACACCGCAAAAACTGCTGTAGAAGTCCGCCATGGTCCTGCTGCTTCCAAAATATCTGATCCCCATCCCTCGTACATGAGCAATAGTATAACTGCGGCAACAAGCCACAGCGACCATGTCGACCACGGGCGCAGGTTGAAGTCC
>CAYXKD010000132.1:0-3791 GCA_964464625.1 uncultured Syntrophomonadaceae bacterium
GGCACCAGTTTACCAGGTATGCTAAATGGGGGTAGTGGATGGAGATAACAAGGCTTGGCGATTTTGATTATGAGCTGCCCCGTGAGCTCATTGCCCAGGAACCCGTTGCGCTGAGGGACAGCTCGCGCATGCTGGTGCTGCGCCGCTGCGAAGGGGTTGCCGGGCAGAAGCTTTTCAGCAGTTTCCCCGATTATATGAAGCGGGGCGATCTGCTGGTGCTGAACAATACCAGGGTGATCCCCGCCCGCCTGCTGGGGCGGCGCGGTGGCGGTGGCGGTGAGGCGGAGCTTCTGCTGCTGCACCGCCTTGCCGGGGAGCGCTGGAGAGCGCTGGTCCGGCCGGGGAAAAAGCTTAAACCCGGCGCGGTGGTGGAATTTGCGCGGGGTCTAAAGGCTGTGATTGAAGATTACGCCGGGCCGGGTCAGCGTATCGTCAGCTTTTGCGGGCCGGAACCGCTGGAACAGGCGCTGCCTTTGGTGGGCCGCGTTCCCCTGCCCCCCTACATCAAGAAAGAGCTGAAGGATCCCCAAAAATATCAGACCATCTATGCCGCTATAGAAGGCTCCTCCGCTGCGCCCACCGCCGGGTTTCACTTCACACCTGCTGTTTTCGAAAAGCTGCAGGAAAAAGGGGTGGAGTGGACCTTTATCACCCTCCATATCGGCCCGGGCACCTTTCAGCCGGTGCAGGAAGAAGATATCCGCGGTCACAAGATGCACTGCGAGTATTATCGCATTGATGCCGCCGCAGCGGAGAAAATCAATGCCGTTCGCCGCCGGGGCGGCCGCATCGTTGCCGTGGGGACAACAGCCTGCCGCGTTCTCGAGGCGGCGGCGCAGGCGCGGGGAACTGTAAGGGAGCAGGAGGGCTGGACAGATCTTTTTATCTACCCGGGCTACACCTTCAAGGTTGTTGATGCCCTGTTGACCAATTTTCATCTGCCGCGCTCCACCCTGCTCATGCTGGTCTGCGCCTTTGGCGGCTACGCTCCGGTGATGAAGGCTTACCGCCTGGCCATAAAGGAAAAGTATCGTTTTTACAGCTTCGGCGACTCTATGCTGCTCCTGTGACAGGGTGCTGCGAAAAGCCTGTTTTCGCCGTTACCGGCAGCCAAGGGGCATCTTACCGGCAGCACTCGAACCGCTTCCTGACATGCAGGGCGGGCATAAAGTCAAAAGGGTAAGGTTAGGGTAAAGTTGGGTTAAAGTTAGGGTAAAATTAAGGTAAAAGTATAATTGACAGCGATAAATGGTTAAGATAAGCTATAGCAAGGTGGAAAGGATGTCCATTTCTTTTGAACTGATTGGGAGCTGTCCTGAAACGGGAGCCCGCCTTGGAAAGCTGGAGACAGGTCACGGCAGGGTGGAGACACCCGCTTTCATGCCGGTGGGGACGCAGGGCACCGTAAAGGGGATCACCACGGGAGAGCTGGAAGAACTGAATACGGCGATGATCCTGGCGAATAGCTACCACCTTTACCTGCGGCCTGGAGTGGAAGTGATCGCCCGCACCGGCGGACTGCACAGAATGATGAACTGGTCCGGGGGTATCCTTACTGACAGCGGAGGTTTCCAGATCTTCAGTCTGGGCGGACTGCGGAAAGTTGAGGATGACGGGGTAACATTTACCTCGCACATCGACGGATCAAGGCATTACCTTACTCCGGAGCGCCTGGTCCGGATCCAGAACATGCTCGGTTCGGATATCGCCATGGTTCTGGATCAATGCACGCCCTATCCTGCGCCTTATGAAGAGGTTCAGGCGGCTGTGGAGCGCACGAGCCGCTGGGCTCTGCGCTGCCGCAATGCCCATCTGCGCGAGGCGCAGGCTCTTTTTGGGATTGTTCAAGGAGGTGTTTATCCAGATCTGAGAGAAAGGTCGGCCGCCGCCCTGGTGGAGATGGAATTTCCGGGATATGCCATCGGAGGCTTGAGCGTGGGGGAACCCAAAGAGCTGCTGTATGAGACTCTTGAGATGACCACCCCTTTGCTTCCGGCAGAAAAACCGCGTTATCTTATGGGGGTCGGTTCGCCCGACGCGCTCCTTGAGGGGAGCAGGCTGGGGGTGGATCTTTTCGACTGCGTGCTGCCGACAAGGATCGCCCGCAACGGCAGGGTCATGACCAGCCGGGGTTACCTGACCATCCGCAACGCTGTTTATGCCACCGACAGGAGCCCCCTGGACGAAGAATGCGACTGCCCCGTCTGCCGCAGCTATACGCGGGCTTACATTCGCCACCTCTTCAATTCCGGCGAAATCCTTGGGATGCGCCTGACTACATATCACAATCTTTATTATCTTGCTCAACTGATGCAGGAAATCCGCAAAGCCATTCGCGAAAAAAGATTTGGTCTTTATTACCGCAATATGAAAGAGAAACTTCATCAACACTATGGAGGTGCAGGTAAATGCAAGAGTTGTTAGACAAGCTGGGCCCCTATTCGGGCATACTGTGGATGATCGTGATCTTTGCCATATTTTATTTTATTCTCATCCGACCGCAGCAGCAGCAGCAGAAAAAGAGACGTGAAATGCTCGGGGAGTTGAGAAAAGGGGACCGTGTGGTGACCATTGGCGGGATTCACGGCCTGATCAAAGATATCCGGGAAGATGTGGTCACCCTGCGGGTGGCCGACAATGTGAACATCAAGTTTGCCCGCGGCGGCGTTGAGCGCGTCGTGGATGACGAAGACGGCGGGGAATAATCTGCGGCGCCGTTTCATATGCTCTCCTCAGGGGGAGAGTTTATGAATGAACGGCCGGTGGGAAACAAAATAGCAAAACCCCTGCGGGACAGCGCCTGGATGATTCTGCTCAAAGGAGTTTTTCTGGCGCTGATCTTTTCGCTGATCATGCTTCTCGTGATCGCTCTGGCCCTCTATCTCACGGAGCTCCCCGAAAAAGCAGGCATGTACCTGGTCTACGCCGTGAGCATTGTTGCCATCCTCTGGGGCTCCGCCTACACTGCCAGGAAGATGGGCACGCGGGGATGGCTGAACGGTGGGATTACAGGCCTGATATATGTTCTGCTCATGCTTGGCGGGGGTCTCATCATTGGCGGTGACATGACTATCGGCTGGAACCTGGCGGTTAAGCTATTTTTGGGCTTTATCTTCGGCGCCGTGGGAGGCATGTGGGGGGTGAATTATTAGTCATCTCCAACCCGCATGCTTTCCCGGGAACATCCAAAATGCCCTTTTCCGGAACAAAACAGGGAGAGGGCTTTTTACTATTCTTTTCGCCTCTTTAAAAGAGACTTCACTTTCATGGTATAATCTAGATGGAATTAAAAGGGGAAGAAAGAGCCGCAGCATTTTTCACGTTTAACATTACCGCTGTTGGAGATGCCATCTTTCGCCTGAGGAGCTGCTTTCCATGGATCTTATAACCATGGGCTGGGAAAAAAAGATGCGCCAGGAGGGTCCGCTGGCCCTGCGGATGCGGCCGCGCAGCCTGGAGGAATTTGCGGGCCAGGCTGATCTCCTGGGCGAAGGCAAACCGCTGCGCCGCCTCATCACTTCGGACAGGGTTCCCTCGATGATCCTGTACGGGCCGCCGGGCACCGGAAAAACCACCCTGGCCCTGATCATCGCCGCCACCACCCGGGCCTCATTTGTCCAGCTCAATGCTGTCACCGCCGGGGTGAAAGATATCCGCGAGGTGGTAGCCGGGGCCCGCGAGCGCTGGTCCCTGCAAAACAGGCGGACCATACTCTTTATCGACGAAATCCACCGCTTCAACAAGGCCCAGCAGGATGCCCTGCTGGCGGCGGTGGAGCAGGGCACCGTCAT
>CAYXKD010000133.1:0-3681 GCA_964464625.1 uncultured Syntrophomonadaceae bacterium
CAGGGGAGGAAGATGATGTGACAGCGGTGATTCAGAGGATGACCCTGGAGGAGAAGGTCGGCCAGGTGATTATCGCCTACTTTGCGGGTACGGATTTTGGCGCCGCATTGGGCGGGCAGCTTCGGGAGCTGCCCCTGGGAGGGGTGATCCTATTTAGCAGCGCCGGCAATATCGAAAACCCCGCCCAGGTGGCCCGCCTGACGGAGCAGATCCAGAAGGCGGCCCTAAGCAGCGGTATTGTGCCCCTCTTCGTTGCCATAGATCAGGAGGGAGGCGCTGTGGCGCGGCTCACGGAGGGGGTTACCGTTTTTCCCGGTAACATGGCCCTGGGTGCTGCCGGCAGCGAAGATCTGGCCGGGCAGAGCGCTGAAATAATGGCGCGCGAGCTTCGCATTATGGGGATCAACTTCAACTTCGCCCCCGTTGTCGATGTGAACAGCAATCCGTCAAACCCCGTCATCGGGGTGCGCTCCTTCGGTTCCCGCCCGCAGGAGGTGGCCCGGCTGGGCCGGGCAATGCTGGCGCCCTACCTGCAGGAAAAGGTTATCGCCACAGCCAAGCACTTTCCCGGCCACGGCGATACCGACGTTGATTCCCATTACGGGCTGCCGCTCATACCTTACAGCCTTCCCCGCTTGGAGGAGGTTGAACTGGCTCCCTTCCAGGCGATGATCGATGCAGGTGTGCCTGCGGTGATGATGGCCCATATCCTGGCTCCCGGCCTGACGGGCAGCGATGTGCTTCCCGCCAGTCTCTCTCCTGAGGCCATCCGCTACCTGCGCGAAGAGATGGGCTTCCAGGGCCTGGTGGTTACGGACTCCCTGGGCATGGGGGCGATCAGCGATAACTGGGGCCTGGAGGAAGCCTCGGTGATGGCTTTCCAGGCCGGCGCGGATGTGATCCTACTCGGCCCCTGGGCCGGCGTTGAGCCGGGCGACGGGCGCAGGATTTTTGATGCGCTCAAAAACGCGGTAGATGAGGGGACGATCACCCGGGAGCGGCTTGACGAATCCGTAAAAAGGATCCTGGCCGCGAAGGTACTGTACGGGATCATCGACGATCCCCTGCCGCAAAGGGAAAAGCTACCCCGCCTGGCCCTCCCGGAAAGCAAGGATCTGGCCCGGCGCATCGCCCGGGAGAGCATCACCCTGGTCCGCGACAATGTCCCATTGCTTCCCCTCTCGACGGATAAGCCGGTGCCGCTGATCTGGCCCGCCGAAGTGGAAGGTTCCCTGGCCCCTCTCACAGAGGGATCCCCCTTTCTTCAGCCGCACCTGCTCTCTCTTCGCGCCGGCGAAGCTGAGATGAGGGAGCTCCTCGATTTGCTGCATGACTCATCCCCCCTCCTGGTCGGTACATACAACCTGCAGCGCCATCCCGCCTGGGTGGAGTTGATCAATACGCTGGCCCGGGAGAGAGATGTGATGCTGCTGGCTCTTGCCTCGCCATACGATATCCTGGCGGCGCCCGCTGCCGGCGCCTGCCTCTGCATTTACAGCGACAGCGGCGTATCCATGCAGGCTCTTGCCGAAGTCTTGAACGGCACCCTGGTGCCGCGGGGTCGCCTCCCCGTTGAGCTGCCCGGGATAGAGTAAGCCTGGCGAATCAGCAGCTGAAAATTTTACCGGAAGATGTTAGTAATGCCCGTCCGTGTCAGTCGTTTGTCAGATCCCCATCCCCGCCTACGGGGATGGTTTTGCCCAGAAATGTGGGTGGGGGTTTAAAGATGACTTTGCCGAAATCCTTGACCCGGGCCAGGATCTCGCGCACCTCCCGCAGCCCCTGCCCCCCGTAAAGACGCTGGTCGGAAGCAACCCCGTAGGCCTCCAGCCCCAACTTCTCTGCGATATAGAGGGCACGGTACATGTGGTAACCCTGGGTGACAACAACAACCTTCCCGGCTTCGAAGACATCTCTCGCCCGGTACATGCTTTCGTATGTGGAGAAGCCGGCATGATCCATAAAGATATCTTCCGAAGGGACACCGGCGTCAATGGCATACTGCTTCATCACATTGACCTCATCGTAGCCCTTGCGCCCGTGATCGCCCGTCATGAGCAGCTTGCCGGCAGCGCCGCTTTCATATAGCTCGATGCCCCGCTCCAGCCGGTCCGCCAGCATCGGGCTGGGGATGCCGCCCTCCCAGACGCGGCACCCCAGGACCAGGATGCAGTCAACATCCTGCAGTTTTGTCGCCGCGTCAATGGATAGAATTCTATCTCCGGCCGCCAGTTTAACATGGCTATTGATAGCTGTTACCGAAACAACCCCGCCGGCAACAAGAAAAATCAGCAGGAGCATGATTATTTTAAGGCTTTTCCTCTTTCCAATTACCTTCTTGTTTTGATCCACCGGCGCCGGCCTCCCTGTCGTAATGCCGCTAAGAAATACTGAGAAAATCATAACCACACTTCTATAGAGGTGTCAACGGCTCAGGATTTGTTACGATAGCATTGGATGTGACATATGGATGTCACTCTTAAATGATATGATTAAACAGAATGCAGTGATCAATAATTGATCATGTAAAAATGAATCCCTTTCCCTATTTATACCAGGAAGGGTGGTGTCTGTGTTGTCTCATTATCCCCGCTCCGGCGCCCGGCCGGAAACGCTGGTGAAAATACTGATCACCCTTATTGAAAAAACCCCTTCCGGAGGAGCTACCCTAAAGGAGTTGCAGGAGGCCTACGCAGAGATTAACGACCGGAGCCCTTCTGAAAGAACTATCTACCGCTTCATCAGGCGCCTTAATCTTTTTTTCGATCCCCTCTGCTACGGTGAAGAAGACGATCCTGGCGAAGAGTGGACAGCCGGTGAATCAGGTGAGGTTGTCACCGGCCAGAGGGCAATATGCAGCCGCAGGTGCGGCCGCAAGACTTTCTACATCTTTCAGGGGGTAGGTGGTGGTCTGTCTGCCGGAGTTCATGACACCACCATGCTTCTTCTGGGTATGTACCCCCAGCTCCGCGGGGCCATGAAAGGCAGTATTGAGGCGGCCATGCAGAGCGTCTTTCGGAACACGCTTTACGGCTTGAGCAACTTTGCCGCCATTTTAAGCGAACTGGAACATGTAGTCCACCTTTCCGGTGCCTTTCCCGCCGAGCCCGCAAAAAGCGAGGCTATGATTCGGGAAATCATGCGGGCCATCCGGGAGAAAAAGAGGGTAAGCTTAAGCTATTTGCGCACCTATGACGGCGCTGTCACTGAGCGGGTGGTGGAGCCTCACGGCCTTCTCTGCCGCCTGAACAACTGGTATCTCACCGGGCAGTGCATGCAGCGCCGGCAAAGGCGCATCTTTTTACTGCTTAACATCAAGGATCTTGCTGTGATGGAAAACAGCTCATACAGCATGCCGCCGGGGTTCTCGCTCAAAGATGCTTACAAGGATGCCTGGGGCACCTGGACTGATGATGAATCCGAAAACATGGAAAGGGTGCGCCTCATTGTAGCTGCCGGCCCTGCCGAGCGTTTCAGGCACAATCTCTTTCATGAAAGCCAGTATGTCCGGGAGCTGACCGGTGAAAGGCTCGAGGTTACTTACAGACTAACCGGTGCGCAGGAGATGATCCCCTGGCTCATGAGCTGGGGCGGCGCCATCGAGGTGCTCGAACCGGCCTGGCTTAGAGAACAGCTCATCGAAAGCCTCGAAGAAACGCTGAAGTTTTACCGGCAAAAACC
>CAYXKD010000134.1:0-3681 GCA_964464625.1 uncultured Syntrophomonadaceae bacterium
AAACTCCACCCGGTAAATACACTGCTACACTGAACTTTGCCCATGCGAACACCATGGTCGAAGTGGCCTCGGATTCGGAACTGTCGGCATCGATCTACCTTAACCGCTACGATGACTACCCCATGCAGCACCCTGTGGCAACGGATCCTGCCGGGATCTACCTGCACATAGGCAGCGACGGAGATCTGCAGGGCGCAGCTATCACAGTGAAAGTCGCCTACGATCCTGAGGCGCTGCCCGAAGGCGTGGCGGAGGAATCTTTGCGGCTCAGGCATTACCGGGAAAGTACGGGGTTTTGGGAGGAGCCGCTGCCGCAGGGCGTCAACACCGAAGAACACTTCGTTTGGGCGGAGGTTAGCGACTTTAGCGTGTTTGGAGTGTTTGCAGACAAGCCGCTGAAGCTGGGGGATGTAAACGGGGATGACCAGATCAATGTAAGCGACGCCATCCTGATGCTCAGGAACATTGTGGGTTTGGCTGCATTTTCAGAAAACCAGAAGGCGGCTGCTCGTGTTTCGGGCAGTGCGGGGGGCAATGTTGATGTGGGCGATGCTATCCAGGTACTGCGCTATATTGTGGGCCTGATTTCCAGATTCCCCGCCGAAGGCCCCCTGCCCTAACCGGTTTCTGTTGTAAACAGTCCTGCCGCAAGGGAAACCATTTGCCTGTGTTTCCCTTGCAGCAGTCGGTATGAGGGCGATGTTGCAGGTGTCGGGCTGTTTCTTTGCATACCTTTGTACAGGATAAATTCGGGTGAAAAATGTCTTCATCTAAAAAAAGAAATAGTATGCGCAGCAGGGGTGTTGACAACAGCAAAATTGCAACCGGGTCTGGCGGTAAATGGGCCCGCGCTGTTCAGTTTTTTACCTTTGCTGCTGTGATCCTGCTGCTCCTTGCCGGGCCCTATTTCCGCGGGCTGTACTTTACCAGGGAGCTGCTTGCACTTCACCTGTTCAGCTTTGCATTGCTTTCTATGTGGTGGGTTGTAAAACTGCTGCACAGGAGATCAAGCATTTCCGTCGCTCCCCTTGATGCCTGTGTTATCGCCCTGGGCCTGTTCTATTTCGCCTCCATGCTGTGGGCTCTCAACCCGAGGGAAGCACTGGAGGAATTTTTGAAAACAGCTAACTACGCTGTGATCTACCTGCTTGTGTTTGATCTTTGCCGCAACCTTAACTTAAAAGATATAGCTCTTTTCCAGGCATCAGTGGGGGAAGGCGGCTCCCGTGAAATAGCGGCAGTCCCCCGGCTATTTCTTGCGGCTGCCGTTGTGTCAGGCACCGCCCTGGCCGGCAGCGGGCTCGCTGCCGTTAGCGGAGCAGATATCGAGGGAGCATTCGTATGGGGAAGGCTTTTCTCTTCGCTGCAGTATGCCAATGCTGCTGCGGTATATTTTTTGGTCTCCATGTTTCTTGCGGTAGGTTTGGGCCTCGCTTGTAAAGCCCGTTATTGCAGCATGCTGTACATGTCCTGCGCCATACTCCTGTTCATCTCCATAATCCTGACCTATTCGCGTTCTGTCTGGCTGCTGATCCCCCCCCTGGTCCTGCTTTTTGCTGCAGCTGCAGGCAGGGGTAACAGGCTGCGGATCCTGTTGTACTTTCTAGTGATATTTACGGTTGGCTTGCCGGCTTCCCTGGTGGTCCAGCGCCTTTTCCAGGCAGGAGCCTTGCTCCCGGCGTGGGCTGTTATTGTTGCATCACTTGTCTTGGGCCTTCTCCTTACCCTGCCGGCTGAGCTGTACCTTCACAGGCTGGGTCCTGCGGGGAAGGTTATCTCGGCGGGCGCTGTTTTGCTGATCCTGGGCATTGCAGCTCTTCTGTGGCTGCAGGCGGAGCTGCAGGCTCCCCTTTCCCTGGAGCAGCCTGAAGGGAAAAATGCAGTGGAGGAGTATATCGAGCAGGTGATATACGGCATCCAGGAGAACAAATCCTACCGGCTTTCCCTTGAGGTAAGGAGCGAGGGCTGCTCCGAAAGCGATATGGAAGGCGGCTTTTACACCTGGGCTCTGGAGATCAGGGGTATCGTCGCCGACAAGTTCAGCAATGAATATCATTCCCTTGAAATCCTGGAACACCTCGATACGGGCACCGGCGGATGGCAAGAACGGGAGTTTGTCTTTGTCACCCCCGCCGATATTCGCAGGTTGAGCATCCGGCTGCACAGCGGATCTCCGGGGACCAGCGCAACATTTTGCAAAGTAATCCTTCATGGAGCCGGTGAAGAGAGGGCGCTGCGATTCTATGCTCATCGCATCTTACCGGCAGAGCTCTATGAGCGGATAATGTTATTCCGCCTGGATTTGGCTGAAGAACCGAGGATCGCCCATTACCGTGATGCCTTAAAAATCATCAGGGAAAACCCTCTTTGGGGGTACGGGGGAGGCGCCTGGAATTGTCTCTATCCGGCATACATGACGAAGTCATACTGGACTGCGGAACCGCATAATCATTACCTTAAAGTGTGGATCGAAGCGGGTCTCTTTGCTTTCCTGGCTTTTGTGGGAGTGGGCGCCGCGTTAACAGCTTCTCTTTTAAAATTCATCGGGAGAAATCGGGGTGCAACGGAGCAGAGACTGACGGGGGCGGCGCTATATGTGGCGGCGGCGGGCCTGCTGATTCACGGCGCCGTTGACTTTTCACTCTCCCTGGGGGCGGTGAGTTTGCTTCTCTTCGCGCTCCTGGGGATCGCCCGGAGCCTCTTTGCCGGCGGGGAGCCCGGAGGAAAGGAACTGGGGCCGCCCGCCGGGGAGAAATCTGCGGGCCGGGGCATGGCGGTAGCGGGACTGGCAGTATCCCTGTTGTTTTTGGGTTACACTTGCGCCCTGTGGCAGGGTAACCGGCTGTCTGCAGCAGCGGTTTCGTCATACGAGCGCAAGAGCTATACCTGGGCGGAGGTCCTGCTCTCCAGGGCTATAAAATTAGATCCCCTGCAGGCCGTGAATTACGCCCTTCTGGCCGACATCTATAAATCCCGGGCCGAGGCGGCAACGAACCATGACGAAGCCGTCGACCTGATGACGAAGGCGCTGGAGCTGGCCGGTCAGGCCTGGGGAAAGGAGCCCTATAACACCGGCTATAACCGGCAATACGGCCTGATCCTGCTGAATACGGGAGAGATCGAAGCGGGGCTGCACAGGCTGGAGAGAAACATTGAACTGAACCCTTTTAATCCTGACCACTACGAGCAGCTGGCTGCCGCCCAGCTGGCGGTGGCGGAGTACCACCTTAAAGAAGGTGAATCAAGGCGGGCGGAGCTTTTTCTCAGGCAGCTATTGGCGCTGGGGAGGCAAATGGGGCGCTACAACGAGAACACAGCGGAACTTGATCACTACCAGGAGGAAGCCCGCCTCCTTTTACAAGAGCTATGGAAATGGGACAAGGGGGACGTCCCGAAAGCGCCGGTAAAAGCCGGCAGTAGGTAGGCGGTGAAAGTCCGCCACATGGTAAAGAATAGCGACCAGCCATGACCCCGAGTCATGCGTCGGCTACCCGTAAGGGGGCGGCGAAGCGTTGACAGGGGGCGGGTAGGCCGGGCTATTGAGCTCCGAAATCACCCTTCCGGGTTGTCGACCTTGTGGTACGAGGGGGAAGGCAGCACCGGGTGTCGCGTTATCGCGAGTGGCGCCCGGAAACCGCAAAGCCACCGACGCCTTCCGAACCGAACTTGCAAAAGCCTGGC
>CAYXKD010000135.1:0-3568 GCA_964464625.1 uncultured Syntrophomonadaceae bacterium
GGAGGTTTCTACCAGTACTCTCCGGTAGGAGACGGCAGGATCAATTTATCCGCCAGCGAGAGCGCCTGCCGCGCTGTCCAGGAGGCGCTGAACGGTTCGGATCCCTCCTGCGGTGCAACGGGTTTTTATAATCCAGCCAAAACCACCAATCTGTGGGTGCGAATGCAGCCTGTGACTACAGCTATCGGAAATCATGTTTTTTTCCGTTAACCATGAAGCAAATAGATAATGGGACAGGGTTTTGCGCCTGTCCCATTATTTAAAGTACTCACCTCTTATGGAGTTGTGATACCTGTTTGCCGGGTATATTCTGGCAGACCCGAAGTTTTCCTGCACCGGCAACTACCCACCTGCCGGGGCTAAAACGAAGAGAATCTCCCTTCCCTGGCCCCCTTCCGCATAGTCATGGTCAAAATGGTGATGGCTGACTGTTACCAGTTCTGCCGGCAACTTATTCCAGGGCTTTGCCCGGTTTCCAGGCGCGGGGTTTTGTTTTGGCTGTTTTTTTCCCAAAGTATTTTTGATAATGATCGCTCCGCCATGCCAGGTAATCCCGGATTGATTCCCCCAGCGGACGGGTGCTGTAACCGAGCTCTTTTTCAGCCTTGGTCCGGCTGAAGTGCGAGTTTTCGATTACCGTCCTGAGCGAATAGGTGGTGAATTGTGGAGTTTTATTGAGCCACCGGTAGAAATGGTGGGTATATCTGGAGAAAAACAGAGCCAGTTTCACAGGTACCACCACCGCCGGCGAGCGCCTTCCGGTAATCTCACCGGTTTTCTTTGAAAGCCACTGCAGCGATACCTGTTCCCCGGAGAGGATATATTTTTCGCCCCTTCGCCCTTTCTCCGCAGCCAGGATCATCCCCTTCACAACATCGCGGACATCGACAAAATCGTAGGCGCCGTTAACAATGAAGTGCAGCCTGGAGGCGGCAAAAGTTTTCACCAGTTCCCCCATCTCCGAGCCGAAGTAGTCATGGGGGCCGATTACCCCGCCTGGACAGACGATGACTGCATCGAGACCATCGTTGACCGCATCCAGAACCGCCTGCACTCCTTCCGCCTTGGTCCGGTCATAAGCCCCGGCGCTGCCCTCCAGGGCGAGAGGGGTATTTTCATCCATGATCATGCCATGCGGTTCTCGCTGAAAGGCGTGGACGGAGGCGGTATGAACCATTCTTTCAACTTTCGCCTTTAGTGCTGCCCGGGCCACATTGCGGGCTCCTTCTACATTCACCCGGGACATGATCTCCTCGTCTCCGGGCAGGATTGAGATGATCCCAGCGAGATGAAAGACGAGCCTGACCCCTTGCATCCAGCGATCCAGGGTGTCTGGATCGAGTATATTTCCCACTACCATTTCGATGGGCAGTCCGCTCAGGGAATCGCAGTGTTCGCCGGGCAGGACCAGGGCTCTCACCTGCTCACCCCTTGCCACCAGCTCCCTGACCAGAACATTGCCGATATGACCTGTTGCTCCAGTAACCAAAATCATTTACATCGACCTCCGATTAAAACATCTATTAAATTTGCATGCGCGCTCCGCAGTTCTGTTCCTTTCAGCTTCCGGGCGGATCAGGCTCACGGACAATTTAAGCAAACGTTTTAATTGATTGTATTAAACAATTGTTGCTTTGTCAACACCTGAAAGGCCTGGCCAATTCTAAGTTGTGCCATAAAGTACCTTTCCGGCGCCGCCGATGAGGCGGAATGCTTTAATCCCCTTTAGCCAGGGAGCGGGGCAGGGTCAGCTTTTATTATTTTGCCGGTTTGCTTTTCAGGATGGCGAGCAAAGCTGGTGACGGAGGGCTGCCCTGTATGTTGTGCTCCGGGACTTGCAGGACAGCTAATCTTATAAACCGGTAGCAATGAATAAGGGAGGGCGGGATATATCCCGCCCTGCTGCAAACTTTTCAGTAAAAGCTTTCTTTAGATTGTCCACTGATCATGGATAATGCCGACAAGATACCACGCTTCGTCTTGTTTTTCCAGAACGAGCCTCAGGCTGCTCCAGTCCATGCCGCTGAACTCTTCGCTGCCCGCAAAATAGTACTCCACCTGGGAGGCTCCGGGGTATATTTCAGAGCTGTTGTCCATCCCGTAGATGTCTTCAATGACTCGCCTGTTATAGCCCACCTCATCGGCTTCCTCCAGGTAATCGTGATCATAGACAAACTTATTGAAGTACTCAGCAATAGTCAGTTTGATGGGCTCCCCGGAGCCGTCATAATGCCCCCAGGTATAGAGGTTTTTATCGGCGGCAGCTCCTGCGATTTGCTCCCTTGTAAGCAGCAGATCATTTTCCGGATCCACACGGCTGTAGGGGGTCAGGCGGACCCCTTTTAACGGGTGGACAGAGGCAGCCAGTTTGGCGAAGTCCCTTCCTTTCATTGCATCGAGGATTTCTTTGCTCCTTCCCTCAATGTTAAGAGGAGGTTCTTCCTTTTCGTCGGGAGCCTTCTTACTCGTTTCGAGTTGTCTAATTTGCTCAGATTGGGATTCTATCTTTGCCTCCAGCTCACCAACAATGGCAGCCTGCCGGAAATAGAGGCCTCCGCCGAAAGCTAAACCGAGGATCAATCCCACGATTGCTCCGCTCCAGAATCCGGACCCTTTCTTCTGCTGTTTGTGACTCATAAGTTTTCATCCTTCCAGTGATCTGTATTGTTTTTGATATTCGGGCAGGAGCAGCAACGGCATAACCGTTTCTAGATTACCCCGGAGAATGTTGCCGGATTCCAGGCCGGGATCAGGAGTTTTGGCGCAAGCTGATCCCCGCCAGGCGGAGAAAGTTAAGCAACAGGGTTTTGCCGTCAGGCTTACGCCCGGAGAGCTCGGGATGAAACTGCACTCCGTAAATCTCTTTTTCGCGGTGCCTGAAGATCTGAATGGGGCAGAGATCGCTCGAGCCGAGCAGATCAAAATCTGCAGGCAGCGCCTTTGCCTCCTCGTGGTGCCAGTTAAATATGGTAATGGGGCTGCTCAGATCTTCAAAAAGGGGATCATCCTTGATGAGATTCACCTCGGTATAGCCCAGTTCCCGGCCATCCATGGGCGCCACCTCAACTCCGAAAGCACGGGCGATAACCTGGTGCCCTCCGCAGATGCCCAGGACGGGCAAAGAAGTACCTTTCAGAAAGGTGGACACCGGCTCCAGCTTGACGGGCTCATAATCGGTCCAGGGTGCGGTAAGGCCTGATAATAATACACAGACGGGGTTTTGTTGCATGACACGGGACCCCTCCGCACGGGGGTAGTGGATAAGATCAATATTTACATCAGCCAGCTGTGTGACATAGTCAGCCAGGCAGTAGGCCGGATTCACGACAAGGTTTTTCTCCGGGGGGGTGAGCATGGGATCGATAATAACCATTGTCTGCTTTCCCGGAAGAGCCTTTCCGGGCCGCCAGAAAAGCCCCCGGATCATTTGCCGGCGGAGAAGATCTATTCGCCTGATCAAACCAGGACGGCGAGGGTTGACAGGGTCAGTTGGAAGGGCGCTCTTTGTTACCATATTTAAATCTCCTCCCGGTTATTTTACTGCGGTCTATTCTAAATCCAGATTGAA
>CAYXKD010000136.1:0-3500 GCA_964464625.1 uncultured Syntrophomonadaceae bacterium
TCCGCGCATCCATGATCACCAGGTCCGGCTGCACCGCCATCCCGATCTCGGCCACTTTTTCCTGCAGATGCTCCCGGTGCAGTGGGTATCTTTCCAGGGGATGCATAAAGCCCACTGCCAGCTTTAGAGCTCCGGTAAAGAGCGCCAGCGAGTGGGTTTTCAAGTTGGCCAGGGCAACAATGCATTCCGCCTCCAAAGCCGCCCGGGGGACAGTTACCTGTGCCAGGTAGCTTCCCTCTACCGGCACGCTGACCCAGGGCCCGTTGTCAAAACAGATCAACCGGGCAGGGTCCGCCAGCACTTTATGCAGCCCCGCTTTTTTTAGCTGCCGCTTCGTCGGTAAAGCCGGTATTCCCGAGCAGTCGCCGGCAATCACTTCTCGTGCACCCAGACGCAGCAAAAGGTTGCTTACCGTGCGCAGCATCTCGGGGCAGACCGAGGCGGGGTAGGGGTCGGCTGTATTCAGGTTGTACTTTAACAGCACCTTTTTCTCCGAAATCAAAGAGGCATATTTTTCCTGCAGCAAACTTTCCAGGCTTTCCACGGCCTGCTCCAAACCGGCGGAAGTGCTCAGACGATAGACCTCCGGTGGAGCGTCGCTGCCGGCTTTTTCCGGCAGGTTCCGGCGCAACCGCGGCGTGCCTGTTCCCGCGATGACCATTTTCCGCAGCACCCGGGGTTTGAACAGTTTCTTTTTCATCCGGGGAAGTAATGTTATAAATTCAGGCCATATTTTCATCGCTTGCGATCCTTTCCACCAGGTTGGCGAAGCAGTCCATATCAGTACCGAAATGGATCCGGTAACAGCGGATCTGTTGCAGAAAGGGCATCAGGAAGTTAAACTTTTGAGTAGCCATTCCCGGATCAAAGCTGCCCATGGTGACGGGAAAAAGTTCGGACACAGCGCGGGAAGGTTTAATCCGCTCCAGGGTGCTTTCAGCTTTTCCCGTTTTAACAAAGGTAATCAGGAAATCCGCTGTTGCGGTGGGGGTGTGTTGCAATCCCGGTGTAGCCGAGGCTTTGTAGTAGCGCTCCCCGCTTACTTCAATATAGGGTTTTTCTGGCAGCAGTTCGGGAAAAAACCGGGCCAGGTCCTCCTCTTTGAGCTTGATCATGTCGGAAAGGGTAAAACAATGATATCCGCCCTTTTCTTGCAGGAGCAAGATCTGTTCATCGTTCAGAAGGGGGTGCCCCCGCCTGGCTATGGCCAGGGCTGCGGTGGATTTACCGCTCCCGCTGGGACCTGTAAAAAGGATCCCCCTTCCGCCAACCCGGACGCAGGAGGCATGTATTGAACAGAAATCCTCCTTCAGCAGCAGCCTGTTCAGCCCGTTGAACCCCAGAAAAAGATCCGCGTAAAAGGGATCCACCCCTGCATCGGGGTAGAATAACGCCCGTCCGCTACCCCGTCCGCTCTCCAGCCGGCTTCTCCCGAAACCGGGCATGTTGTTCCACCGTATACCATCGCGCAGGAACAGCTCATAGGGTATTTCCCGATCCAGGAGCAGGCTCAACTGCAAACGCCTGTACTCTTCACCGGGCAGGGGGAGCAGCTGCTCCGCTTCACTTTCCTCTGTTTCCAGCAGCTCCAGGTATATCTCCGCGGCTTTTTGAATGTCTCCCCCGGGCAGACAGAGGTATTTCTCCAGGGAAGCGAGACGTTGCCTGCTGTTCGATGCAATCTCAATATCAGTGTGGTGGATCTTGAGCCGCAGTCTGAGCAAATCTTTCAGAATGGTCAAAGGATCATCCCTCCATGATAGGGTTGTACCGGGCAAGCATGGCGGGAAGCTCATGAAAAGGTTCATTTTCCAGGAGCAGCCAGGCATGGCTCAGCAGCTCACCCTTCTCCTTGCACACGCCTACTACCGCCCGCGCTTCCAAACCGAGTCGGCGGCAGCGGTGGTAGAGGACTGCGGTCCGGCGAAGGCAGGGTTTGTTGCTGCGATAGATACAGCGCAGGTAAAAGTTAAGCGCCCGCCAGGTTTTTTCCAGCACCTCGCGCTTTCCGCCACCGGGGCCCCCCGCAGGCCGCCCTCGTCCTCTGTCCTTCACCGGCCCCTTCAAGCGGGCAATATCCTCCAGGATCGACCTGTAGCTCTGATATTTTAATCGGTAAGAGTACCAGGCCAGCAGAAAAAAAGAGCTGACCAGAAGGCCCAGGTCGTGCGGCAGTTTAAAACCTTTACAGTAGCACACTGCTCGTTCTTTCAGCCCCCTAATCTATAAGTGTGATCAGTCCACCTGCTGCCATCTGGCCGGCCAGCTCCACAATATCTTTCTCCAGTACCGGCCGCTCCACCTCGTATTCTTCCAGGAGCAGAGTAACAATTTTCTCCAGAGTGCATTTGCCGTCCATTCTATCCCACACGGAAAGGCCCACTGCATTAAGTCCGAAATACTTGCCATCAACGGGGTTGAGCAGCACCCCCTCACCCTCCAGATCACGCCAGACCACATCGGGGTTTTTAACCGGGACCTGCTTGAGCATATTTTCATCTCCACTTATTTGATTGGCTGACAGATGTTATTTTCGCATGATCACGCCCTTTTCCTGCCTGGTGTAAAAGTGATCATACATTTTTCCTCTCCTAATCTCTCTTTTGGCGGGAGTTTGCCAGGATTTAAGAATGTCCAATTTCAACTAAAAGGGAGCTACCATAATGATAAAATATAATATGGGGTGGAATAAAAATGATTGCCATAAAGAATACGCCAAACCTGAGGATGACTATATCGGTATTGAGGATATCGCCGGGCAGTACGTTGATCCCGGAAAATCAGGTTGCAGGGCATTGAGTATCCCGAAGATATTGAATGGTAAGGCATATCACCCTCCGATGCATAATCAATTATTGTAGTGATAAAGTCTTAAGCCTGGCCTACAATTTAATTACATCTCCAACCTGTTTTCTAATTATCCCTTTGTCAAATTCTATTAGCGGAGTGTAATCACCCTGATGCCGTGTTTGGAATAATTCATCATATAGTTTAACGAAAGTCTTATCCAGTATTCAATCAGCGCCCGTTTATGACTCTTTGGCGTATCCATTCAGAAATAAACTGTCCCTTTGAGCTTCTTTGTAAAACGGCGTAAGCATCATAATGCCTCCGTACCATAACGGGCATCCAATTTCACGGCGTGTGCCGGCAGGTGCCATTTTTCACAAGGCTTAAGATGCAGCCAAAAATAACTGGCACAATATCTTGAAGCTGAAAGTTTCGGCATGGTACCTGACAAGGAATAAAAAACAAAACATGGTGTTAAAGTTTGAACCTGTGCTTTAGCATCATGTTTATTTGGGATTCATTAAGATAATAATTGGTAATTGGCAACCCCAGCTCATCTGCCAAGCCCTTTATGAATTCCGAAGAAGGCGTGATATTCACATACTTATCCTGTTCCAACTTTACGATTCTGAACTCCCGGATGAACTTAATAAGTTTCTCTGCGCAATACCTGTTTTTCAGCACCTTGAATTGCAGAAGCCTGACAAGGA
>CAYXKD010000137.1:0-3499 GCA_964464625.1 uncultured Syntrophomonadaceae bacterium
TCTAATAAAGCGCCGTGCGAGACAACAGGTCTAGTAGTAAGAAGTATGTAATATTTTTGATACCCAAGAGCCAGCCTGGATTCCAGGCCGGCTCTTCCTTTAGTGGTGCGCCGGCATGGGTGCAGTCTAACGGGTGCAAGTCCCGAGTGCGGGTTGATCGTGCCAAGGACATAACCAAGGGCAAGAGTGTCCACCGCGAGGTGGAATCGTCACCCGGTGAATGGGATATTGAGGAATTGGACCCGGTTGGCGATGTGGTTTTCAGCGGTACCATAGCTGACGGGGAAACCGTTACCATTGCTGAAATAGCCACCGGATTGCTCCATATCTGACGACCGTACGAACAGATGGATGGAGACCTGGAGTTCAGCTTGTTAATTAACATCGACGGAGAATACTGGCATTCACCAAAGCTGGTACACACCGTTGAAAAAGTGGTTGAGTCTAACTACGACCTGGTCCTGACGACCAATTCCCCCACCGATTGGGAGACGCCCGGGGGCGAGAGCATCATCCTTCAATGTGGATGAATTGATGCAACTGGTCACCAAAATAATTCCCCGGTAGCCCTCCGGATAACTTGCGGGTAGATATTATGGTAGAATAAATACAACCAGACAGGTTATATGAGCGAACAAATTTTAGGAGGTGCCTTGTGCCCAAACTCAATTTTTTAGGACATGCCTGTTTTTTATTGGAAGATGGTGATGGGGAGAGACTGCTTTTTGATCCCTTTCTCTCCGGTAATCCGGCGGCAAAAGCCAAACCCGAAGGGGTAAAAGCGGACTATATTCTGATTTCGCATGCTCATGGCGATCATCTGGGCGATGCCTACGAAATCGCTGCAAAAAACGATGCACTGATTATCACCACGGCGGAGATAGCCGAGGCAGCCCAGGGGGAGGGTTGCCGCACCCATGCTCTGCATATCGGCGGCGGCTATCGTTTTCCTTTCGGATCGGTCAAGGCGACCCTGGCCATTCACGGCGCCGGTATTTCCGGGGGGCATGCCTGTGGCTTCCTTGTTGAATACGGTGGCAAGAAGATTTACTTTGCCGGCGATACCGGCCTTTTTGGCGATATGAAGCTTATCGGGGAACTGAATGCGCTTCATCTGGCGCTTTTGCCCATTGGTGACAACTACACTATGGGGATCGACGACGCTGTTGTTGCCGCCTCTTTTTTACAGGCCCGCCAGGTAATTCCCTATCATTACAACACCTGGCCGGTTATTGAAGCTGATCCGCTGCTTTTCAAAGAGAAAGTGGAGCAGCAGACAGAATCGGATTGCATCATCCTGCAACCGGGAGAGTGGCATCTTTTTTAACAACCTTCCAGTCACGGAAGTTCCTACGTGGGATGCGGCGGGGCAACCTCCATGCGGGGTGCTTTCTTAGCCGGTGTTGATGTGGCCTTGCTGCTGCCGACAATGCAGCCTGAGCTCTCTTATCTGGAAGCAGGAAGGAGCACTTTCCATCTGGAATTGATTACTACCAGAAATCATATCAATGGGAGGTGTTCCCCATGGCTGAGATAATGTCCTATGTCGGGATGTCGCTTCCAGAAATTGAATCGCTGGACCGAAAAAAAACTATTTTTTTGATGGCTGTAAGCCCCATTGAGGTTCACGGGCCCCACTTGCCTTTAGGCACTGATGTCTTTGTTGCCTGTGAAATGCTGCGGCGATATGCGGCTGCGCTGCATGAAGAGTACCCCGAGTATACCCTGGTTGCTCTCCCTTCACTTTATCTGGGTTCTGATGCTTTGCCGGTAAAAGGATCCCTTTCCGTTCCGGCGCCCCTGTTGCGAAAAGTGCTGCTGGCTTATGTCAAGGGTCTGGCTGTGCAGGGATTTCGCTACCTATTCCTGGCCGACAACCACGGCGGTCCGCGGCACCAGATGGCTATAGAGGCTGCCTCACGCCTGGCTTGGCGCAGGCACCGTTTCTACCTGATAAATCCCTTCAACCATGATTTTCGCCTTATGGTGCAGCATGACCCCGCTTTTTTAAGGGAGACGGGCCTGCAGCCGGGCAATTGTGGTGACGATGCGGACGCCCATGCCGGGACGAATGAGACCTCGCTGATGCTGCAGGCAGCGCGGGATCAGGTCAGGGAAAACTGGCGATCAGTTGCCCCTTCTCTCCCACCGCCCGGAGCCGGGGCTGTTCTTTTTCTTGGGCGCATTGCAGGAATCTTTTCACGTACACTTGGAGAAGATATGAAGCACCTCGCTGCTACATTAGCCTGGGTGGGGGATCCGCAGATGAAACCCTACATGGGTGCCCCGGCACTGGCCACTGCAGAGGCTGGCGAAGCGATGCTTAAAGCGCGAACAGAGGTGGCTATGCGCTTTTTCCGCCATGCTCTTGCTGGGGAAAAGGTCCGGATAACACCGCTTCTCTGGGGCCTGCGCCTGCTGCAGATTCTGCCGGAGTAGGTTCTTTAGAATCGACACCCCGCTGGGAGGTATATTCCATCGGAGACTCGTCTAATTATGTAGAAACAAAAGGTTAGCGCTGCGGGGTTGGTTGTGATCGAAGATCAGGGTATGGTCAGGGCTGTTCTGGCAGGAAAAAGGGAGCTCTACAGGCGCCTCATGGAAAAATACCAGGGCCGTGTAGCGGCAACGATCTCCAGAGTGATCGGGCCCCGGACAGAGGTTGAAGACCTTGTCCAGGAAACATTTTTACAGGCTTACCGCTCTCTGGGGCGTTACCGCGGCGAGGCCAGTTTCTCCACCTGGCTTTTACGCATTGCCGTGAACAAAGCTATAGATTATCATCGACGCTGCCGGGAAGAACGCTACTACCAGACTGTTGATGATACGCCGCTGGCACAGATTCCCTCTACGGAAGGGGAGCCCGAGCCGCTGCTTCTGGCTAAAGAACAGGCGGAACGGCTTTACCAATACCTTGATCGTCTGCCGCCTCTTTACCGGCAGGTGTTACGACGCCATTACCTGGACGGTTTTTCCTA
This sequence comes from uncultured Syntrophomonadaceae bacterium, assembly GCA_964464625.1. Classification (GTDB taxonomy): domain Bacteria; phylum Bacillota; class Dethiobacteria; order DTU022; family DTU022; genus JAAZIN01. The sequence goes on from CAYXKD010000137.1 coordinate 2,979, forward strand.
TCGCGAAGTCGCCGGCGAAGCGGGTGTTCCTGTTAAAACAATCGAATCGAGGCTTTACCGGGCCCGCAAGTTGCTTCGCTCCATATGGCCGCGCCATAATTAAAAAAGCCGGTGGTTACACCGGCTTTGTTTTCAAACGTTAGCAGTTTGCGATCCAGGGGCACCCGGATCTATAACTTAACCACGTTTGCAGCCTGGGGCCCGCGGTTTCCTTCGACGATCTCGAATTCAACTTCCTGACCTTCCTCCAGGGTTTTAAATCCTTCTTCCTTGATTTCCGAGTAATGAACGAAAACATCTTTTCCCTCTTCAACTTCAATGAAGCCGTACCCCTTCTGGGGGTTAAACCATTTAACACGACCTTGCATTAAATCAGTTACCTCCTAAATCCTAAATTCCCTGCTTAGAGCGGGGCGAATTTCGCTTCGAGATTAACATATTATCAGAGCAAATGCAAGATCAAGAAAAAGAGGGAAAAAGAAGAATGCTCTGGTGGACTGCTGCTTCTGATTGGGGTATAT
>CAYXKD010000138.1:0-3437 GCA_964464625.1 uncultured Syntrophomonadaceae bacterium
CTGCGAGCCAATCTCTTATCAGGTTGCACCAGAGAGTTTTTCGGGCCCGTGTTCTTACCGCCTACCGGGAGCAGTGCGCTTTCTGCCGGCTCCGCCACCCCCAGTTGCTGGATGCTGCTCACATCATCCCGGACAGGGAAGAGGGCGGTGAGCCGGTCATCCCCAACGGTCTGTCGCTTTGCAAGATCCACCATGCCGCCTTTGATAGCAATTTCATCGGTGTAAACCCGGATTACCGGATAATTGTCCGCGAAGACATCTTGCAGGAGCTCGATGGCCCCATGCTCAGGCATGGCATCCAGGAGATGCATGAACGTAAAATCATCCTGCCCGGCGATAGATCCAGCTGGCCCGACCGCGAGAGGTTGGAAGCGCGTTTCAAGAAATTCAGGGAGGTAGGTTGAGGATTTTGACACTTTGAAAATTAAAGACGTTAAGGAGTCATTGAAATATGATGACCTCATTAAAGAAACGGTTTTTTAACGACATGAAAGATATTTATCATAAAGCAGATAAAGAATTGACTATCGACCGAAATCTGGAGCAATAACTTGGCCACGATATTTGATTCCTGCAAAGGTTATGCTGTGAAAGTGTCAAAACATGTCACTCTATCATGATATTATTAAATATCAAGCAACAGTGGAATGCTCAGACTTGTATAGCCGAACTAATTGCAGATTATCATCAATTACCATCATTGAAAATACAGCTGATAGAAAACAGGTTTGTAATCTTGAGCAGAGCGAAGGATTTTGTCCTTAAGATGACGATTGTAATTAAATAAGCACAAGTAAATCCTGAGGGTGATTGTATGAACAAGGACGTTTTCCTTGCAGATAAATATGTTAAGGGGTTTTCTAATTGGCTGGAATTAAAATTGGACAGCCCCAATTCGTTTTCCCACGGTTACTACCTTAAATTAGATCGCCGAGATTGGAGTTGCAGTTGTCTCTATGAGGCTTATAAGTCATACTGGTGGCGTTTTAACACCTTTTGCCCAGTTGCTGATAGATGGGTTTCGGGAACTAGCTTGCAAGAGTCTTTTGAATATCTTACCCGTTTAGCAAAAGCATTTAGAGAAAGCGTTCGTATTAATGACATCATTCTAGCTCGCAAATGCGCACTTAGCATGTTGAAATGGGGCGGTGTTGAGAAAGGAAACCGGGAACGAGTTAATGGCATGGGTGAGGATGTCTGCGCTCACTTTAGGGATATCCAAGAACAGTTGGTTTTGTCTGTAGTTCGTTTAGGTGAAAATCAAGGGATTTACATAAACTCCGGCTTTACTAAGCTATACTTTCTGCTTATCGATGATTTCATGATGTACGATGGTAGAGTTGGCGCCGCCCTGGGGTTGATGGTCCGCAAGTTTTGTGAGGAGAACGATCTGTACCAGATACCTCGTCTGTTGCGGTTTTCCTACGGCCCAGGAAGAGAAAGTAGGGGGGCTAGTAATCGTCGGGATCCTAGCCTAGGTCGTTATCAGTTTCCCCAACTTTCTTTTATCCCCCGCCGGCATCTGCAGGACAACATTAAGGCCAGCTGGTTGCTGAAGGCCGTTGCTGATAACACCACATCACGTTTTAGCCGGTTGCCCCAGGCCCCGCCTTTAAACGAGCGCTTGACCGCTCTTCAATCAGCCCTGTTCATGATCGGGTATGATGTTCGGTGAGAGGACAAACTTTACAGACCTTCGCTCTTTTATCAACTGCGAACAACAGTTTGATCCTGGTTGCAAAGTTGTCCACAATTAAGTGAGAAGAGCAAATAATATACTTAAATTGGGGAAGTGTCTAAATTAAACAACGCCATAATCGGTTGTAATGACCACCTGTTAAACTATCTGAACGAGTCACTTTTAAGGGCAAAGCGCGTTCGCTTCATCGTCTCATTCTTGCTTGAATCGGGTGCCAAGCTGATATCCCGCCAGTTGCTGCAAGCTGCAAACAGGGGTGTGCCTATTCAGATCCTCACCGGAAAGTATCTTTCCATAACTGAGCCTCCTGCTATCTATCACCTGTTCGATACGCTGGGCGACAATCTGGAGATTCGCTTCTATACCGATAATGTGCGTTCTTTTCATCCCAAGGCTTACCTTTTTGATCATGCTGATGATAGCGAAATATATATCGGTTCTTCAAATATCAGCTACTCTGCGCTTACGGGGGGGCTGGAATGGAATTACCGGTTACTTAGAAGCCGGGCTCCCGCTGATTACGATCGTTTTTCTAGTACATTCGAAGATTTGTTTTTGAACCATGCCGAACCGGTTACAGAAGAAAACCTTAAACAGTATGCTCTCAACTGGCGTAAAACATCGTTTTCGGCAACCAAGACTATAAATGAAGAGCACGTTGTCTCACCTGAACCTATGGGGGCACAGGTTGAAGCGCTCTATTATTTGAACAGAGCTAGAGAGGAAGGTGTGGGCAAGGGGCTGGTAATTGCCGCTACCGGTGTCGGTAAAACGTACCTGAGCGCTTTTGATGCGGCAAAATACAAAAGGGTTCTTTTTATCGCCCACCGTGAAGAGATCCTCAAACAGGCTGAAGAAACATTTGAGACTGTTCAACCGTCCCGGACCCACGGACGTTTTTACGGGGATTATAAAGAAACAGATTCGCAAAATATCTATGCCTCCATACAATCCATTAGCCGGGAAAGCTATGCCCGTTATTTTAACGAAGACAGTTTTGACTATATCGTTGTGGACGAGTTTCATCATGCTGCGGCAGATAGCTATCTGAAAGTGCTCCAATATTTCAGACCTCAATTTCTGTTGGGACTTACCGCCACGCCTTATCGAACTGACAACAGGGATATTTATTCACTTTGTGATGATAATGTTATTTATGAAATATATCTGAAGGATGCGATCAACCGGGGGCTTTTGGCCCCCTTCAAATATTTCGGAATCTATGATCAAACTGATTACGACACCATTGAGCAGAGAAATGGTCAATATGTAATTGAGCAGTTGGAGCGGGATCTCTCGCGAAAAGAGCGGGCTTCACTGGTTTTGGACAACTACAAAAATCTGGCAGGCAGACGCACCCTAGGGTTCTGCACCAGTATTTTACATGCAGAGAACATGGCACAATATTTTTCCGAGCAGGGGATCAAGGCGGTTGCCGTTCACAGCGGTTCGAAAACGTCATACACTATAAGTCGTGATGCGGCCATCGCCAAATTGGCGGAAGGGGAAATCAATGTTGTTTTTACCGTAGACATTTTTAATGAAGGAGTGGATATCCCTGAACTGGACACGGTAATGTTCCTGCGGCCCACGGAGTCCTTTACCATCTTTCTGCAGCAGCTGGGTAGGGGTTTGCGGAAAGCGGAAGGGAAAGAATACCTTACGGTTCTTGACTTTATCGGGAACTACAAGCGGGCTCACTATATTCCCGCACTTCTGGCTGGGGACAACCCCATGA
>CAYXKD010000139.1:0-3373 GCA_964464625.1 uncultured Syntrophomonadaceae bacterium
CCGCCAATGATGAGATGACACCCGGGGATATCCGCAGGGCGGAAGAGCTCTTCACCTCCGCCGGGGCAGTAGTGGCGCAGCTGGAGATACCCCTGGCTGCTGTAACGGCCGCAGCAGAGATGGCGGGGAAAATGGGGATTCCCTTTATCCTGAACCCGGCGCCGGCTATGGAGCTGCCCGAAAGCTTGCTGCACTCTGTCCATACCCTTATTCCCAATGAGATCGAGGCGGAAACCCTCTCCGGAGAGGCTGATCCGGAGTGCGCTGCCCGGATGCTGCTGGCAAAAGGCTGCCGCAGGGTGGTGATCACCCTGGGTGCAAAGGGAGTTCTTATCGCTGAAGAGGGTGAAATATGCCCTGTTCCTGCGCCGGATGTTCGCCCCGTCGACACGGTGGGCGCGGGCGACTGCTTTGTGGGCTGGATGGCGGCGGGCCTGGCCCGGGGACTGCCGGCGCCTGAAGCAGCGAAGCAGGCTGTTGCTGCAGCCTCGCTGGCGGTGACGAGATCCGGCGCCCAGGAATCCATGCCCTACCGGCATGAAGTGGAGCTGTTTCTGGATTCTTCATGAAGGAGCGGGGTTGAAGTGGAGCAAATACCCCGTTTGCCGGAGGAGAGGCTGCCGGCTTCTGCAAGCTCCTCTGCGCCGGACTTTCAGAGCGGAGCCTCATTGCCGGTTAGGAACTACGGCCTATACAGCTTGCATAACCTGACGGCGCGGCATCTATACCCCGTAACCTTTGCAGAGGGTGGCTGCTTTTCAAATGTGCAGCATAAAACTAGCATTTCAAGACCTGACCCCATTAAGGCATAACAAACTCCCAAATAGAAAAACTAAAAGAGGCAATCACCTTACCTGTTCCTGCAGGTGGATAATTCTATGGGAGGTTCAAATATGGCGGAAATTATAACTGAAGAGAAGAAGCGGCAGCGAGAGGAGGGCGGTTCTGCAGGCTTCAGGCATCTCCTTTCACCGGGGCGGATCGGGAATATGACCGTGCGAAACCGCATGGTCATGCCGCCCATGGGCACAAACTTTGCCCAGGAAGATGGGTTTATTAGCGAGAGACTCATCGGCTATTACGAGGCCCGCGCCGAGGGTGGCATCGGGATGATCATCGTGGAGATTGCCGCGGTGGCACCCGAAGGGAAAGCTATCTCGAATCAGATCGGTATCTGGGCTGATAAGTTTGTTCCCGGCCTGCGCTGTCTGGCCGAAGCAATCAAAAAACATGGAGCCAGGGCGGTCATCCAGTTGCATCACGCCGGCCGGCAGACAGACAGCTCAAAAACTGGCTTTCAACCGGTGGCTCCCTCGGAGATAGCCTGCCCTGTCTGCGGTGAAATGCCCCGCGCCCTCACTGTGGAGGAAATAGAGGGACTTGTGGAGGCTTTCGCCCATGCCGCCCGCCGCGCCCGTGAAGCAGGCTTTGATGCCGTGGAGATCCACGGGACCCACGGTTACCTCATTAACCAGTTCCTTTCGCCTTACAGCAACAGGCGCACTGATGAATACGGCGCTACCGCCGAGGGGCGCCGGCGTTTTCCCCTGGAGATTTATGATGCCGTGCGCCGCGCCGTGGGCGAAGACTATCCTGTTCTCTTCCGGATGAATGCCAATGAAGGGGTCCAGGGGGGGATTACTCCTGAAGAGGGACGTGATTTTGCAAAGCGCCTGGAGCAGGCCGGCATCGATGCTCTGCATGTCTCCGCCGGTGTCTATGGATCGCCGCTGCCCATCATTGCCACCATGTATGAGCCTCCGCTGCCGCTGGCCGGATATGCAGCTGCAATCAAGGATGAAGTGCAGATTCCTGTTATTGCCGTGGGCAAGATCCATGATCCCGGGACCGGCGAGCGCCTTATCGCTGATGCTGAGGCTGATTTTGTCTCCCTGGGCCGGGCACTGATCACTGATTCGCATTTTGCCAAAAAGGTAGATCTGGACCAGATCAAAAATATCCGCAAATGTATCGAATGCAATCAGCTCTGCATTGATCCCCTGCTGTCCCTTGATGAACCTATCAGCTGCATCTACAATGCCCGGGTCGGCAAAGAGCTGGAATTCCCCTTTGTCAAGGCCCGCCGCAGCAGAAGGGTCGTTGTTGTGGGGGGAGGTCCCGGCGGCATGGAGGCAGCCCGCGTCGCCAGGGAGCGGGGCCATAAGGTGATCCTTTTCGAGCAGTGGGGCGAGCTGGGCGGACAGGGACGCCTGGCCCGGAAAACACCTCATAAAGAGCGTTTCGGCGAGATACTGCGCTACCTCACCTACCGTCTGGAGACACTTGATGTGGATATTCGCCTGAACAGCTCCGCCACCGAAGATACAGTTATGGCGGAGAAGCCCGATGCCGTGATTTTGGCCACAGGGGCGGTGCCGGCCATACCCGCACTGCCGGGAATAGATCCCAAACATGCCGTCACCGCCTGGGATGTCCTGGAGGGGAAGGTGCGCCCCGGAGGATATGCCGCCATAGTCGGCGGCGGGCTGGTGGGCTGTGAAACCGCGGCATATCTGGCCGGAGATGATCGCCGCGTGATCATCCTGGAAAAGCAGGAGGAACTGGCTCCCGATCAGAGCCCCTCCCTGCGCGGCGAGCTGCTGCGGCGGTTATATGATAACTCTGCCGTGGAGATCCGGACAAACACTGAAGTGCTCTCCCTGGGAGAGCATTCGCTTATTGCCCGCAGCGATGGTTGCCAATCTGCCATCGAAGATCTGGATACGATCATTATCGCCGCCGGCGCACAGCCCTACAACCCGCTGGAGGGAATGCTCAAACCCCTGATCAGCGATGTCTATGCGGTCGGCGACTGCGATCGCCCCCGTAAAGCTTCAGAAGCGATCCATGAAGCATTTCACGTCGCCTACCGCCTCTAGTTACCACCACAATTAGTAAACCGGTGCCAGGCACCGGTTTACTAATTGTGAGCATATATTCCAGGTCTTTACTTCAAAAAGCCGCTAATGATGGCCTCCTCGGCCTCTTCCTCCGAGAGGCCCAGGGTCATCAGCTTGATGAGCTGCTCTCCGGCGATGCGGCCGATGGTGGCCTCGTGCACCAGCTCCGCCCCGGCATTTTCAGCCCAGATCTCGGGAATGGAGCGCACCACCGCCTGATCCATGATGATGGAATCGCATTCAATGTGACCCCGTCCCGGGCCGTGGGCCACCAGACGGGGCTGGAAGAGCTGCTTCGATCTTCCCTGGGCCACGGAGCGGGAGATGATCCGGGCTGTGCTCTCCTCGCCCAGAAGGTCGACAACCACATCGCTGCGCGCCTCCTGCGAGCCGTGGGTCAGGAGCCGCTCGAACATGGCCAGCTTTCCCTTGGCCTCAACTTTAGCCACTGTATCGCGGATCGTATCATCTAC
>CAYXKD010000140.1:0-3286 GCA_964464625.1 uncultured Syntrophomonadaceae bacterium
ATAGCCTGTAACCGGGCTATTTTAATAAGAAGGAATCATAAGTGAAAAGGAGAAGAAAAGAAGAGCATCCTGAGCACCGGGCAAACAATATGGATCAGACTGGACGTTGGATTTTTCGGCCTTGTGCTTGCAGCTTATGATAAAAATTTAACCGGCAGGGGGAATAATTGCAGATGATTACCGATAATGTACTTGATCTGATTGGCCAAACACCGATGATAAAACTACAGAAGGTGACGGGGCTTCATCTTTATGCCAAGGCGGAATTTCTTAACCCCGGCGGGAGCATCAAGGACCGTGTGGCAAAATTCATGCTCGAGGAAGCCGAAAAGAGAGGCTCCCTTAAGCCCGGGATGACCATAATGGAGCCCACCTCGGGCAATACCGGCATCGGTCTGGCGCTGGCGGGCGTTCAGAAAGGCTACCGGGTGGTTATCGTCATGCCGGAAAACATGAGCGAGGAGCGTAAAAAGATCATCCGCGCCCTGGGCGCCGAACTGGTCCTGACCCCGGCGGAGGAGAGTATTGGCGGGACCGTTGACTACGCGCGCTCACAGGCGGAGAGCGATCCCTCCATTTTCGTGCCCCAGCAATTTGAGAACCCCGATAACCCGCTGGTCCATTATCTGACCACCGCCCGGGAGATCTGGGAGCAGATGGAGGGGCGCGTCGATATATTTGTCTCCGGCCTGGGCAGCGGGGGTACACTTTGCGGTGTGGGAAGGTTTCTCAAGGAGCAGAGTCGTGAAGTTCTTGTTGTAGCTGTTGAGCCTAAAAACGTCTCCGCTCTTCTGGGCCACGAGCCCGGTCTGCACAAGATCCAGGGAATCGGCGACGGTTTTGTCCCCCCGGTACTGGACACAAGCCTGGTGGATGAGGTGATCGAAGTTACAGACGAGGATGCTATTGACACCGCCCGGGAGCTTGCCAGGATGCAGGGGCTGCTTGTGGGGACTTCTTCGGGAGCAAATGTCTGGGCATCCTGCAGGATGGCTGAAAAGCACGGCCGGGAGAAAAGGGTGGTTACTATACTGGCAGACAGAGCGGAGCGCTATTTCAGCACCGCACTGATCTGACACCTTTCTAGCGGCCTTTGCCCAATACCAAGATCATTCAGGGAGTGAAAAGATGGCTGGTAATGATTTTTACGAGGAATTGAAAGAGCGGTTTGCCGGGCTCATTCGTGAGCACGGCCTGCTGAACGAAAGAATCGAAGTAAGAGGAAGGATTTTAAAACCTGATGAGGCCATCGGGACCCCCAAACGAAAGGATTTCCCCCTGCTCAAAGGAAAGGAAAAGCTAATGGAGGCAACATTTAAAGGTGCGAAAGGCCAGGCTTTTACCGATATGCCGGAGAATTTTGCCGGAACGCTTCAGGAGATCGCCGGCAGGCCCCTGGAGACGAATTATGACCGGGCGGTCCTCATATCGAGCATTAATGCAGTTTGCAACCACCTGGGCATTTCCAAAAATAATGTTCACTGCAAAAATGAAGAGCCGGAGGAGTGCGCTGCAGATATGGCCGACGCCATTAAAGAGGAATTCGGCTCTCCCCGGATCGCCTTTATCGGATACCAGCCGGCTATGATTCAGGAGCTTGCCGGCAGCTTTACAATGCGGGTGGTGGACCTCGATGAGGATAATATCGGTTCGGTGAAATACGGCATAAAAATAGAAGATGGAGAAGCGGATACCGGTAAGGTTCTTGACTGGTGCGATCTCATTGTGGCTACAGGAAGCAGCGTTGTCAATGGGACCATCACGAATTTTCTTACAGGCAAACCGGCGATCTTTTACGGCACCACCATTGCCGGAACAGCCGCCCTGATGGACTTAAGAAAATTTTGTGCAAAGGGCTCTTAAAGTTTCATCTTTGAGAAAGCTGAAAGGATTTTACCGGACAGATGCCGAATAAAGTCGTTTAAGCAAAAAAGTGAGCAGGCCAAATAAAATGGCTGCAAACTATAAGGACACTCCGAGCCTTCACGCCTAAACTTTTATAGCAATGGCGGCAGGCCGTTAGGGTGCATGGGGAAACCGATGTGCCTCCCAACATTAGGAAAGGGGTGAACTGCCTGAAAATTACTGCAATAACCGGAAATGTTTCTGCAATTGTTTCCGGTTATTTTATTTTAAGGCCTCTCAAATAGCGTTGCCAGTTATCACCGAAGATGACAGCATGGGGGTAAACATAAAGGGATCACACTTCAAGTTCAGGAAAGGGGATGATCGCGGGGAAGCAGATGGTGGGATTTAGGGAGAGGGGGCCCTCCCGTCAGGCAGAATTCGGAATACCGGGGGAAGTGTCAAGATAAAAAGTGGAGGATAGATAAATGACCAAAAAACAACTTTTTAAGCTAATTGGAGTTCTCGGCTTGATTGCCGTAATGATTATGGCTTTGGCCGGATGCACACCGGCGGTGGAAGAAGAGCCGGGGGTGGGTGAGGAGCCGCCCGGCGAGGAGGCGGATCCTGTTACATTGAATCTTTCAGTGGCCGCCAGCCTTACCGATGCCATGGAAGAGATTGCGCAGCTATACAAAGATGAGTGCTCCCATGTAACCATTGAATTTAACTTTGGCTCTTCGGGAGCTCTGCAGCAGCAGATCGAACAGGGAGCCCCAACGGATATCTTCATGTCGGCAGCTTCCAAGCAGATGAACGAGCTTGAGGAGGGGGAACTGCTGCTGGATGGCACCAGGGTGGACCTGCTTCAGAATGAACTGGTGCTCGTGGTTCCCAAGGGCTTCGAGGGGATTAGTGAGTTCACCGATGTGACCAAGGAAGAGATCGAGCTCATCGCCATCGGCGATCCCGAGTCCGTCCCGGCCGGTAAATATGCCCAGGAGGCTTTTACCACCCTGGAGATCTGGGATGAGCTTGAAAGCGGAAAGAAACTCATGCTGGGCAAGGATGTTCGCGAGGTGCTGGCCTATGTGGAGACGGAAGCGGTCCAGGTGGGCGCAGTCTACCGCACCGATGCCGGGATCTCCGACAAGGTCGAGGTGGCGGCGGTTGCCCCCGATGGTTCTCATGCCCCGGTGATCTACCCCGTTGCCGTGATCAAGGACAGCCCCAATCCCGAAGAAGCAAAAGCGCTGATTGATTTTCTTACCGGTGAAAAGGCCAGGGCGGTCTTTGAAAAGTTCGGTTTTAAACCTCTATAGACGGCGGCATATATAAAGGAGTATGATTCCCCCTGCCCCTCCCGGCCTCCACCGCGGGAGGGGCGGTAGGGGAAGATAGGGCGCAGGAATTTACCACTGCGCCACAATGCCGGCGGCTA
>CAYXKD010000141.1:0-3259 GCA_964464625.1 uncultured Syntrophomonadaceae bacterium
TTGACGGCGCCGACCATGCCGTGCGCGAAGGCTCCTATGCGTACATCCCCGGCGAGTCGCTGCACCAGTTTACGAACAGCGGGAGCGAACCTTTTATCTTTATTTGTGTAGTGCCCCCGGAAGGAGACCAGTAAACCGGCCTACTTCAGATCAAGGCCGGCAGCGCAGCATCCAGCCCGGAAGCACCTTCCGGTTGAACCTGCCCCCTCCGACACCACAGGGGTGCCATTGATGATAGGACGTATACACGAACACATGGTCGATACCCGTTACCTTTTCTTGAAACCCGGGGGCCTTAGGGGTATGATTGCCTGGAAAGGGATGTTGGAATGGATACTACTTCTCGCTAGTGTTCGCCCCGGGGCCGGGCTGCAGATCCCCGCCGCACCATCACCCCTGCTTACAGATTAAACAGATTGTATCCTTAGATCCGTGAACCTGAAGCAATTCAATTTCGACAGGTAGTGATTACATGGTACAGAACATGACCACAGACGAAAAATTTATGATGATGACCCGGGAGCCGGTGGAACGGCTGATCCTCAACCTGGCTTTCCCAACGATAGTGAGCATGCTGATCACCTCCATTTACAACATGGCCGACACTTTTTTTGTGAGCAAGATCAGCACCAGTGCATCAGGCGCCGTGGGCGTTGCCTTTTCCCTGATGGCCGTCATCCAGGCCATTGGGTTTACCTTCGGCACCGGCGCCGGGAACTACATCTCCCGGCTTCTGGGCCGGCAGGATAAGCCGTACGCGGCCAGGGTGGCGGCTACCGGTTTCTTTTCCGCTTTTGGGCTGGGAATTTTGCTGGCGGCTGCGGGTCTAATCTTTCTCGATCCCCTGGTCCGCGCCCTGGGGGCCACAGAAACCATCGCGCCCTATGCCAGGGATTATATCCGTTTCATCCTCATCGGCATGCCCTACATGACTTCGGCTTTTGTACTGAACCATGTCCTGCGTTTTCAAGGCAGCGCTTTCTATGCCATGATCGGAATCGGGCTCGGAGGCCTGCTGAATATCGTTTTAGATCCCATTTTTATTTTTACGCTGGATATGGGTATCGGCGGGGCGGCCCTGGCGACCATCATCAGCCAGCTCGTCAGCTTCCTGCTGCTGCTCCGTAATACGGGTATAGGCGGAAATATCCGGATTCAGTTTAAAAACTTTACCCCTACGTGGAAGATATACAAAGAAATTTTTCGCGGCGGTTTGCCCTCCTTTTACCGTCAAAGTCTGGCCAGTGTGGCTATGATCTGCCTGAACTTTGCAGCCGGCGCTTTTGGCGATGCGGCTGTCGCCGCCATTTCCATTGTGGCCCGGGTGATTCAATTTGCAATTCTGGGGGTGCTGGGTTTCTGCCAGGGTTTTCAGCCGGTGTGCGGGTTCAATTACGGCGCCAAGAATTTTGATCGGGTACTTGAAGCTTTCTGGTACACGGTTAAAACAGTGGCCGTTGTCCTTGCCGCCATAGGCGCCGTCGGTTTTATCTTCGCCCCCAAGATCATCGCCTTGTTCAGGAAAGAGGACCTGGATGTGATCACCATCGGCGCCCGTGCGCTCAGGTTTCAGTGCCTTGCTTTACCGCTGTCAGCCTGGGTTATTCCAACCAACATGATGCTTCAGACCATAAACAAGGCCTTCAAGGCCTCCTTGACCTCCCTTTCAAGGCAGGGGCTTTTTTTCCTGCCGGCCATCCTGATCCTGCCTCACCGGATCGGTATTTTGGGGATCCAGATCAGCCAACCCATTGCAGATGCGCTTTCCTTTCTGGCCGCTGTCCTGATGATGATCAGCGTGCTTAAGGAACTTAAGGCGGGTCAGCGCAAGCCGGCCCCAACTCCAAAAGCTTAAGCCTGCCCTGTATGCATTATCGGCGCCTTGCTCCGGCCTGACCTGGATAAGCAGGCGGTGCGCAAAAATAAAAACAGGGCAGGCTCTCAAAAGAGGCCTGCCTCAACTTCGCGACGCAGGGATTGTTACCGCTGTGCCTCGATTTTGGAAAGAATGATCTCCTTGACATCTTTCAGATCTTTTACATCTGCCAAAGAGGGGTAATCATCCCGGAAATAGACCAGGCCCTCTGCAGTCTCAATAAACAACCAGCGCATGCCATCGAGGAGCCCGTAACCGGCAAGGTCAGACAAGTACAGCGTCAACCCATTCTCCTCGCGAACTGTTGTTTCGTCATACTTCGCCGGCATAAAGATCCCTCTTGTCCCTGCGGTGACCCGGGTAGATATATCCGTATCTTCAATCCACTGGCCGGTGCCCACCGGTGAGGGTAAAAGAACAGTCACCGTGCTGCCCGCCGCAAGGTCACCGCGCAGGGCCTCGCTGACCTCGATAGTGGCAATGGCACGGTAATCTTTGGACCCGTTGTAGTCACAGACAATATTGCGGACCTCTTTGACGGTGCCTTCAAAGGCCACTATTTCAAGACCCAGCCATTCCGGCGCAAAAAGCTCATCTTCTGTCATCCATACCAGATCTGCCATCTTTGCTGCTGCAGGGGATTTACCTATATATTTTACCTTTACATCCTGGGACAGCTTAAGATCGAAATCGCCTCCGCCCCGGATCAGCAAGGGGATAGCAACAGCGATGGCCAGCACCAGGCAGACGGCAATGGGAGCCGGCCACTGCTTCCAACTGGATGTTCCAGGCACAGGATCCACCCCTTCCCTGAAATTTTTACCTGAACGGTTGCGGGCAAGGATTGACTGGAGCATCCGAGCATCGGCAGCCCGACCCGGCTCTATTTTATCCCACGCATCGATAATCCGCCGATCCTTCATTCGAAATCACCTCTTAACTTTTCTTTGAGGATGCGTCGCGCCTCGTGCAGGTAGTTGCGGATTGTTGACTGCGGCCTGCCGAGCATCTTTGAAATCTCAGCACTGTTGTAGCCCTCGTAATAGTACAGATACAGGACCGTTTTGTATCTATCGGGAAGATCCATGATCACCTGGAATGTTTCATCGATTTCGATATTATCATTTTCCCCCGCTCTCTCACAGCCCTGCAAATGCTCACGCTTACGCCACCAGTGCCGCAAACCATTCTTGCACAAATTGCTCGCGGTCCTGATCAGCCAGGCCTTTTCATGCTCTTCGCTTTCAAAAGCAGGCCCCTTTTTGATCAGCTGAAAAAAGGTATCCTGGACCGCATCCTCCGTATCGACGGGGTTCTTCACCAGAGCAAAGCAGACCCGATAGACCGTCAATTTGTGACGCTCGTACATTTCTGTGATCTCTT
>CAYXKD010000142.1:0-3225 GCA_964464625.1 uncultured Syntrophomonadaceae bacterium
CCGGAGTAGGTGTAGGGCGAAAATATGGGCCCGAATATGGCCAGAAGCAGGATCAATATTATCAGGACCAGGCTGCCCATGGCCACCCGGTTCTGCTTCAGCCTGCGCCAGGCATCCTGCCAGTAGGTCGTGCTCGGCCGGATCAGTTCAGCCTGGAACTCTTTTTTCCGCAGCGGTTTAAATAAATCCCTGGGTAGAGCCATATCAAGCCTGCTCCTTTCTGCCGCTCAGCTGGATGCGAGGATCAAGAAGAGGATATACCAGGTCCACAAAAAGATTGGCAAATATGAGCAAAACACAGAAAAATACAGTCACGCCGAGAATTACGGTATAATCGCGGTTGTAGATGCTGATCACAAAATGCTTGCCCAGTCCGGGCACGGCAAATATATTTTCCACAATGAAACTGCCCGTTAAAATCTGGGCCACCAGCGGGCCCAGGTAGGTAATTACCGGAATGATTGCATTTTTAATTCCATGCACCCACAGGATGCGTATCCGGGACAGGCCCTTGGCCACGGCGGTTTTCATGTAGTCCTGGCCCAAAACCTCGAGCATGCTGGAACGTGTCAGGCGGGCGATAAAGGCCATGGGCAGCCCCGCCAGGGCAATGGCCGGCATGATGATATGCTTGGGAGAGCCCCATGTTGACGAGGGCAGCAGCCCCCATTTATATGAAAGGTAGTACATGAGCAGGGTTCCGATGACAAAGCTGGGCATGGCGATGCCGATGGTGCTGAAAAACATGACCACATGATCGGGGATCTTGTTCTGATGCAGCGCCGCCAGGATCCCGGCCGGCACCCCCAGCAGCAGAGCAATAAGGATGGCCGCGGTGCCCAACTGCACTGAAACAGGGAACCTGGCGGCGATGATATCGTTGACAGTCTGGCCGCGGTATTTGTACGAGGGGCCAAGATCACCCCTGGCCAGATGAGCCAGGTAATCCAGATACTGAAGGTGAAGGGGCTGATCCAGCTTGTACCTGGCTTCGATATTTTTCTTGATCGCCTCCGGCAGGGCTTTCTCCCGCTGAAAGGGGCCGCCGGGTATGGAGTGCATGAAAAAGAAGGTTACCGTAACCACAACAAAAAGAGCCAAAAATGCATAGAGCAATCGCCGCACTAGATAGTTCCACAAGTCCTCCCCTACCCCCTTTACACAAACCGGGGAACGAACCGCACTCCGGCGGAAATGATGCCTGCGAGCCGGGGCGGCGTGTCCGTTCCCCGATGGAGAGGTACGCCTCCAGTTTTTATTTTCTCAGCATACCCCTCGTTTACTGGAAATCAAAAAACAGCTTACTGTTCCAAGTAGGCGGTTTTGAAGTCAAGGCCGCCGGTGGTCAGGTAGAGATATCCTTTCAGCTTGCTGTTGACCATCATGGGGCTGGTGTAGTAGTACACCGGCATGATGGGCATATTTTCCATCAGGATCTCTTCCTGCTCATGCATCAGAGGCATGCGGTCCGCAGGATCGGCAAGGGTGACCAGCTCCTTGATGATCGCATCGTAACGCTCATCGCCCCACTGGGTATTGTTGTTGCCGCTGCCAGTCTTCCACATGTCGAGGAAGCTGTTAGGCTCAACATAATCCCCGATCCAGCCGGCCCGGGACACTTCAAAGTTGCCCTCGTCACGGGTCTGCAGGTAGGTGCCCCATTCCTGGTTCGTCAGGGTGATCCCGGTGATGCCCAGGTTCTGCTCCCACATCTCCATGATCGCCTCGGCAATGATCTTGTGCATGTCATGGGTGTTGTAGAGAATTTCAAAGGAGGGGAAGCCTTCGCCGTCGGGATAACCCGCCTCGGCGAGCAGAGCTTTCGCCTCTTCGACATCCTCCTCGTAGAAGTCTCCGCCCACCTCACGGAAATCGGAACCTTCAGCAACGTCGGCAATGCCGGGGGGAACGTAGGCAAAAGCCGGAAGCTCGCCGCCCTGGGTGACCTCTTCGCAGATAGCCTTGCGATCTATGGCCATGGTCAGAGCCTTGCGCACCCTGGCATCATCGAAAGGTTCCCGCTCGCAGTTGAAAATATAGTAGTAGGTGCCCAGGTAGGGGAAAATATGCAGCTCATCGGGCAACTCCTGCTTCAGCCGGGGGATCTCCGGGCCTGGAACATCATGGGTCATATCTACTTCGCCGTTTTCAAACATGGTCAGCTCGGTATTGAGCTCTTCCACCATGGTGAAGATGAGGCGATCCAGCTTCACAGCGCCGGCATCCCAGTAGTGCTCGTTGGGAACATACTCCAGCCGGCCCTGCTCCCTCTTCTCCAGCTTGAAGGGGCCGTTAACAATGGTGGTTTCGGGCTTCAGGTGCCAGCCCTCGTCGTCGGCCTTCACTGTCTCCTGGTGCAGTGGATAGTACGTGGGGAAAGAGGTGAGATCGAGGAAATAGGGCGCACCCGACATCAGCTTCACCTTAATCGTTTGGTCATCAACAACGGTGATCCCGATATCATCGGCACTGCCTTTGCCTTCATAACAGTCCCTTGCGCCCTCGATAAGATCAAACATGTAGCAGTAATCTGCAGCCATATCGGGATCGACAGCTCTTTTCCAGGCAAATTCAAAATCGTGCGCCGTCAGCGGATCGCCGTTGGACCACTTGAGGTCATCGCGCAGATAGAAAGTGTATTCCATCTGGTCATCGCTGACATCCCAGCTCTCGGCACAAGCCGGCTGCGGGTTGTTATCAGCATCCAGACGGGTCAGCCCTTCATACATTTGCAGGGTCATGTGAAATTCAGGAATCCCCGTCATCAAAGCCGGATCCAGCGTCTCCGGTTCTGTGCCCACATTGTAGGTAACAACCATCTCATCGGTAACCACATCGCCGTTGCCACCGTCGCCATTACATCCAACTGCAACAAGAGCCATGCTTAATATAAGCGCAATACCAATAAGACTTTTTTTCAAGTTCAAACCCCCTTACAAATTTTTAACACAGCAACAGATATCATCAATATGGATGTTGCCTGGCACCCCCCCTTTAATAGAAAAGATTTGCCTTAACTTTCGTACATTCGCGATTATATATAGGAATCCTGCCTGGTAAAATAAAAGATTTCCTATCGGGTTTTATTTTCTCCGCGCAGAAGAAAACAGCCGCCTTTGTGGGCGGCTTTCTTTTTGTCTGCGATCTTGTTTTTCACTAACCTCAGGGCATTTTTGGTGCCGGGAACCGGAATCGAACCGGTACGGACAAATATTGTCCGAGGGA
>CAYXKD010000143.1:0-3218 GCA_964464625.1 uncultured Syntrophomonadaceae bacterium
GTTCCAGCTACCGCTGGAAAAAGCTGTACAGCAAACGTACAGCAGTAGAAAGGGTCAACAGTCGCCTGGATGTTTCCTTTGGTTTTGAGCATCATTTTATCCGGGGGCTTAAAAAGATGAATTTCAGGTGTACGCTGGCTATGTGTATCATGCTGGTCATCGCTCTGGGTAGGGTAAAGGAAAAAAGACCGGATCTGATGCGCAGTTTGGTCCGGTCCGCTTAAGAAGACATTTAGGCAGGAACCACAGCTAAAGGGGGTAGTGTCTCTAAATCGCAAGGATATGGGGATATATGTCAATTCGAGGGAATAAATGCTCTACCAACACCAGAAAAATCACCATCATATCTGCAAGGAAGGGTATTAATTGCTCTCTCCTAGTTAATTTTTGCTGACAACAGCTTACAATAGGCTTACAACGCAAATGGTTCCCTCCGAATCACACTTTACAGGGAGGCGAATTTATATTTTAATTAAGATAGTAATGGCTGATGAGGAAATATGCGAAGCAGTTTTTAGCCAGAAAGCTGTTTATCATCAGCCATTACTTCTTATTTTACTGAAGCCGGCTTATTCTGCCCCGTAGCGCACAGGGATGAGCCTGGCTCTCTCCAGGGCAATGACAATGGCGGGTATGAGGATTAGTTGGATGATTATACCGGGCAGGCTTGTTACAAAATAGCTGGTAGCCCAGGTGGCCATGGTAGTGGAGCCCGCCGCAAAGATGAGGGCTCTGGAAATCCCGGCAACGATGCGCCCCAGTAACATGGCTATGATCAGACTGATGTAAAGATCAGCGGTGATTTTTTTGCTCCGGATCAAGGCCATGCCGATACCGGCCACGATGCCGTAAACTGCCAGCTCAATGACCATGGCAGGCAGAACAGCAGCGGGCGGCATGCCCGTCAAGAGGCTTGAAAGCAGGGGGCCCACAACCCCGCAGGCGAGGCCATAGGCCCAGCCGCAGATGAGTCCGCAGAGGAGAACGGGAATGTGCATGGGCAGGTAGATGCTGCCGGCATTGGGGACGGCATGAAAGGCCAGTGGAAGAACAACGCACAGGGCCATGCAAACAGCGGTGATAATCGCTTTTTTCACCTGTGTCAATTCATTAACCTCCTTGTATAAGATGTAGGTCCTATCATTAAGCCGCAAGCGGGGCCTGCTTCGCTCGCCCCGTCTCACCGCTCAATTGCCAAATCAAAGAGCAAAGATCTGCACCAGACATATTGCTGTGCTGACAGCCATGGCTGTGAAATCGTATTTCTGAAGGGGCGTACTTTTTCCGGCGCGCCGTTTACCCCCGCGATAGCCCCTTGCCTCCATGGCCATGGCCAGCTCATCAGCCCGCCTGAAGGCGCTGATGAAAATGGGGATAACGAGAGGCATAATGCTCTCTGCTTTCTCCTTGAGACGGGGGCTGTCAAACCTGGCCCCGCGGGCAGTCTGCGCCCTGCGGATCATCTCCATCTCTTCCATGAGAGTGGGAATGAACTGGATGGCCACACTGATCATCAGGGCCAGAATGGTCACAGGAATCCCAATATAGCTGAGCGGGTGCAGAAGGGTGCCCAGGGCGGAGGTGACTTTCATGGGAGCCGTTGTGGACATGAGGATGTTAAAGAGAATCATGAGAAAAATCAGCTTTAGCACCACGTTGGCGCCGATGATCATGCCGTCAACAGAGGGCCGCAAAATCCACCAGGACCACAGCGCCTCACCTTTGTCATAGAAAAGGCTGTTCATCAGAAAAATGATCAGAAAGAAAGGGATGACCCGTTTAACGGAGGCGGCCGCTGTTTTCAGATCCAGTCTGGATAAGAGGACCAGTATGGCGGTTAAAAGTGCCATGATCCCGTAACCGGGTAAAGAGTTTGTATAGATGATGGCAATAACGAGAGTGATCAGGCAGAGCAATTTGACCCGGGCGTCAAGCCGGTGTAGCAGCGAGTTGCCGGGGATATAGATCCCGATAGGAAGGCGGTTCATCATGGGCACCGGCTTTCTACAAAGGTTATTATTGCCGCCAGCAGCTCCTCATAGCGGATAACGTCCTGGGGAAAGGGCAGACCTTTTTGCTGCAGCATGTGAGCGATTTTCCGCGGCTGGCTCACAGCGAGATTGTAAGCATCAAGGCTTGTCATATCCTGAAAGGTCTCTTTTAACGGGGCATCTATACAGAGTCTGCCGCTTTTCAGAACGAGGATTCTCTCTGCGTATTCGCTTAAAATGTCGGCATTGTGGGAGATCATGATAATAGTGGTGCCATCGCGGTTCAGCCGGCTGATCAGCTCCATGAATTCTCTCCGGCCCACAGGGTCAAGGGATGCCACCGGTTCGTCGAGGATCAGGATCTGCGGCTTTGCCGCCAGGACACCGGCGATAGCCACTCTCCGTTTCTCCCCGCCGGAGAGCCCCAGGGGGGATTGATCGCGAATATCATCAAAGGAAAAACCGGCTGTTTCCAGAGCCCAGCGCACCCTTTCATCTTTTTCTTCAGCGGATAGGGGCAGATGCTTAAGGCCGAAGGCGACATCTCGCCTCACGGTGGTTTCAAAAAGCTGGCACTCCGGGAACTGGAACAGGATACCGACTTTTTCCCGCAGTTCATCTCGATGATAGCCCTTGCGGTTGATATCTTCACTGTCCAGCATAATTTTCCCCGAGGTCGGGCGCAGCAGGCCGGCCATGAGCTGGACCAGTGTTGACTTGCCGCAGCCGGTGTGGCCCACAATACCGACGAATTCACCCTCACTAACGGTCAGGCTGATACTGCTCAGGGCGACACTTTCAAAGGCTGTTCCCGGTGCATAGGTAAATGAAACCTCGTCTAATGTGATGGGCATAGCTTTTCAAATTCCTCCACCAGTTCTTCGTTTGTCAGAGGGCAGCGTTTGAGTTGGATCCCCTCTGCTTTCAAGTCGTAATAGAGCCGCACCGGCAGGGGCGGCAGCAGACCTGCCCGGGCAAGCAGCGCCCGGTCTGCCAGAATTTCGCGGGGTGCGCCGCAGGCGATGACCTTGCCCTCCTTTAGCAGGTAAATCCGATCGGCGATGACCGCCTCCTCCATGTAATGGGTGATCAGGATGATTGTTTTGCGCAGATTATTGTGCAGCCGGCCGATGGTCTCGAGAAGCTCCTGACGGCCTTCAGGATCGAGCATGGTGGTGGCCTCGTCAAAGATAATAATATCGGGATCCACGGCAAAAACACCGGCCA
>CAYXKD010000144.1:0-3183 GCA_964464625.1 uncultured Syntrophomonadaceae bacterium
TGGCTCTCAAGGCTCACGAGGGTTATTTTTTGTTTTCACTGTTAAAGTGAAGATTCAATCTAATGCGTTTGTAGATCTACCGTCAGATCTACCTAAACAGGGGCTCAGGGGGCTGTTTTTCCGGTAAGGCAAGGTTTTTTAAAAATCCCAGGGACTCGCTGGCTCCCCGCACAACACAGGTGAAAGGATCTTTTACCCGGCGGACCGGAAGATTCATTTCGCGGCTCAGGTAGGCATCAAGATTTTGGAGGAGAGAACCCCCGCCAACGAGAACGATCCCATCCTGCATCACATCAGTCGCCAGTTGGGCTGGAATTCCTTCAAATATGGTTCGCACCGCACCAGTCAGGGCAGCCAGTTGTGGAGCAATCACTTCGTGCAACTCAACCGCTTTTACTTCAAGAATATCAGGAATGCGTCGGTAAAGGTTAATACCGTGGAAGGAATAGACCAGATCTTCAGGTGGATCTAAGGCATAAACTGCCTTTTTCTTGGCTTCTTCCGCGGTTGAGAGTCCGATTTCCATTCTGTATTTGCGGTAGATATGGCGTTGGATGGCTTCATCAATGGTCTCTCCCCCTTGAGGGAGCGAACTCCCCAGGACAATGCCGCCGAGGGAGATCACCGCTATCTCGGTAACGCCTCCGCCGGAATTTACAATGAAGCTGCCCCGGGGTTCCGCTACCGGCAACCCGCCGCCGATCGCCGCAGCAACAGGTTCTTCAATTAGATAAGTTTCTTTGACTCCAGCGCGTTTGCCCGCAGCGAGGACAGCGCGCCGCTCAACCTGGGTGGTCCCGAAAGGAACGGTAACCATCATCCGCAGGCGTAAAAAAGGGAAACGGCGCAAGACCCTGGAGATGAAGTAATCAAGCATCTTGCGGGTCATCTCAAAATCGGCAATCACACCACCCTGAAGCGGCTTCACCGCAGTAATTCCCGGCGGGGTGCGGCCAAGCATCCGGAAAGCTTTTTTCCCAGCAGCAGCCACTGTGCCGTTACGCAAAGCTATTACTGAGGGCTCCTCCAGGACAATACCTTTACGGGGCATATAGATAAGTGTGTTCGTTGTACCCAGATCAATGGCAAGATCACGCTGCCAAAAACGGAAATCCAGGCTTTTTATTTTTTTATCCGTCATGACACACCTCCCGCTTCTATATTTATCTACCAGAAATGATGAAGATATACTTACCCTGCTGCTGCTACTACCGAAAATATGGCATTTCAATTCTGACAGGAAATATGTCGTTTTTTATTGCCAGGGCAGTACAAGTAATTTCGTTTAGAAAGAAGGAAAGAGATATTATGCTCAAGAATGCTACAGAAGAATAATCATAATGAAGGTCATCGGGAGTGGACTTCCATGGAAAACGCCAGCTTTATTGTTTTAGAAGATCTGGAAAAAACATTTTATTTGGGCGACAACCCTGTCCTCGCCATCCGAGATTTAAATCTTATTGTGACAAAAGGCGAATTCCTTTGTTTGATGGGACCTTCGGGATGCGGCAAGTCCACTCTGCTAAATCTTATTGGCGGCCTGGATCGCCCCACCAATGGAAGCATATTTGTAGAGGGCATTAATATTACCCTGCTTGATGAAAATGATCTTTGTCTTTACCGTCGCCGGCAGCTTGGTTTTGTCTTTCAATCTTTTAACCTGCTGCCGCAGTTTACCGCCCTTGAGAATGTAGAACTTCCGCTAATTTTTGCCGGTGTGGAGAGGCAGGAGCGGCTGCGCCTTTCCCAGGAACTGCTGGAGCAGGTCGGATTGGGTGATCGCCTTTCGCACCGGCCTCCTGAACTGAGCGGAGGGCAGCAGCAGCGGGTAGCCATAGCCAGAGCTCTGATCAACCGCCCGGCAATTCTTCTCGCCGACGAACCGACAGGCAATCTTGATACCGCTTCGGGAGGCGAGATCATGGCTCTGTTTAGGAATTTGAACGAACAGAGAATCACCTGTATCATCGCCACGCATGACCGTGAAGTTGCAACCCATGCTCACCGTGTTATTGTCTTGCGGGATGGAGCAGTTGTTCAAATTGAATCCCCCTGACCGGAGAGACCATTCCTTCTTTCAGGGCGAAGCTCTTATCTTAATGCTACCTATATTTTACAGGATGGAGGCGGTACATAATGTTGCCCCAAAAAGGTCTTCCTTTAAAAATCAGAGATGCCTTTCTTTTGCTTGCCATAGCATTCCTGGTTATTTTCCCCATCACTGCAGAGGTAAAGGCTCAAGAACCTTACCCCGAAATGACCGAAGGTTTGCTTCCTCAGGAGGAACCGGCGCCACAGTCGGCGCCACTTAAACAGCCCGACAGGCCACTGGTGTTGATTACGGAGGTTACAACCGGACCCGATCCTATCATCCCCGGAGAGCCCTTCATTCTGAAATTAAAAATGAGGAATTATGGCAATCAGGAAGGTCGCCGTATTGTTGTCACCCTACAGTCACTGGAGGGCGAAACAACATTGAAGCATTTCTCCCCTTTGGGGCAGAGCAACACCCTCTACCTGGGCCATCTACCGGTGGGTTCTGAAAAATGGCTGCAATGCAATCTTATTGCCGGGCCGGGTGTCGCCGGAGGCATCTACAACCTCGTTCTTCATCTCTCCTATATCAACTGGGAGGGCGAGCCTTTTGAATCAACCGCAGTAACAGGATTGATGCTTGAACCGCAGGGGACACTCGATCTCATCGAGCTGAACTATCCCGGTTTAGTGACCGAAGGCGAGATCTTCGACGTCAGCGGCTACGTGGTCAACAGCGGCGGCGCTTCTGTGCGCGGTGTGGGTATTGTTGCACTCCACGACGATAATTTTCAAGCCGAAGAGGGTGAAACTTATTTCGGCACTTTCAACGAAGGAGATTCCGACATCTTCGATTTTTCTATCGTCGCCATGCGGTCCGGGAAAAATGCTCTGAAACTGGAGCTCTACTACAGCGATGCAATGAATCGAAAGCAGGTTATTAAAAAGGATCTGCAGATCGAAGTAATGGAAATCAAGGATGTCTTCTCTCCCAACGGCGATGGCCCGCCGGAAAAAAAGAATAATTCAGAGGGTTTCTGGGCCAGGTTCAAGACTTTTTTGTGCGCCCTTTTTGGACTGGGGGGATCCTAAAGCAATGCGTTTCCGGGATCTGCTGCGCCTGGCCTGGGGCAACCTCTGGCGAATCAA
>CAYXKD010000145.1:0-3149 GCA_964464625.1 uncultured Syntrophomonadaceae bacterium
GTTTCTGCTGCGCACCACCTCCTTGTTCAGCTCTTTCCTGAAGTCGGGATGCGCGACGGCAATGAGGGCACGCGCTCGTTCTCGGAGTGTTTTGCCGCGAAGATCAGCTACTCCATACTCGGTGACAACATAATGGACGTCATTACGGGATGTGGTTACACAGGCGCCCTCATCAAGACGGCTGACAATACGGGAAACTCTGCCGCCCGAAGCGGTGGCTGGCATAGCAATAATGGCCTTGCCCTCCCGTGAACGCGAAGTGCCGCGGACAAAGTCTACCTGGCCGCCAACGCCGCTGTACTGCTTATAACCAATCGTGTCGGCGTTAATCTGCCCCACAGTATCCACCTGCAGGGCAGAATTTATAGAGATCATTTTATCATTACGGCTAATGACAAAGGGATCGTTGGTGTAATCGACGGTGTGCATCTCTACAATGGGATTGTTATCTACGAAATCGTAGAGTTTGCGTCCACCCATTAAAAAGGTGCAGATCATGCGGTTCGGGTGCAGAGTTTTGGCACGGTTGTTGATCACCCCCGCTTCATAGAGCTCCACCACTCCGTCAGAGAACATCTCGGTATGAATGCCGAGGTCTTTTTTCTCTTTGAGGAAAAGAAGCACCGCATCCGGGATAGCGCCAATACCCAACTGCAACGTTGAACCGTCTCCAATAAGCGAAGCGACATTGCGGCCGATAGCCTCTTCAACTACACCAATTTTCGGCCTGGGCAGCTCGATTATCTCGTCATCCGTTTCAACAATATGATCTATTTCGCTAACATGCATAAAGGAATCACCCAGTGTCTTAGGCATTTTAGGATTTACCGCAGCGATAACCGTCTTGGCATGCTGAGCTGCAACAATGGTGTAGTCGACAGAAATGCCGAAACTGCAAAAGCCGTGTTCATCGGGCGGTGAGACCTGGGCTAGAACCACATCAACAGGAAGGTAGCCTTCCCGGAAAAGGCGCGGTATCTCTGAAAAGAAACAGGGGGTATAGTCGGCCCGGCCGCTGTTGATCGCTTCTCTGGTTGTTCCTCCGGCGAATAGAGAATTGTGAACAAAATGGCCACTCATATTCTCCAGGCAATATTCTGCTTTGCCCATGGCCACCATGTGGACAATCTCAACATTTTGCAGTAAGGGCGCCCGCTCCACCAGCGCCTTGCTCAGCGTTGGCGATTCTCCGCAAGCATGAGCGACAACGACCCTGTCTCCTGACTGGATATGCTTTACCGCCTCTTGCGCGCTCATAATTTTTGCACTGTATTCATCTCGCCAGCTCAATTCATTTCCCTCCATTAGCAGGTTTGCTCACATGCACATCAGTGTCCTACGATTCAGCCTCGCTCTCACTCTCAATCCCGGCCATAATCCTGGCCAGCCTTTTCTTATGTCCCATGTCGGCCTGACGGGCGATCATGATCCGCTGGGCTTGCGGTGAACCGGCTCCGTGCAGCGATTCGGTACGGTAACCCACTGCGGCGGCACCTAGGGTTATATTTTCGATGAGCCGCAGGATGCGCATGCGGTGCTCTGTAGGAACAGATGATACCCCCTTGAGGTACTTGACAACATGTTTACCAATTTCGGGGTGTTTAAGGTCCTTCTCGGAGGGCATTGTTACCATCAGCCCGCCGGCAATATCCTCGGCCAAGCGTGCGATTTCATAGGGGAAACGGGTTATATTCTGCTTGCAGACATTGGCCAGCAGCAAATCGATCAGATAGGTGCCCGATGCGGTGGGACAGCCCTGTGAGGAGCAGGCAATGCCGCAAGCATAGAGGGTTTCATTCAGGTGGACCATTTCGATCAGTTTATCCCTGATATGAGATGCCTTCGCTGCACCATTGTAATCGGCAGCCATCGCCGCAGCTCCGATCAATACATCCCCCACACCCACCTTGCAGCCGCCGTAGCTCTGGCGGTGGTATCCGGCAAAGCGTTCCACCATCATGCCGGCATATTTATATTCGCCGCACATGAACACGCGCTCCCAGGGGACGAAAACATCTTCAAAGATTACCAGAGCTTCATGGCCGCCGTAGCGGCAATTGCCTACATCAATGCAGCCCCCTTCCAGCTTGCGGGTATCGCAGGACTGACGCCCGTAAATATAAAGAATCCCATCGGCATCTGAGGGCAGGGCAAATGATACTGCGTAATCCTTGTCTTCCTCGGTCATAGCGATAGTGGGCATGATCAATATCTCATGAGAGTTTAGGGCCCCGGTCTGGTGACACTTTGCTCCACGGACTACAATTCCTTCTTTGTTTTGCTCCACTACCCGCATATAGAGATCGGGATCATCCTGTTGAAAAGGCCTGAGCCCTCTGTCGCCCTTGGGATCGGTCATCGCACCATCTACAGTGAGATCCTCTTCCTGAACAAATTTCAGGAAATTGCGGAAACTTTGATGGTAGCCGGTACCCAGATCACGGTCCATCTCAAACGTAGTGCTGTCAACAGCGTTAAAGGCATCCAACCCCACGCAACGCTGAAAACAGGAGGCAGTTTTTTGCCCCATGAGCCTTTGCATTTTCACCTTTTTGATCAGGTCGTCCATACTTTGGTGCAGATGGGTAAAGCGGTTGATTTTTTGCCCTGTCAGATTGGAGGTTGCAGTCATCAGTTCCTCGTATCTGGGGTCAGATGCCAACTCGTAGGTCTTCGCCACTGAATTCATTGAGGGACGAATGACAGGATGGTCCACCGTATTCTCTACCTTTTCGCCAAACATGTACACATTCAGTTTTAGTGCTCTGAGGCTTGCTTCATACTCCTGTGCCGTCTTCACAACCAACACTCCTTTCATAAAGTAATTTGTTTCACTATTCTTTTAAATGCAATAGCAGTGCCAAGCCGCTCGCTTGCTGCAAACGGCTTTATCGAGGGGTTTTCTTGTAGCAAAGGGGTTTCTTTTTCGTAATTCTGATGCGGGAATGCACAAGATGTGCAATATTGCACAGAACAGCGCAGTTAAACAGGGAAGTAAAAGAATGATGTTACGGCTATATTGCTGCATTTCTCCCGGCTGGCCAGATTTTCTAGGCTTACCAATCTCAATTATTTCAGATAGCGTTTACCCGGTTACCAGCCAAAGTCCCCGTACCTCCGGCATTCTGCAATTATTATTAAATATAAAG
>CAYXKD010000146.1:0-3103 GCA_964464625.1 uncultured Syntrophomonadaceae bacterium
TCGCTATTACCGGCCCCAGCGGCTGCGGCAAATCGACACTTTCCTTTTGCCTGACAGGATTTATTCCCCAGAGTTTTTCCGGGACAATGCAGGGGAGGGCCCTCATCGGGGGCCATGATACAGGTTCCATTTCACCCGGGGAACTTGCCGGCATCGCCGGGCTTGTGCAGCAGGATCCCGAAGCCCAGCTGTGCACCTTGCATGTCGCCGAAGAGGTTGCCTTTGGCCCTGAAAACCTGGGGCTTCCCGCTGCAGAGATCGAAAAACGGCTGGACTGGGCACTGGAAGCCGCAGGGATCGCCGCCCTGAAGAAACGTTCCCTGCACACATTATCGGGGGGCGAGAAGCAGCGAGTGGCTATCGCCTCGGTGCTGGCGATGCAGCCCCGGCTGTTAATTCTCGATGAACCCACCGCCAACCTGGACCCCAGGGGCTGCCGCGAGGTGCTGGCGGTGGTGGAGAGGCTGCGTTGCGACCACAGGGCGGCCATCATTATCTTTGAACACCGCCTGCAGCAACTGTTACCCCTTGCCGATCGTCTCATTGTCATGGAACGCGGCCGGATTACCGCCGATGGGCTGCCGGCAGAGGTGGCGCAATCCCGGCGTCTTCGTGCACCTTTTTATTCCCTGGAGAGCGGGGTATCTATCCTACCTCCGGCAGCCTGCCGAAATAGAGATGTTGGGGCTGAGGCGGAGATCCCAGAAAAACTCAACAAGCCCGAGAGGGAGGATGAATCGGCAGAAGCGGAGCCGCTCCTAGAGGGTAGGGTACCGTTCCGGAGTGTGTGCGAAATGCCGCTGCTCTCGGTAGAAGGCCTGACCGCGGGTTATGGGCAGCAGCCTGCCCTGAAAGAGGTAACATTTTCTCTTTACCCCGGGGAGACGGCGGCTCTGATGGGAGACAACGGCTGCGGCAAGAGCACCCTGCTGCTGGCGCTGTTGGGTATTTTAAAACCGGACAGTGGCGGGATCTGTTTTTCAGGGAGGGAGCTTGCCGGGGAGAAGGTAGCCCTGCGGGCCCGGGAGATGGGCTTGACTTTCCAAAATCCTAACCACCAGCTTTTCGAGAAGACCGTGTTCAAAGAAGCGGGCTTGCCGGCACAGTTCCTGTCGGTAGAGGGTGAGGAAAGCCTGGCCCGGGTGGAGCAGTTGCTGCTGCACTTTGATCTGGAACGCTACCGGGAGAAACTGCCCTTTGCTTTGAGCCTGGGCGAAAAGAAACGGCTCACCCTGGTATCGGTGCTGGCCTACCGCCCCCGAATTCTGCTCCTCGACGAGCCCCTGGTGGGGCAGGACCAGGATCGTCTGGATCTGCTTCTGGAGGCCCTCTCTGAGCACAACCGCCGCGGCGGTGTTGCGATCATGGCCTGCCACGAGCCGGCCGTTGTGGCAGCCTGCTGCACGCGGATGCTTTTCCTGGAGCAGGGCGAGCTTTTGATCGATGCTCCTACCGAGAGAGCATTCGCAGAACTGAGCCGGTTGGGTAAAGCAGATTATCTGCCATTACTCCCCTCTTCCAGCGGGATAAAACCAGGGTAAGGGGGTGGCTTAATCACAAATTGCGGCAGGCATTCGAATCAACCCTGGCAGTCAAAAGAGGGCAAGCGTTCCAGGAGCTTCACCGCCGGCATGAGGTTCAGTTCCTTTTTACCGGGCCTTACCTACGAGCCGGCGGATACACCTGTACACCGCCTGCACCCGCTGATCAAGCTCGAGATGCTGCTCTGCTTCAGCCTGCTGGTCTTTACCCTGTCACACTACCTTTGCGGGCTATTTCTCTTCGCTGTTTTGCTGGCGGGTTACCTGGCGGCAGGATTGAGCTTCACCTTTTTCTGGCGCAAACTGAGGTTCATCTTTCTCTTTAGCTTTTTGATCCTGCTGGTGCACCTTATCTTTGTTCGCGAAGGGGTCCTGCTCTGGCAGAAAAACCTCCTGGGGCTTTCTTTGGAAGTCTGGTCCCTGGGGCTCAATCATGGGTTGCTCCTGGTGTTCCGTTTCCTTAACACCATCGGCTCAAGCTACCTTTTTGTGGTTGCCACAGATCCCAACAGGCTGGCCTATGCCCTGATGCAGGCGGGTTTGCCCTACCGCTACGGCTTCATGCTTATCACGGCGCTTCGTTTCATCCCGCTATTTTTCCTGGAGCTTGAACAGGTCCGCCACGCCCAGATGGCCAAGGGGATCGACATTGAGAAACTGTCGCTAAAAAATTTCTTACTTGCTGTTCGCTATCTCTTTGTGCCTATAGTCCTCTCCGCCCTGGGCAAGGTTGACACGCTGACCATCTCCATGGAGAGCCGCGCTTTCGGACTATATCCCCGGCGAAGCTACCTTGAGAAAGAGCCTTTCACCGGAAAGCACAGGGTGGCTGCCCTGGCAATCCTCTCCCTGTCGCTTGCCCTCTATCTTTTACTGCGGCGCTTCAACATGGAGGTTCTTTACTGACCCCCTCATGCTGTCTTTCTGCACTTGTATCTCGACCAGCCAAAGTCCCTGTCCCTCTGGCAGGTTGGGGGCGGCTATAAATAACGTGTCAGCCCTTGCTGTTCGAGCAGCTTCGCCTGTTTTGAAAGGTAGGTCCGCTGCTGTGGGCGGCGGCGTGAAGTTTTCCGCAGTGCTGCAGCGATCTCGGGTAGCAGGTGCTGCTCCAGGTTTGCCCTTCCGGTAAAATTGCCGTAACAGTGGATGAGACGGCGGCACAGGGCTGCCTTCACCGGTGTGAACATGGGCTCCGTATCGAGGATGGAGGCGCAGATCTGGCCTATGTCGCGTGCCGGATCGCCCGGTGCCGCCTCCTCAAAATCGACTCCGCAGAGAGCACCATCTGCCCGGATTATAAAATTTCTCAGGTTGGAGTCTCCCCTGAGCAGTGTTTTCCCGCCGGGTCCTTCAAAGCAGCGGTGAAAAGAGCTGAACCAGCGGGCCAGCTTATCGGCATATTCCGGCAGGCAGCGGCGGTTCAGAAGATCGCAGAGATTTTCCCCGGGGATATATTTCATCAGTAAAGCCTTTTTATCGACAAAGGCAAGGGGCTGTGGAACAGTCAGCCCCTCACGAAATGTTTTCCGGAGCACCCTGTGCTCCAAAGATGCGCGAAGGTG
>CAYXKD010000147.1:0-3062 GCA_964464625.1 uncultured Syntrophomonadaceae bacterium
TAAAAAAGAACGAGCGGCAGATGCAGAGGATCAGGGGCAATTCTATCGGGATGATCTTCCAGGATCCCATGACCTATCTGAATCCCGTTTTATCAATTTCGACACAGGTCACAGAAAATCTCCGCCTGCACAAGGGCATGAGCAGGGCGCAGGCTGTGCAGCGGGCGGTGGAGCTGTTCAATCTTGTGGGCATACCGGAGCCGGAAATTCGCCTGAAGCAGTATCCGCACCAGTTCAGCGGGGGGATGCGGCAGCGGGTGATGATTGCCATGGCCCTGGCCTGCGAGCCGAAGTTGATCATCGCTGATGAGCCCACCACGGCGCTTGATGTGACTGTTCAGGCGCAGATCCTGGAGCTGATCAAAGAGCTGAAGGATCGTTTCCAAACGGCAATTATCCTGATCACGCATGATTTGGGAGTTGTGGCGGGGCAGGCCGACCGGATCCTGGTTATGTATGCCGGGCAGATCGTCGAAACGGGCACTCTTGACGAAGTGCTGAAAAAACCATCGCACCCCTACACCCTGGGGCTTCTCAAATCTGTGCCCCGTCTTGATGCAATAAAGGGGCAAAAGCTTACACCAATCTGGGGACAGCCTCCTGATCTGTTGCAGCACTTCACCAGCTGTCCTTTCATGCCCAGGTGTGATTTTGCCATGGGTATTTGCGAAAGGGAGATGCCGCCCTTTTTTAACGGGAATAAGGTCAGGTGCTGGCTCTATCATCCCCAGGCTCCGAAAGTGGAATTCAAGAAGGAGGTTTCCTGATCATGGCCGCAACCCCGGAACAGACACCCATTCTGAAAGTAGATAAGCTAAAAAAATACTTTCACCAGGAAAGCAGCATGTTCAGCCGCAGTGGGAGATGGCTAAAGGCTGTTGATGGAGTATCCTTTTCCATCCAGACCGGGGAGACTTTGGGACTTGTTGGTGAAAGCGGCTGTGGAAAAACTACCGTAGGACGCACTGTCATCGGTCTGTACAGTCCTACAGCAGGCTCGGTGGTTTACAAGGGAGTTAACCTGGCCCGGGCTTCGGGCTCTGAGCGGCTAAAAAACAGAAGGCAGATGCAGATGATCTTTCAGGATCCCTATGCTTCATTGAACCCGAGGATGACAGTTGGTGATATTGTTGGTGAACCCATATCCATTCACCAGCCCGATATGCCGAAAAAGCAGTGCATGGAAAGGATCCATGAACTTATCAACATGGTCGGGCTTAACCCCGAGCATACAAACCGGTATCCCCACGAATTCAGCGGCGGCCAGCGCCAGCGCATTGGTATTGCAAGGGCTCTGGCGGTGGAGCCGGAGCTTATTGTTTGTGATGAACCTGTTTCGGCAGTGGATGTATCCATCCAGGCTCAGATCATCAATATGCTGGAACAGCTTCAGGAAGATCTTAATTTAACCTATCTGATCATTGCCCATGACCTTTCCATGGTTAAGCATATCTCCGATCGTGTTGCGGTTATGTATCTGGGAAAGATTGTGGAGCTTGTTGAAAGTGAGGAGCTGTACAATAATCCCCTTCACCCCTATACCCGCGCTCTGCTTTCAGCGGTGCCCATCGCTGATCCCGATGTGGAGCGTAAGCGCCAGCGCATTCTCCTTAAAGGCGATCTGCCGAGCCCGGTGAACCCACCGCCGGGGTGCTATTTTCATACCCGCTGCAACCGCGTTCTCCCGATATGCCGCGAAGAGGAACCGGAGATGCGTGAACTGGAAGAAGGGCGCTTCGTAGCCTGCCATAACGTTTAGATACCGGGACCTTTTTTAGCTTGAGGGATGCGCTTTACTGAAAGCATGCTGAATGCATTGAACAGCGTTGAAGCTGTATCAAAAGAGCGGGAACGAACCGGCCTTTTCGGTATGGGGACCAGCCATGTGCCCGCCTTGAAGGTCACCGGTTTTCCTTTTACGGGCAAATCCGCTAAAATCTCGCGAAGACCGGTTTTGATGCGGCAGCTGCAAAAGGCAGCAATCTATAAATGCAGCAATATTTACGGATGCAATGTCCAGAAAGGTGATTAAAGATGCAAGATCTTGCAATGACATG
Organism: uncultured Syntrophomonadaceae bacterium; assembly: GCA_964464625.1. Classification (GTDB taxonomy): domain Bacteria; phylum Bacillota; class Dethiobacteria; order DTU022; family DTU022; genus JAAZIN01. The sequence goes on from CAYXKD010000147.1 coordinate 2,058, forward strand.
GGAGCTCCACTCTATATTCCCAGGCGGGAGCGATTCTGCGGAGCTGAAGGCATGGATGGATCGTCTGGAGCAGGATATCGCCGGCCTGCAGAAAAGTAGTTTCAGTATTGACAGCAGGGAACATTGGCTGAAACTGATCCATGCCCTGCAGGATATTTCCGCCCGGCTGGGTCAGGCCTCCTCTTTTGTTTTTTGCCTCAATGCTCAGGATGTCAAAGATGATGGGGCTAGATTGCTTAACGGGCGTCTGCAGCAGCTGCAGGCTTCGCTGGGCTCGCTCATGACCGAATTGGACGGGAAGATGCTGGCCGTGAACGATGTCCGGTGGAAACAGTTGCTGGATGAACCGGAACTTATACCGGTGGCTTTTTTCCTTGATGAGCGCCGCACAAATGCCCGCGAAAAAATGGCGGTGGAACAGGAAAAACTCGTTAATGATCTTGCAGTGGACGGCTATCATGGCTGGTCCCATCACTATGACCTTGTTGCGGGCCGGATCAGCATTCCCTGGGTGCAGGAAGGCAAGGAGAGGGCGCTCTCAGCCGGCCAGGCAGCCAACATTCTGGCCGATCCTGACCCGGCAGTGAGGGCGGCCATGGCAGAAAAATGGGAGCAGGCCTGGGCAGATGAAGCCGAACTTTGCGCCGACATTCTTAACCATCTAAGCGGATTCAGATTAAACCTCTACCGGCACCGGGGATGGGATAATATTCTTAAAGAGCCTTTAACGGGCAACCGCATGTCTGAAGAAACCCTCAATGTGATGTGGGATACTGTTGAGAAAAACAAGGATGTCTTTGTACGCTATCTGGAGCGTAAAAAACAGCTGCTGGGTCTGGAGAGAATCTCCTGGTTTGACCTGAATGCTCCCCTGGGAAAAGTAAGCCAAAAGTATACTTATACCCGGGCCTGCCGTTTTGTGATGGAGCAGCTGGCCAGGGTTTGCCCCCAGATGGCACATTTTTGTGCCACCGCTTTTCAGAAGCGCTGGGTTGAAGCGGAAGA
>CAYXKD010000148.1:0-2895 GCA_964464625.1 uncultured Syntrophomonadaceae bacterium
TTTCCGCGGCCAGGCGGCGCGCCTCCCGGCATGTCCCCGCGCAATCGGCGGCGTAGCCTTCACGCTGCAGCATTTCGCAGAGGCCGTCCCGTAGAAAAACATCATCTTCTACCACAAGAAATTCCAATTCCATGGTCAAACCTTCAAACGTAAAATTTGATATTAGTATAACATAACGGAACTGACGGGCAGGTGGCGACTTAAAAACCTAACAGATCCTTTCCACATTTCCAGATCACAGCGATTTAAATTCTTTCTCCCCGATTTCATTCGAAAAGTAGAGGCAAAAGGGGAGCTGCGTTTCGCCAGAGCTCCCGGCTGCTTACAAAATTGGCGCCACTGAATTTAAGGAAAAATCACTCTGTAAAATCTTCCAGGTAAATAGGCCCTGTAAATTACCTGAATATAACAGTGTGAAATATCTGATAAACTGTTGTATGGTTACCCCTATTGATTTATTGAGGAGGGATCATTATGCGGAGGCTTAATCCCCGGCACATTGAAGCAGTCCTTAACATCATTAACCGGGCGCCCTATTTTCAACTTTTGTCTATGAAGGTGGAAGAGCTGAGTATCGGCTACTCCAGGGTATTGGTTGACCTGAAGGAAAAACATCTAAACCCTTTTGGAGGCATTCATGGAGGTGTTTACTCTTCGCTAATCGATACCGCAGCATACTGGGCGGTATATTGTGACATTGATGAGGATGCCGGATTTATATCTCTTGATGTTCAGGTGGATATGCTTTCGCCGGTCAGAGATGGCCTGTTAATAGTGGAAGGAAAACGGATCAAAGCAGGCAAGAGTATATGCAATTCAGAGGCAATTATTACGGATAAAAAGGGAAAGCTGTTGGCCTGCGGCACTTCTAAACAAATGGTCATTCCAGGTGTGCAAACCATCAATCAGGCGGCTTTATCTTCAGGCTTTCAATCATTGCCGCCCAAATTTATTAGGGGGACATGATGAGCTTTTCTGCCATCTTAATTACGCTGTCTCATAAATAGGTAGTAGCGGGTGACCTGCCAAGGTCCCTGTCCCCGTGGCTGGTATTGACCCGTTGTGATGAGTCAAAGTAACCGTCCCCTTGACTCACTTATATTCCCATGACGGTAACAACGATAGGGCGGCTTTTACGGGGGCCGTCGAATTCGCAGAAAAAGATGTTCTGCCAGGTGGAGAGAGCCGGCTTGCCGTCAATAAGAGGGATCGTTTCGCCGGGTCCCACTATCCCCGATTTGAGGTGGGAGTCAGCGTTGCCGTCCTGCCGGTCGTGTTCCCAGCCGCCGCGGGGGATGAGCCTGCGCAGCAGGGTGATCACATCATTCTGTACGCTCTCGTCCCAGTTCTCCTGGATCATGATCGCCGCCGTGGCCCCCTGGGCGTATACTGAAATGAGCCCATTTTGAAGGCCGCTTTGCTCCACCGCTTTGCGGACCTCTTCAGTGATATCGTAGAGTGCCTCCCGGGTGTCGGTTTCCAGCTCGATAGTGCTATGTTTTACATGCATGGTTTTACCCTCCTGGACTTGCGGTGCTGCATGACATAATTATCTTTTCACAAAACTGTGGAACATCCTACTTATAACACCGGGAACGATGATCTGCTGCAGTAAATCATCGTTCGCACCAACTACAATTACAATTCCAGCCTCTGCTTCTGATCAAAATGGATTAGCTTTCCTTTCTCCCGAAACGATAAACATTCTGTTGTCTGAAATAATCACATCGACGTTAAAATAGGGCTTGAAGAGATCCGCCAGTTCACCCTCGGGAAGAAGACCCCGCGAAACTGCGCTTGCATGGTTTTTGTGGTGCTCATCGATTTTTGCGCGGCTTTTGCCGTGAGCCACAGTCAGCCGGCCCCCTGTTACCAGTTGATGGGCCAGCACAGAGACAAGGCCGGCGGGGTTTCCGAAATGGGGAAAGGAATTGTAGACTACGCAGCGGTCGAAAAGTGACGGGAAAGCAGTTTTTTCCACATCTTCATTTATAAGCTCGATCCGGGGATCGGAGAATTTTTCTTTAGCCCTGGCGATCATCTCGGAAGCGATATCGATCCCCGTTATTTTACTTACCTTTCGCTCAAGGTAGAAAGGAAAGAGGATACCGGTCCCGCAGGCCACATCGAGCACGGACAGACCTTCGCCGATGCCGGCGCGATCGAGGATTACATTGATTACCGCCGGATCATCGTCAGAATCATCATCCCACCTCCGGGCAGCATTGTTGAAGAAGTCAATGATCTTGTTTTTATCCATGGTCCACACCCTCACAGCATTATTTTCAATTAAGGGAAAGAGGTTCCTAATTATACATAGATATTTTAAAATGTGAGTCAAAGTCACCATCCCTCGAGCCATTTGCGTTCTTTGAAAACACCTGGTAGCCAATGCTTTGTGCACAGGGGTAAAAACATTTTACCCCATAGAAGTGCTGAAAACTGGGGTTTTAGCATGCTGGTCGGATGAAATATTGGGAATTGACCCCATCAGTTGTGGATCTATTTAAGCGTTTGGATCTAGTAGATCTGTTTGGAATATAACAACATAGAAGGTAATAGAAGGGAAATCCGCTCCCTTTGTCTAAGTAGTTTGTGAGAAAACCCAAGACAGGGGAGGGGATTTCCATGGCCATTATACCACAGCAGAAACTGTTTGGATGGGAAGATTTAGAGGGACTAGGTGATCTGGAAAGACTAGGCCTTGTTCTAGAACAAATGCCGGATGAAAGGCTTATGCAACGCTTGGAACGTGAACGGGGCCGGGGGCGCGATGACTATCCGGTGAGACCGATGTGGAATTCTGTTTTAGCCGGCATGGTCTACCAGCATCCCTCAATTGAGAGTTTAAGAAGAGAGTTGTCTCGTAACGGGCAGCTAAGAGATATGTGTGGG
>CAYXKD010000149.1:0-2801 GCA_964464625.1 uncultured Syntrophomonadaceae bacterium
AATCTCCTTATGGTATTCCCCCAATTATATTAGGATTGCTTTTTGGTTTTATTTCATTTCCTGTGGTTAGTTACTGTGTCCTAAATCGATCAAAAAAAATGCATGCAATTTAAAATAAAAATTGCCGGCAAGGATTTATTGCCGGCATGTTCTTAATTATCTTTTAATGATTGGGCAGCAAAATGTACTCCAGATGCCTGATTCGCATTTGCAAAGAATCTCCTAGCAACTTTATAGTCTGCCCATTTCAGTCTCTATATGCACAAGAACATTCCTTTGATGACAGCAGCAAACCATCAATCAGTATCCAAACCGATCTAAATTTTACAGCTGAATGTTGCAATGTTTGTTACATGTCCTGAGCAGCGTTAATCATGTTACGATATGAAACAAAATTATATTAAATAACCCGATCTGGCTTTAGCAACAATCATTCATATTTATAAAATATGCTTCGCCATGTGTTGCCGACAGGGCTCTTCATTAGCGGGATAATCCAGGCACCGGCCAAATCATTACCGTAAATGGATCCGGCAGTAGCGATATATCTCCTTCCCTTATCTCAACCTGCTACTGTTGGCAAGTATCTTGCATTAGTTTTTATTGCAAATGATCGATCATGTTGATTCCATGCATACGAGAAAACATCAGCAACGGGTGGTATCCCATTTTCACTAGCGGGAGATTCTAATAACACAACAGGAGGGTTTTAAATGGATTTCACTATGTCGTCGGAACATGAATTGATGAGGAAAATGGTTAGTGAATTTGTTAAGAAAGAGATTGAACCGGGTGCGGCCGCACGAGATGAAAACGAAGAATTTACTTTGGATATTTATAACAAAATGGCCGGGCTTGGGTTAACTGGTATACCGTGGCCGGAAGAATACGGTGGTGCAGGTGCTGATCAACTTAGCTACATTATTGCCGTAGAGGAAATTTCTAAAGTTGATGCTTCTACTGGGATTACACTTTCCACCCACACCTCGCTTTGTAGTTGGCCCATATATGAGTACGGGACTGAGGAGCAAAAAAAGAAATATCTTGTGCCTCTGGCACAGGGTAAAAAACTGGGTGCATTTGGCCTTACAGAGGCTTCTGCAGGTTCTGATGCGGGCGGCATGCAGACCACTGCAGTTTTGGAAGGTGACTCCTATGTCATTAATGGAGGCAAGCAGTTTATCAGCAATGCCGGTTATGCAGAAACCTACGTTATTTTTGCTTATACGGACAAAAGTAAAAAAACCAGGGGTATTAGCGCCTTTATTCTTGAAAAAGGCATGGACGGTTTCAGCTTTGGAAAGAAGGAGAAGAAACTTGGTATTCGCTCTTCAGCTACTGGCGAGTTAATATTTGATAATGTGCGAGTTCCGAAAGAAAACTTGCTGGGCAATGAAGGGGAAGGTTTTAAAATCGCAATGGCTACTCTTGATGGAGGGCGCAACGGTGTTGCCGCACAAGCTTTGGGTATTGCTACAGGTGCTTATGAGGAAGCGAAACGGTATGCAAAGTCAAGGGAACAGTTTGGCCAAAGTATAGCAAAATTCCAGGCAATATCTTTTAAACTGGCTGATATGGCGACAAAGATTGATGCAGCCAGGCTTATGACCTACAGGGCCGCGTGTTTAATTGATAAAGGGCTTCCTTATGGAAAGGAATCTGCGATGTCAAAGCTGTATGCTTCCGATATAGCAATGGAGGTAACGGTTGAGGCGATTCAGGTACTTGGCGGGTACGGTTTTACCAGGGACTTTCCTTTGGAAAGATATTTGCGTGATGCCAAGATCACCCAGATTTATGAGGGAACTAACGAGATACACCGCCTCGTTATTGGCAGGTATATACTTTCAGAAGATTAGAGGGCATATGCTATCTTCCGGAGAAGAGTGCCGCTTCAGTAGTTGTCGCTAATTGATACTGTGATCCAGATCCGTCACACTAGGTGATTGTTGATGCACAAGCGCTAGTAGTCGCAAAATAAGGAGAATACGATGAAAGTCTGGGATGAGATAATCAGCTGCGCTTTAGTTGACGGTAGGAGCTATCTCATGGAGCACGAGTCGAAGGAACTTTTGGAGAGGCAGGGAATTTCCACTACCGGCGCTTCGGCGGCCCGCACTGCCGCCGAAGCGGTGGAGATAGGCAACCGCATTGGCTATCCGGTGGTATTAAAAATCCTCTCCCCGGAGGTGATCCATAAATCCGATGCCGGCGGAGTTAAACTGAACCTGGGAAATGCCGCCGTCGTGGAGCAGGCTTACGCGGAAATCACCCATGCCTTCAGGGATAAACATGTGGCGGGTGTGGCGGTGCAGAAAATGGCTTCACCGGGCCTGGAGGTAATTGTCGGCGTGAGCCGGGATCCCTCCTTCGGGCCGGTTTTAATGTTCGGCCTGGGCGGTGTCTTTGTGGAGCTGCTCCAGGATGTCTCTTTCAGGGTGCTGCCTGTGACAGAGGCGGATATTGAAGAGATGATTGCAGAGATCCGGGGATATCCCCTCCTCCGGGGCTACAGGGGCACTGCGGTGGACCTCGGAGCCTTAAAAGATCTGCTGCGCCGTATCTCCGGCATGGTCACCCGCTACCCCGAGATCAAAGAGATCGATCTCAACCCTGTCTTTCTGTACGAGGAAGGCTGTATCGCTGTTGACGCCCGCATCTTTCTGGAAAAAGCGGAGGAGCAGGAAGACCCCTCCGCCGGGCATAGAACCAGCCTGCGGCCGCTTTTTTATCCCGGGAGCCTGGCTGTTGTCGGGGCATCGGACAAGCCCGGCAAACTGGGCTGGAATGTCTTCAACAAC
>CAYXKD010000150.1:0-2752 GCA_964464625.1 uncultured Syntrophomonadaceae bacterium
TCTTGACGGGATGCTTTTCTTTCCTCATAATCCATATTTATTCCTTCTATGGCTAATCTGCGCAGTTCAAACCTATCCACCTCAACGGTAGAAGTATCTGATCTTTTGTAAGCTTTTCCCTGGTAGTAATAGGGAGTGTCCTTGCCTTTTTTCACCGACAATACGATAATTTTTTCTCCATTTATCCCCCTGACCTTCATTTCAAATATAGGCACAGGAGCTACAGAATCATTTATCATGTTTTCTATCTTTATACATTTATCTTTTGCAGCCTTAATGCCTACCAGTCCCCATTATCGTCAACACCAAATATTATTTCTCCATCATTATAATTAGCATATGCACTGACAGTCTTTAGAAAAGTTCTTGTGACCTCCATTTTGAATTCCAAGTTGTATTTTTCCTTAATCTCCATAAACACAACCTCCATAATATTTTAGTTATAATTTACCATAATTATTGCTCTTTTGCAACACTATCCTTATCGTTGTATTTACCGTTGCATTTTGCAACGATAATTTCGTCCTCGTTGCATGGCGATGTGCAACGATAAAAAACGGATCTATTCCCTGAAGGTTTTAGTTGGCTAGCTGCCGAAGGTGTTTAAGTAAAACCTGGCATAGGGCCATCAGGCCCTATGCCTCGTCTTTGGCTTTTTTCGTACCGTAGAAAGATAATTTGTTGCACCCCACCCCCAGGGGGTGGGGTTACCCTGGGCAGCAACTGGACCCAGGGTAAGATCCTTATATGAGTGAGCTACACTCATTGGGTAAGATTTTTATATGGGTTGACACGGCCCATTTTAGTAAACCCGGTGCCAGGCACCGGGTTTACTAACTTTGTTATTTTTTGGTTGTTTTAGAGGCCGGCGGCGGCGAGGATGTGGGGGACCACTTCTTCCTTGTTTATGGCCATGATGTGGACGCCGTCGCAGAGTGATTCTTTTTTTAGTGCGGCGATCATCCGCCCGGCGATTTCGATACCCTTGTCAAGGGCGCCGCCTTTGGGCGCCGCCGCCATCTCATCGATAAGATCCTGGGGGACAAATATCCCCGGGACGTTTTCGTTCATGAATTTGGCCATCCTGGCCGATGAGAGGAGCACGATCCCGGCCAGGATCTTCACGGGAAACTGGCGGGCATACTCCATGAATTTGGCGAATCTCTCCAGGTCATAAATAGCCTGGGTCTGAAAGAATTCGGCGCCTGCCTCCACTTTCTTTTCAAATTTGATGAGCTGCGGTTCCAGCGGTTCGGCTTCGGGGGTAACAGTGGCGCCGGCACAGAACTCCACGGCTCCCCGGAGTTCATTGCCCCCGAAATCGAAGCCTCCTTCCAGCTGCCTCACGCCGTGGAGCAGCTGAACGGAATCGAGGTCAAATATACCCTTTGCTTCGCCGTGATCGCCCACGGGCACGGCATCGCCGGTGAGACAGAGGACATTCTGGATGCCCTTGCTATGGGCCAGGAGCAGCTCCGCCTGCAGGGCGATGCGGTTGCGATCGCGGCAGGTCATCTGCAGCACAGGCTCCCCGCCCAGCTCCTTTATGGCCAGGCAGCCGCCAATAGAGGGAAAGCGCATTACCGAGCTCTGGTGATCCGTCACATTGATGGCATCAACCTTCTCTTTGAGCAGCTCTATATGATGGTACATATTTTCCAGATCAGTACCCTTGGGCGGGCCGATTTCCCCGGTGATGACGAATTCTTTTTTCTCCAAGGCCTCTTTCAGTTTTGAAGTCATCTTCACCCCTCCTTTTTTATGAAATGACAGACTCCCTTGGCCGGGGCATAACCTGGTGATTCCTGGGAGGGTGATATTTGCGCATCAGGTCGAGCCGGCCCTGTTCCTTCAGCCTGTTGTAGATCAGGGTAAAGGCGCAGTCCTTTTCGGGATCGACTTCGCATTTGCCCTTGTTGGTGCCGCCGCAGGGGCCGTTCAGGAGCCCCTTGTGGCATGCGGTGAGCGGACAGATTCCCGCCGTCTCTCCGAGAATGCAGCGGCCGCACTGATCGCAGGCTTCGAAGAAGTGACCGGGGCTCTTCTCCATGCCGATAAAGAGGGTGTCAAGAGCGGGGATCACCGGCTGGGGCAGGTAGGAGCTCACTCGCTGCACCCCCAGCGCACAGGCCATCACAATGATGCACTGGGCATCCTGCACCGCTTTTCTGTTTTCCTCAAGGATCTCCGCCGTCATTTCATCACAGGCTGTGGGGATGACCACTGATCCGGTAACGAGCCGGCCCTCTTCCTGCAGGCTCTCTTTCATGGCCTTCACTTCGTCTATCCCCCCGGTTTTGGACATGGTTGCGCAGGTGCCGCATCCGATGAGAAAGACGCGATTCAGCTCGTTGCAGAGCTGTTTCACTTCATCAAAGGATTTCTGCCTTGTCAGCGATTTCATGATAAACCTCCTTTACTCCTCCAGATCGCACCGCAGACAGCGGCTGCTCTCCTGCCTGGCCTGCGCCTCTTCAAGAGCCAGTTCTGTCTCCTTGAAGTTTTTGATCCGCTCTTCAAAGGGCAGCCGGGGGATCTCCGGTCTGTATTGCGGTTCCCAGGTCTCCTCTTCTTCATCGAGCCGGAGCTCTTCGGCGGTAAATTCGGGCCTGGAGTCGTACATTTCAATGCGGGAAGGATCGCCTTTCAGGTATTTGTCGATGGCCAGCGCTCCCCTTCTGCCGGCGGCAATGGTCTCTATGACCATGCCCGGACCGGTGACAAAATCCCCCCCGGCAAAGACTCCGGGCAC
>CAYXKD010000151.1:0-2588 GCA_964464625.1 uncultured Syntrophomonadaceae bacterium
ATTTGATGGAGGTGCACGACTGCTTCTCCATCACCGAGATGGTGACCATGGAAGACCTGGCCATTTCACCTCCCGGCAAAGCTCCTGATGATGTTCTAAACGGCTTCTACGATCTTGACGGCGAGCTGCCCTGTCAGAGCGACGGCGGGTTGAAATGTTTCGGCCATCCCATCGGCGCCTCCGGGCTGCGCATGATCTACGAGATCTATAACCAGCTGCTGCAGCGCTGGCCTGAGGAACGACAAGTCAAAAATGCCAAGCTGGGGCTGACCCACAACCTCGGCGGTGTCCCTCATCAGAATGTCTGCAGCGTGGCTATACTGGGGTTGTAGTAAGTAGGAGGAACGGATTATTTGACTCATTAAATAATCCGTTCCTTGAGACCATACCCTCTATAAGGAAGAGGGTAATGAAAAAACCCTCCATAGAATCCCATAATTGAAGTTGATTTTGGGCCGGTTAATTCACCGGCCCTAATTTTATTCATGATATGATCCTTCACGTTATCTGCAGCAGGGTGGCTATTTCTTTTTGTTCATAGGAATCCGTTCTTCAATGAATTTGAGTACAAAATCGAAGTCCTGCGGTGCGGTCTGGATCTGATTACAGGTCAGATCTGAGGATCGCAGCTTGATCATACAATACCTTCGGTTATATTTCATCGACCTGACTTTTTTAAATTCTGTATACATCGACCCGCCGCCCATAGCCAGCATCCCTGCACCTGTAACACCAGGTTTCCCCGACACTGCACCGACAACGGTCGCGATTGTAGCAATTTTTTTCGCTTTCTTGAACTGACTGGCAAGCTGTGTATGGCTCACTCCCTTGCTATTCATCACAAATAAAACAGAATATTTCCCGCCCATTAGAAGCGCATATATATAATAGGAAAATGTGATAAGGACCATTATGAACAGCCCCACATAAATCACGGCAAGCCCCAAACTCAGGATCGTGTCCAGCGGATCCCTCCATAAGCCGCCAATCATTAAAATAAAAAGCGCTGTCCCGATCCAGATAAAAAAGAAGATTTTACAGATAAGAAAAAGGTAGACAGGGTTACGGTAGAGGCTTGTTTCATACAGCCAGCGGTAGTTACCCTTCCCATCTTGGGAAAGAATGTTTCCGATACCTTCAGCCAGTCCGGCATCAGTCATGGCAGTCCTTCCTTTCGCTTCAAGATAGCAATGCCTCACCCTGCTCAACTAACTTTTCTGATTATCTTGGATGCCCTGTTTTGGCCGCATAGACGATAGCCTGCTTTACCTCTATAAACACCTCTTCGGGAGAGCTCTTACTGGTTGTCAAACAATTCTATACTTTACCGCCTTCCCGGCGGTCACATGATACCGTCAAATATAGACACTCTCATTTGTTAATAAGATATTTTACCAAAGCATAGATACCAAATGCTGCTCCCAGCAGCACATATATTATCATTCAGGGTGGGATTCTTAGATACCATGGATCGTTGATCTCTTTCATTTAACATCAACCTCCATTCAGTTGTTTTTTCAGAAGCTGCCGGACCCTTCCATAAAAGGCTTCAACACCATCAAAATAACTTCTTACCTTTCAATATGCTGATACCAAGATCTTTTGCAATAGCGCCTTGTTTATTGGGGTTGACCTTCCGCAACAACCCATCATGCCTGAATAGAGAACCTGTACCCTTGAACCAGAAAGTGATACCGGCGGACAGACACTGCTCCCGGATCGCCAGCACCCATTCATAGTCGCAGGGACGGGCCTCCCGCCCGGTCTCTCCGCTTACGGTAACATGATCGATCCCATCGAGATAGGGCGACAGATCAATAGGCCCCAAGAGCGGCGAACAGGCCACAAAGCGGCGTTTCATGGGGTAGGATAGAAACAGCGGTATCCGTTTGACAGCAAGCGCTTGATTTTCCACTGAGCAACCGATATTCACATTGTCGTAACCATCACCCCAATCGGGGGGAAGCGACACTGGAAAACGCTCGATCCTTTTTGTTAAGATCAAAAAATCAAGATCAGGGCGCTCTTTGATTATCGCCCAGGCTTCTCCACGCCATTCATCTGCCTCCGCAATAAAAAAGTCAGAGCCGAAACAGGTGGCCACTGTTTTGCCGCCCTTAAATTTGTACAGGCCCCGATCTGTTTTTAATAGCAGCTTATAGAAATCCGCCGTTTTTTTTACTGCGGTTTCACCGCGGCGTTTGGAGTAAATTCCATAGAAATAACAGTAGGTGCAACCTTCGCTGACCTTGTAGCAACCTCTCCATGGTTCCCAGTTCACGATGCATCATCCATTGTAATTATAATCCATCCCACTGGTTTATTATACCACAGGGCGGCTGTAAGACTGTAATCTAAGGAACCGCTGTGCATGTATAAATCACCGATCCTCGGGGGTCCCCAAATCCGTATGATCACCATGATCAGTCCGGACTAGCCGCATCTTTAGTATGGTGCAGCTCCCCCTTTTGTGGTAAACTTAAAACGTTTTTTACAGGAGAAGAGGCAAAAACAGATGAACGACAGAATTAAGGTGATTAACATCGCCGTAATCGCCCATGTGGACGCCGGCAAATCAACGCTGGTGG
>CAYXKD010000152.1:0-2571 GCA_964464625.1 uncultured Syntrophomonadaceae bacterium
AGGTCAAAGGGGATACTATCGGCACCCATGTATTTTCGGGCAGCAACCAGTTTGCACCGCAGAACGGACTGGACATCTCCTACGTGGTGATCAACGAGGAGGCCAGGGTGAAGCTGATCAAAGAGGTATTCGGCGTTGATGTTCCGGCCAGGTCCCAGATCACCCTGCCCGGGCCGAGCTACAAGCCGCCGCCGCTCCCTTCCGGGTGGATCGAGCCGGAAGAGCAGGAGCCCGTTCCCGCGGAGGATCCGGAGGAGCCGGAGGATGACGAAGCGGAGCAGGAGGGAGACGAGGGCGGCGGGGAAGGTGATCCGGAAAACGGAGAGGGCGGGACAGGCGACCCCGATGATGGCGCCGGTGATGTTGACAGCGGGACGGAAGGCGCCGCTACAGATGAGTAATAATCAAGGGAGCACCCCCCCTGAAGGGAGAGAGCGGCCACGGTGGAAAAAGCAGCAGACCTCAGCATAAACAATATTTCTCATATTTTCGATGCCATCACGGAGATCATCGAGGAAGAGGGCCTGCCGGCCGTTACCTTCGGCTCCGTGGCCAAAAAATGCTTTCTGCACCGGACATCCGTGGCCTATTACTTCGAAGGCAAGGAGAATATGCTCTACCAGTACTTTCGCTACATGCAGGATCAATATGATTACAAGATTCCCCACCTCTACCCCGGATGCGATCCGGTGGAACTGTTCTGCAAGTTTATCGACAACCGCATCGAGATGGCCGCCACGGATCTTCCCTGGCTGAGAGCCAAATATAAATACCTGCTGGATGTAAATCCCGATGACACCGTTCTGCTGGCTTTCACGGTCCATGTTTGGGAGACGCAGTTCTCCCAGATCCGCCCCTTTATCGATGCGGGGATCATCTGCGATCACCGCTTCAAGGAAGGGATGGCCCTGTGGTACTCATTTGGAGCCGCTCTGCGCTTCCAGGTCCTCTTTGGCAAGCAGCGGCTGTTTCAAGAATATATCATCAAGGAGGGGGCTGAAAAACTGAAGCGCACCTTTCTCAAGGACGGTCTCTATCCCGAGACTGCCGCTTCGCCAGAGGCGGCGGCTGCTGACCCCCCCGCCGGCGAGTAAGCAGGCCGCCGGCGGCTGAAGCGGTCTCTCTTCCATAGCACCCTCTTGTGCTGCACCATGTCGTGCAGCCCCCACACAGGCAGAGCTCTGCCCCCTCCAAAAGGCGAAAAGGGGCCTCTCTTTCGCCGGCATACATAGTTCGACCCCCATTTACCGTGCTCTTCACAGCTACATAGCGCTGTTCCGGCGCGGCCCTTTCCCGGTAAAAGGCTGCGCCGGGCGGCTGTTCAAGCGATGCCGCCGGGTTTGAGTGCGCTTCCGCTCCGCTCTTCTATACGCCGTCGGAAAAGCAGGAGGAGCGGGTATTTTATACATCGTCGGAAATGCCTAATTTGTCAAGTAACTTTATACATCGTCGGAAATGCCTAAGTTGTCTTGACTTTGATACCGCAGTGCCGCTATGCTTTTTACAGGTTGGAGGAAAGACAGACTGCAGAGCCTGTCCGTACCATGCAGCTACATTAAGGCGAGGTGTTTGGAATGAACCCCCTGTCAACGCTGAACCGCCTCCTCAAAGCAGCCGGCCCCGCGGGTCATGAGCAGGGCTGCGCAAAGGTAATCTCAGAGATGATGCGCCCCTATGTGGATGAAATCTACGTTGACCCTTTGGGTTCACTGATCTGTCGCAAAAAAGGCGCGGGGCCCCGTATTCTTGCCGCCGCCCACATGGATGTGATCGGGTTTATGGCCTCGCGCATTGATGAGCAGGGCTTCTTAAGAGTTGTGCCCATCGGCGCGCACCCCGCGGCCCGGCTCATCGGTTTTCCTCTTCGTTTCTTGAAGGGAACGGAGGGTCTCATTTTTTGTTCCGATTTCGAGGGGGTGCGCAAAAAGAGGTTTGATCAGGTGCGGATAGAGGATATGTACGTGGATATCGGCGCCTGGAACCGGGAGGAGGCGGAAAGCCTGGTTCAGCCCGGCGATGTGGCTGTTTTTGACGGGCAGGCGCGCAAGATATCGGGCAACAAGCTCCTCTCCCCCTACCTGGACGATCTCATCGGCTGCGTGGTCCTGCTGCTGGCGGCGGCGATGCGGCCCCCGGGCGATAATGATGTTTACTATGTGTTCACCGTCCAGGAAGAGCTGCGGGCGCGGGGCGCCGGCCCGGCGGCGGAAAGGGTCCGCCCCGACCTGGCCCTGGCCGTGGATATATGCCATACCGGCGATTGTCCCGCTTACAGCGGGGAGATTACCATGCGGTTGGGCGGCGGGCCGGCGGTAAAGCTCTACGACCTCTCCGCAATGTGCGATCCGGGGCTGGTCAGGCATATCAAAAACATAGCCCGCTCCCGGGAAATCCCCTTTCAAAATGAAATTTCTCATACCGGCGGCACCGATGCCGGTGCGATGCAGCTGTCGTCGCTGGGGGTGCCTGTTTCAGGTTTGTCCGTTGCCGCGCGCTACTCCCATACTCCGGTGGAGATGTGCGCCCTGGAGGATGTTGTGGATGCGGCCCGCCTGCTCGCTGCGGTGCTGG
>CAYXKD010000153.1:0-2551 GCA_964464625.1 uncultured Syntrophomonadaceae bacterium
AAAAGGGAAACCCCTTTTTTCCTTTTTTGATCCGCTTTAACCCTTTTTTCCCCGGAGAGCCCACCTGCTTGAAAAGCTTCTGCATCTGGGAAAACTGGGTCAGCAGCCTGTTCACATCCTGAACGGTGGTCCCGCTGCCCAGGGCGATGCGGCGGCGCCTGCTGCTGTTGATGATGGTGGGCCGGCGCCGTTCCTCCGGCGTCATTGAAGTGATCACCGCCTCGATCCGCTTAAACTGTTTTTCATCAACTGAAAGGTTGCGCATCCCTTTGGGCAGCTGTGCTGCAGGCAGCATGGCCATGATCTCTTCAACAGAACCGATTTTGCCCATCTGCTGCAGTTGCTCCCTGAAATCATCAAGGGTAAACTCCTGGCGGAGCAGCTTCTTCTCCAGATCACGGGCTTTCTGCTCATCAAAACTGGCTTCAGCCTTTTCGATGAGGGAGAGCACATCGCCCATCCCCAGAATTCGCGAAGCCATTCTTTCGGGATGAAAGGGCTCCAGGGCGTCAAGCTTTTCGCCAACTCCGGCAAATTTGATGGGACAACCCGCCACCGCCCGCACGGAGAGCGCCGCCCCCCCGCGGGTGTCGCCGTCGAGCTTGGTCAGGATCACCCCTGTCAGACCCAGCGCCTCGTGAAAAGCAGAGGCGGCATTCACCGCATCCTGGCCGGTCATGGCATCGACTACCAGGAGCAGCTCCGAAGGTTTCAGCTGTGCCTTGATCTCTTTAAGCTCATCCATCATGGCGTCGTCAAGATGGAGCCTGCCTGCAGTGTCCAGGATCACCGGATCATGCCCCTCCCGAGCGGCAAAGCGAACCGCTTCCCGGCATATGACCACCGGGCCGGCATCGTCTTTTCTGAAACACGGTATTCCCGCTGTATCGCCCAGCACCTGCAGCTGTTCGGGCGCCCCGGGACGGTAAATATCGGCCGCAGCCAGGAGAGGGTTGTAGCCGCTGCGCTTCAGGTTCAGGGCCAGCTTAACCGCCGTGGTGGTTTTACCGGAGCCCTGCAGGCCGGCCAGCATGAGCACGGCGGGAGAGCCCGCTGTGTTGATCTTGCTCTGCTCGCGCCCCATCAGAGCGGTAAGCTCCTCATGAACGATCTTGACCACCTGCTGGCCCGGAGTGAGGCTCTGCCGGACATCCTCACCGACAGCTCTCTCCCTGATGCCGCCGACAAAGTCCTTGACCACCTTGAAGTTTACATCTGCCTCCAGCAGTGTGAGGCGGATTTCCCGCAAAGCTGCGTCCACATCTTTCTCGCTAAGCCTGCCCTTGCCCCGCAGCTTGCGCAGAGTGTTCTGTAATTTTTCAGCCAGACTGGAAAACATCTATTCTTCCCTACTTCTACTGTTCATTTCTTCGGCGCAGTTCACCGATAATCTCAAGCAGCTGCCGCTTTTCCACCGCCCCCAGAGGTTTTTCCAGGATGCGGCAGGCTTCCTGAAGCAGATTTTGCTGAAAACAGAAAAGATTGTACAGCCCCAGCTTCTCCTCAAAACTCTCGATCGAGCTCAGGGCCCGCCTGATCAGATCATGAACGGCCTGCCTGCTGATCCCGTAATCGGCGGCAATCTCCCCCAGGGAGAGGTTGTCGCTGAAGTATAGTTTCAGCACCTCCTGCTGGCGCGCCGTCAACAGCGAACCGTAAATATCATAAAGTACATTGATCCGGTTCAGTTTATCGAGCATATCATCTCCGTAAAGGCATATTCCTTTACAGCCATAAGTGTAGCAAAGACCGGGGGAGAAAGCAAGGGGCAGACACACAGTTAGCAAAATAAATTTAGTGTGCCCCGCTTCGTGCAAACAGCGCCCCCATTCACCACATCTATCAGCTTCCTTCATATTTTTGACTGACAGAATGGAAAGGGCAAACAATGGCAACTTTTCTGGCACGGCTGGTTGAAAAAGGCGTCCTGATCACCACAAAACAGCAGGGCCGCAGGAACATCTATGAGCCTTGCATGTCGCCGGAGGAATACCGGAGCCAGGAAGCAAAAAGTCTGCTGGAAGGCCGATTTGGCAATTGATCAAAGTGCAATCAGTTGCGATGATTTCAAAATCTGGATGGAAAAACAAAGGGCATTCCTTCAAGAACTGGTCTGCAGCGGCGAATGGTCGCAGGAACGGACGAAGCTATTGTTATAAGGCAGTAAGCCTGAATGTTGAGATCTTCCACTGCTGTCAGTCCGTTATTTTTGTCAAATTAACAGCCCTGTTCAATTAAAACTCCCATCCCAGAGGGGCATGTTTTGAATGTATCTGCTTTCCACAGCCGGAACATAATAGGCCCCGTAGGTCTTGCGTTCACTTTTGGCCATCCCGGGGATCTCCACGTAGAAGCGGTAATAGGGGAGCAGGGTGGGCTCCCACCCGGAACGATAGATGAGCTCTACCCGGCGTACATATTCCAGTCCGGGGAAGTCGGCCGGAACGGTGGTTAGAAAATGCCCCTCTTCCAAAAGGACCCTTGCCGCACCGGCGCTGATGAGCGGGTAGTCCCCCAATTTATCACCGGGGACCCCTCTCCTGATACGCGC
>CAYXKD010000154.1:0-2429 GCA_964464625.1 uncultured Syntrophomonadaceae bacterium
TCATGCAAAGAAAATTTTAAAGGAGTGGTAAAATCCTTGACAAAACCCCGGCTGGGTGTTATTTTTATTAAAGGGTTAGCACTCGCTCTCTATGAGTGCTAACACGGAAGGGGGAGTGTCAGGTGGAGCCTGTTAGCGATAGGAAAAAACGGATACTGCATGCTGTTGTAGCCAACCATATCCAGACAGCCGAACCTGTGGGCTCCCGGACTGTAGCCAGATCTTACCGTATAGGGCTCAGTTCCGC
The DNA here is from genome assembly GCA_964464625.1 of uncultured Syntrophomonadaceae bacterium. Classification (GTDB taxonomy): domain Bacteria; phylum Bacillota; class Dethiobacteria; order DTU022; family DTU022; genus JAAZIN01. Next base: position 248 of record CAYXKD010000154.1, read on the forward strand.
GACCATACGCAACGAAATGGCCGATCTTGAGGATATGGGCTATCTGGAACAACCGCACACCTCCGCGGGCCGGGTACCTTCCCAAAAAGGTTACCGCTATTACGTGGACCATTTGATGGCCGAAAACAGGCTTGATGACGAAGAGGAGCTCACCATCAGCCGCTCCTTGAATCTTGAAAAAATGCGGGAAATAGAGCAGATTATCGCCAATGCAGTGAGGGTTCTCTCTTTGGCAACCAATCAGACCTCCCTGATTATGGGCCCTCAGTTCCAGAAAAGCACTTTTCGGCAGCTGCGAATTATGCCTCTAGATGAGAGCCGGGGGCTTGTTGTGCTCATAACGGACAGCGGATTTATTAAGAACAAGGTGATTGAGCTGAACCAGAGCCTCTCTCCTGTTGAACTGCACCAGGTTGTTTCCTACCTCAACCAAAAGCTTTTTGGCCTGACCATCGATCAGGTTACCACTTCTTTGATTAATGAGTTGAAGCGCGATCTTTTCAGACGTCTCGAGATCCTCGAGCAGGCTTTTATCTTGCTGGAAGAGAGCCTGCGGGAAGAGCAGCAGGCCAGGGTCTATCTAGGGGGAACCACAAATATCCTGAGTCAGCCCGAATTCAAGAGCGTGGAGAAGATACACAGGATGCTTTCTCTTTTTGAACAGGAATCATTATTGTTTGAAATTTTGGAAAAAGGTCTTTCTGAAGAGGGTATTGTAGTTAGAATCGGCACGGAAAATGAATACGAAGGCATTCACGAGTGCAGCCTCATCACAGCGGCCTATAAGATCAATCAGCGGGTTCTCGGGACAGTGGGAGTGCTCGGTCCGACGCGGATGGATTACCGCTGGATCATTTCTGTTCTTCACTGTCTGGTGGATCAGTTGAACCGGACATTAAGTTCAGATCTATAAAGCCGGGAGACATATATCATAGGAACAGGAGTAGGGTGATGGAAAAAAAGAAGAAAAATAAAGCAAACCCAGAAAAGATTATGGATGCTTCCGCGGAGAACATGGAGGATTCGCCCCGGGAGTTCGCGGATACTGACTTCGCAACGGGGGCAGAGGAAAAAGCTTCTGCCGGACCGGAGGCCGGCGATGCTGCAGCGGAATGGGTGCATGAAAAGGAAGAGCTTGTTTGCCTTGTGCAGCGTAAACAGGCTGATCTCGATAATTTCCGCCGCATCAGCCGGATTAAGGAAGAAGAGATCAGGACATACGGTTTACACAGGTTTCTGGAAAGGTTGCTGCCCGTCCTCGACAATATAGAGAGGGCCCTTGCTGCCGCCTGCGACGATGAAAGTGTGCCAGAATCTTATCTAGAGGGGCTTATCATGATCCGGAAGCAGTTGCAGCAGCTGCTTGAGCAAGAGGGGGTTGTGGAGATGGGAGCCCTGGGAAAACAGTTTGACCCCCATTACCATGACGCGGTGATGCAAACTGATTCAGGTGAGGGGGAGCCGGGCAGCGTGGTGGAGGAATTTGAGAAAGGCTACCTTTATAAAGATCGGGTTCTGCGCCATGCTAAGGTTAAGGTAATGCAGAGTCAGCTTTAAATAAAAAACAGCGGCTGTGGCCGTTATTAAGGAGGTTTTAAAATGGGAAAAGTAGTAGGAATTGATCTGGGTACGACAAATTCGGCGATTGCTGTGCTCATGGGCAGCGAGCCCGAAATAATATCAAATGCCGAGGGGAGCCGCCTGACATCGTCAGTGGTAGCCTTTACCAAGGATGGTCAGCGCCTGGTGGGGCAGGTTGCCAAAAGGCAGGCCATCACCAACCCGGAGCGGACGGTTCTTTCCATTAAGCGAGAGATGGGTACAGGGCATCAGGTGGATATCGATGGGAAGAAGTTTACCCCCCAGGAGATTGCGGCGATGATTCTGCAGAAACTGAAAAGTGACGCTGAAAGTTATCTTGGAGGAAGCGTGACCAGAGCGGTTGTGACTGTCCCGGCCTATTTCAGTGACAGCCAGCGCCAGGCCACGAAAGATGCAGGGACCATAGCCGGGCTGGAAGTGCTGCGGATTATCAATGAACCTACCGCGGCAGCCCTCGCCTACGGCCTGGACAAAAAAGGTGAGCAGAAGATCCTCGTGTTTGACCTCGGAGGCGGTACCTTCGATGTCTCCCTGCTGGAGCTGGGCGACAATGTTGTCGAGGTTCTGGCCACCAGCGGCA
>CAYXKD010000155.1:0-2376 GCA_964464625.1 uncultured Syntrophomonadaceae bacterium
CTACCCGCGGCAGGTACCCCAGATCTTCAAGAAATGTAAACAGCGGAAAGAAAATGGCCATAGGCGGCAGCATCACCGAGACTACCCAGGCCAGGGTTCGATAGACACCTGTAACGAGAACTCCGTGAAGCCACAGTGGCGCCCTGAAGGCAACAAACACATTGCTCAGATGCCCTTCGAACCAGAATAAAGCTGTTGCCAGAAGCTGCGATGGATAATTCGCCCCGATCAGAGTAATCCAGAAGACGACCCCGAGCAGGCCCAGCATAACAGGTATACCGAATTTCCTGGAGAGCAACAGGCTATCCAGGCGGCGATCCCATTGCCGCTCCGTATCTGCCGCCTGGCCCGTAACCCGCCGCGCAATGTCTTCAGCTTTTTTAAATATGGCAGTAACAATAAGATCCGCACTCGATTTGCCGCCGCTTTTTCTTTCCAGCTGTACCCTGGCTGCGGCAATTATTGCAGCCAGTTTTTTATCCCGCTCCCGAAAGTGGGGGCCCAGATAGCGTTTCAATGTTCTTTGAAATGAACAGTCTCCATCAAGGAGCCGCAACGAAAGCCACCGGCTCCTGGCATCTGCATTAGAGAGCTCACGTACAGCAGGCTCAATCAGCGCCAGTGCCTCTTCAAGGGGAGGAGGGTAAGTAATAGCCCTGGCCCTTACCGGCAGTGCGGTGTCAGCCACTTTGGATATAGCCTCCTGCAGTTGCCTCAGCCCCCGCCCTTCACGGGCGTTTGTTCCGACCACAGGAACGCCGAGAAGCTGCGAAAGCAGCGGCAAATTGATGCTAATTTTTTTTCTCTCCGCCTCATCGATCAAGTTTACACAGATAACCGCACGGGCTGTGATTTCAAGGATCTGCAGCACGAGATTGAGGTTTCTTTCCAGGCAGGTAGCATCGACTACCACCACGGTAACATGGGGATCTTCAAAGCATATATAATCACGCGCCACCTCCTCTTCCACCGAAGTGGCAAATAAAGAATAGCTGCCTGGTAAATCCACTAACAGATAATTCCTTCCTAAATAACTATATTCCCCCCTGGCATGAACCACTGTTTTCCCGGACCAGTTACCGGTATGCTGTTTCATCCCGGTAAGGCTGTTAAACACAGTACTTTTCCCCGTATTGGGGTTGCCCGCCAGAGCTACGACAAAGGGATCTTCTATAGCCCCCCTGTAAGCAGCACCGCCTTTACAAGGTAACAACAGACCTGTTGACTCTCTTCTTAATCTCAAAGTTGCCGCTCCCTTTGCTTACAATATATTGGGGTTATAAAAATCTTTGAAGCATCCTGAGAACGCAAAGCGATAACTGCTCCGCGAATATAATAAGCAGTGGGATCACCCCAGGGACTTTTATGAAGAGCAGCCACCTCTGTTCTAAAGGTCAACCCCAGATCGAGCATTCTTCTTCTGACAGCACCAGCTACGACCACATCCACCACCCTGCCGCAGCAGCCAGGGGGCAACCTGTGCAACGGAATCAATTCACCCTTCATTTGCGTACAGCCTCCTCAAAAGGTCTTATTTTGCTCACGGCAACATAAATTAGCAGAGGGCAAGTGTTATCTAAAACCTAATATATGCCGCCATAGTTATGATGCTACAGACAGCTGTTGCTGTGTAAAAAAGAATGTTGTAAGGGGAGCAAAAAAATATGAATGAAAAGCGAAAATTTTATACTTTTCGGGGTTACCAGATGATGCAGGGTAAAAAACAGATGACTCCAAGCATGGAGGACTACCTGGAGATGATCTACCGCATTTACCTGCAAGAGGGCCATGCCCGCACCAGCCGTCTGGCAGAAAGTCTGAATGTGCAGGCTTCTTCGGTGACCAGGACTGTTCAGAAGTTGACAAAACTGGGTCTGCTGAATTACGAAAAGTACGGTCTCATCCGGCTCACCGCAAAAGGAAAAAAACTGGGCAATTTTCTTCTAAGGCGGCATATCCTAATTGAAAATTTTTTAAGACTTATTGGTGTCAAAGAGCCCTATTTACTTCGTGATACTGAGATGATCGAGCACCACCTCAGTATTAATGCCTTTCACAAAATCAGGCTTCTTTATAGATTTCTAAAAGCCAACCCCGCCATCCTGGAACAATTCAACCTCTACAAACTGGGCCAACCATAATCCGGCCGGTAAGAATTATATTAAGTCCGGGTCTGCCTTATATAGTTAATTTAGCCGCAAGCCAAAGGGTGATATATTTAAGACAATAGCTGCGCCCCACTGATACACCTTTTCTATCCTTCATAGGAAGTGAAGCTCATTTAAGCTCATTTAACCGTCAATAAAGGCTTGTATTTCTTGACTTTAACAGTGAAAACAAAAAATAACCCTCGTGAGCCTTGAGAGCCAAGGCTTT
>CAYXKD010000156.1:0-2356 GCA_964464625.1 uncultured Syntrophomonadaceae bacterium
ACGTCCAGGTCCCCGGGGTCAACGCCTTCGATGCAAACGGATTTGTGGTCCATAATTGCGGCGAGCAGCCGCTGCTGCCCTACGAGGCCTGCTGTCTCGCCTCACTTAACCTGGGCAAATTCGTCACCGCTTCGGGAGAGGTGGACTGGGAGGAACTGCGCCGCGTAACACGGATCGCCCTCCGCTTTCTCGATAACACCATCGACAGCAGTCACTATGTCATTGAAGAGATCGACAGGATGCACAAGGGCAACAGGAAGATCGGACTGGGGGTGATGGGCTGGCACGATATGCTGGTCCGCCTGGGCATCCCCTACGATAGCGAGGCAGCCCTGGAGACAGCAGAGAAAGTGATGCGCTTCATCAATGATGAGGCCAGGAGCTGCTCTATGGAGCTGGCTTCGGAGCGGGGCGTTTTCCCCAACTTCGACGGCAGTATCTACGATAGCGGCAGACCGGAAGAGAGGGTCCGCAATGCCACCCGCACCACCATCGCCCCTACCGGGACCATCTCCATTCTGGCCGGCGCCAGCAGCGGGATCGAACCCTATTTCAGCCTCGCCTTTTTACGGAAAAACATCCTGGGGGGCGTGGATCTGCCTGAAGTGAACCCCCTTTTCCTGGAGATAGCCCGGCGCGAGGGGTTCTATTCTGAAGAGCTCATCCAGAATATCGCCCGCTCTGGGAATATTCCTGCGGAAGAAACGGCGGTGCCGGCTCCTGTGAAAAAGCTTTTCAAAACAGCCATGGAGATTGAACCCCACTGGCATATTCGCCACCAGGCTCTCTTCCAAAAACATACGGACAATGCCGTTAGCAAAACCATAAACCTGAAGAGAGAAGCCACCATGGAAGACGTTAAAGATGCTTATATTATGGCCTGGGAGGCGGGCTGCAAAGGGATCACCGTGTACCGGGACGGATCCCGGGAAAAACAAGTTTTGAACGTGGGTGTGGGTGAGGAGGAGAGCCTTAGACCGAGCAGCCGTCCCGCAACCCTGACGGGCCGGACAACCTGCATCAAGACTCCCCTGGGCAATCTTTTTGTAACGGTCAATACCGCCGGGGGCAAGCCCTTTGAGCTTTTTGCCCAGATCGGCAAGGCCGGCAGCGATGTCGTCGCCTTCACCGAGGGCATTGCCCGCCTTATCTCGCTGGCCCTGCGCTGCGGCGTCGGTGTGGAAGAGATCATCGCCCAACTTGAAGGGATTGGCGGCTACCGCTCCGTGGGTTTCGGCCCCAACAGGATTATGAGCGTCCCCGACGCCATCGGCAGGGCTCTGGCCGGACTTGTCAAGGTCGATTCCGGAGAAAACAGCGGCCATTACAATTCCAGGGAGATTTGCCCCGATTGCGGCAGCGGGGCCCTGATCATGGTGGAGGGCTGTGCCAAATGCGAAGCCTGCGGCTACAGCGAGTGCTGAGCAAAGGGGCACGGGAAGGCTGCGGCCGCGCTGGAGCCCTGCAAAGGCCCGGCCGGGTGCCATTCTGAGCGCAGCGAAGAATCTCACTTTATAAACAGTTCTTCCGCTTTCTGTATTCCAGCAGAGGTGCTATCAGTGCTGTGGAATTACCACGCCCCTCACGAGTCTGAAGTAAAAACTAGCTTTTCAAGACCTGACCCCAATTTTGCATATTCAGATCTGTTTATGATAAAATGCAAAGTTGAAGCGATTTATAAAAAAAGACAAATGCTTTAAAGTTTAAATTTTCAACCACGTGGAGTACGATATCAGGTATTAGGAAGTGAGGGTGTAGATAATGAAAAAAAAGAATAGGCGTTTCTTTTTGAGTCTGGCACTGGTGTTGATGATGTTGGTAAATCTTTTTCCCCTGGGCATAGTACATGCCGGTGGAACGGGGGACAAAACCCTTGTACTCACCGACCTTGTGGCAGCGGTCAGCCAGGGGGGAACGGCTATTGCCCCGGGCGGCACATTGACAAGCACAGAGCCGATCACAATAGAGATCTCATTTGGGGTGCCTGTTGAAGGCGACGATCCCACCCCGGCTGATCCCGTCAAGAAAGGCGATTATGCCATTTTGAACTTGAGCGAAGCCTTCAGCCTGGCTTCGGGTTCTAATATAGAATTAAAAACTGGTGATGGCACGCTCGTGGGACACGTCAACATAACAAGGGACGGCGACACGGGTATGGTCGTTGCACAGGTAACTTTTGACGGTGAAGATTCAGTCTTTGATGGAACATCCAATACCGTGAGTTGTGGGTTTACAGCAAATTTTGAATACGATGACAGCGGCGAAGCGGGCAATCCCGGTGATTACGAGGTAATCATTCTGGAAAAAACATACACGGTAAATGTGCCTCCCCTGGAGATTATTTACGAAGTGACCA
>CAYXKD010000157.1:0-2347 GCA_964464625.1 uncultured Syntrophomonadaceae bacterium
ATAAACAGGACGTAATCGCCGCCGTCAAAGTGGTCTTGCCATGGTCAACATGACCAATGGTCCCAATGTTCACATGAGGCTTGGTCCGCTCATACTTTTTCTTCGCCAATCTAAAACACCTCCAAAATTTAATAGGCTACACTTTGTGTTATTATTTTTTGAGCAATATTTTGCGGCAGTTCATCATAACGATTGAATTCCATACTGAAAACACCGCGCCCCTGGGTGAGGGAACGCAGAGCAGTGGTATAGCCGAACATATCTGAAAGCGGTACAATTCCCCTGACAACATGTATCGGCCCCTTATGATCCGTGCCCATAATCCGGCCTCGCCGGCCGGTGAAATCGCCAAGTACATCGCCAAGATAATCCTCAGGAGCAGAAACCTCCACTTTCATGATCGGCTCCAGCAATACCGGCTCTGCCCTGGCAAAAGCTTTTTTCAGCGCCTGCGATGCGGCAATTTTAAAAGCAAGTTCCGATGAGTCCACAGGATGGTAAGAACCATCCACAAGCTTTACATCCACATCCGTCACGGGATAACCGGCCAGGACACCATTATGCATGGCTTCACGAAGGCCGCTCTCTACGGAGGAAATATATTCTTTAGGTATGGCACCACCAACAACTTTGTTTGTAAAAATAAAACCCTGTCCCGGTTCCGCCGGTGCAACCTCAATTACCACATGACCGTACTGTCCCCTACCGCCGGTCTGACGGATAAAACGTCCTTCCACCCGGGCATAGCCATTGATCGTCTCCCTGTAGGCCACCTGCGGTTTCCCCACATTGGCCTGCACCCTAAACTCCCGCAGCAGCCGGTCCACAATTACTTCCAGATGCAACTCTCCCATGCCTGAAATAATCGTCTGCCCCGTATCATCATCAGTATGCATGTGAAATGTAGGGTCTTCTTCAGCCAGATGCTGCAGTGACAGGCTCATTTTATCCTGATCAGCCTTTGTTTTGGGCTCAATAGCCACAGAGATAACAGGTTCTGGAAACTGGATCGCCTCCAGTATAATCGGTTGCTCAAGGTGACAAAGAGTGTCACCGGTGCCAATCTCCTTGGGCCCGGCAAAAGCAATAATGTCACCCGCCAGTGCCTCCTCCACCTCTTCCCGGTAATTTGCATGCATTCTCAGCAGACGGCTGATGCGCTGTCGTTTTTCGCGAGCGGCATTAAAAACCACCGAACCCTGTTTCAGACGCCCTGAATAGACACGGGCGAAAGCAAGCTTGCCCAGAAAAGGATCAACCATGATTTTAAAGACCAACGCCGAAAATGGAGCATCTTCGGAAGGAAGGCGAAAATCTTCCCGTCCGGTTTTAAAATCAAAACCTTTTACCGCACCTACATCTATGGGCGAGGGAAGAAGTGTGACTACTGCATCCAGCAGCGGCTGAACGCCCTTGTTACGATAGGAAGAGCCGCAAAATACCGGAACCAGGGCATGATGAATAGTCGCCTTGCGCAAAGCATGATAACATTCCTCAGCATTAATCTCCTGGCCATTAAAATATTTTTCCATAAGATCATCATCATACTCTGCTGCAGTTTCCAGGATCCGCTCCCTAAAATCGGCTGCTTGTTCACGCATTGCCTCAGGAATTTCCGCTTCACGGCTGTGGATTCCCAGATCATCTTCATAAATAATCGCTCGCTGTCGTATCAGGTCAATAACGCCGGTAAACTTACTTTCTGCGCCGATGGGCAGCTGCAATGGAAGCACCCGCGCCTGGAGATTTTCCTTTAGCTGCCGGAGAACATTGTAAAAGTCCGCTCCCACGATATCCATCTTGTTGATATAAGCAACCCTGGGCACATGATAGCGATCCGCCTGGCGCCAGACCGTCTCGGACTGGGGCTCCACGCCACCCTTGGCGCAAAATATTGCTACAACGCCGTCTAGAACGCGCATGGATCGCTCCACCTCCACGGTAAAGTCCACGTGCCCGGGCGTGTCTATAATATTTATCCGTGCATCATACCACATACATGTCGTTGCCGCCGATGTAATGGTGATACCGCGCTCTTGCTCCTGCGCCATCCAATCCATTGTGGCAGTACCCTCATGAACCTCGCCGAGCTTGTGCAGCCTGCCGCTGTAAAACAGTATCCTTTCCGTAGTCGTTGTTTTCCCGGCATCAATATGGGCTGCAATTCCGATATTCCTCACCTTTTCCAGTGGAACATAACGGCTCATTCTCTTCCCTCCTTCCTTTCAAGATGCAAGAAGCCAGAAATCAGAATCAAAAATATTTTGAGTGGCTCTTTGCTCCCATAGGACATGCTTTATACTTACCTCTATCTTGTTACTGTTCTTATCCCTTAATTTTTGTTAAC
>CAYXKD010000158.1:0-2187 GCA_964464625.1 uncultured Syntrophomonadaceae bacterium
CTCCCGGGATATTCCCAATGCCTCCCAGGATGCTGGCCGTAAAAGCTTTCAAGCCGTAACCCCAGCCCATGGTAAAAATAATCCGGGTGTAATTCAACCCGATAAATACCCCTGCCAGCGCCCCCATAGCCGGGCCGACAAAGAAGACAAAGCGGATAATCTTTCTGAAATCTACCCCCATCAGCGTTGCAGTGTCCCTATCCAGCGCTGAAGCGCGCACCGCCGCGCCGAACAAGGTCCTTTCGATGATGTAATAGATCACCGCCATCAGTGCAAAGGAAACAAGGATGGTTACGAGCTTCAGCACGGTGATGCGAATATCGCCGAACAACATCACATGGCCCGTCGGGATACTCGCCTGCGGATAAGCCTGAAACCGCGGGCCCCAGGCAGCCATGATTCCGTTCGAGATAAAAATGGAGGCCCCAAGGGCAGAAACGACCAGAGGCAGGCGGCCCGCTTTGTAAACGGGCTTGTAGGCAACGCGCTCCAACAACAGCCCGGCAAAGCCGATCCCCGCCGCTGCCCCCAAAACAGCCACAACGATCCCGCCCCATACCCCGAAAGCGCTCGTCACCCAACCGGCCCCGATAACGAGAATGCTATATCCAATATAGCTGCCCAGGGTGAACAGGTCCCCGTGAGCAAAATTGATTAGCTTCATCACCCCGTACACCATCGTGTAGCCCATGGCAACAAGAGCATAGAAAGAACCGATGGTCAAGCCATTAATAATCTGCTCCATGAAAACTTGCATGGTGGTTGCTCCTCCTCTTCCAGGCCGGCCGGCATCCCTTAAATGCTCAATGTAAAGGCGCCGTCCTCCAATCCAGATTGAGGGATATTCATTTGCTTTTTTACATTCAAACCCACAGGGAGCCCCTTCTTGGCCCCAATGTGCTGGAAAAAAGTTAAAGCCAGGGCGCTCCCTGCAGGTTGTATGCCGCCTTCGAAGGCTTACCGCCTCAGGCGGGAGATCTAGATCACGGCTGGTAGAGCTCCAATTCGCCGGCATCATTGTAGATGTAGGCGTAGTAAGGAATATCTTTTCTGTCGCCGATCTCGGTGAAGAGCAGCGGACCGGTGATGCCCTTGGCATCAGTCATGGTGCGCATCGCTGCAGCCACCTCGTCGGGATCATCAGTGCCGGCTTTCTCAATGGCTGCTACGAGGGCATTGAGTGCATCAGCCGCATAGACAGACCAGATGGAGCCCGGCAGTTCGCCGTATCTGGCCTGGTAAGCATCCAGGAATTCCTTCGATTCGGGGTAGTCCAGGAACTGCGGCATGGGCTCATTCAAGTGGATCGACCCGGCGATCACCGCTGCTCCGGCGATATTCTCGAATTCAGGAGTCGGAACAGTGTTGTTGCCGACGAAGATATTTTCCACACCGGCCTCGCGGGCCTGCATGAGCAGCAAGGCGGCTTCCGAATAGTAGCCGGTGAAAAACCAGACGTCGGGATTTAAGTTCTTGATCTGGCTGACAACCGCGGAGTAGTCACTTTCATGCGGAGTGATGGCATCGAAGTAGACAATTTCCACCTCTCCGGAATCGACGTAGGGCTTGATGAACTTCATTGCGTCATCGGCTACGCCCTTGCCGTAGTCCTGGTTATCGTGCATGATGGCGATTGTCTTCGCCCCAAGGGTGTTGACTGCAAAATCTGCAAAGTACTCGGATTGGGTGTCGTCACGTCCGTTGGTGCGGAAGAAATAGGGGCGTTTCTCCTCCATCGTCAGGCGGACAGCCGTTGCGCCATAGGCAACGGATACGACATTGTTCGCATCGTAAAGATCGGCGGCAGGCGCAGTGACAGATGAACCGTAGGTGGAGATGACCTGTTTTACACCTTTTGAGATCAGTTTTTGCGCAGCCAGAACGCTGTCACTCGTGCTGGAGGCATCGTCTTCCACGACGATCTCAATTTGCTTTCCCAATACGCCGCCTTTTTCATTAATTAAATCTTTGGCCACTTCCACACTCTGACGGGCCCACTGGCCTTCAGCGGCATAATCTCCTGTAAGCGGCGCCTGGAGCCCGATAACGAGAGTATCGCCCCCGCCCCCGTTCTCAGTCGGAGTGCACCCGCCCACAACCAGCATCATGGACACAACAATGGCAATAATGATCAAACTTAATGTCTTTCTCATGGTTTCCCCCAATTTCCTTATTTTTTAATTTTCT
>CAYXKD010000159.1:0-2185 GCA_964464625.1 uncultured Syntrophomonadaceae bacterium
CGGCGCAATATCCAGCTGGAGATTATCAACCAGCTGGCCAAGGGGATCGGCATTGAGATGTCTTTTCAGGAGATCATTGAAAATGTAATTCCCAAACTGCAGGCGGTGGTCTCTTTTGACACGCTCAGCCTCTACGTCATAGATAAGGGGACAATGGTGAGCCGCACTGTTTTTGTGAGCAATCACCAAAGTGATGAGGTCGCCCTGGATGAGGATGCGCAGGATGAGGGGGAGGCAAAAGGGGAAAAGGTGACGGAGGCTTTCTGGCAGGTTCTCAGCGAGAAAAAAACCATCCTCATCGATCCCCGGAGCAACGACAGGAGCGGCGCAAAAAACAGCGATCTTCCCCCCACGGTCCTTATACCGCTTCTGGTCAAGGAGAAGGTTATCGGGGTGCTTGAGGTGATCTGTGATAAGGGCTTTGATGACAGCGACCTGCTTTTTCTGGAGCAGGTCGCCGACCAGCTTGCGGTGGGACTGGAAAACGCCCGCCTGTACAACGAGGTCTGGCAGCATAAGCAGGAGTGGGAGATTACCTTTTCTGCGGTGAAGGATCTTCTTGTTTTTATAAACTGTGATTACCGGATCCAGAGGGTGAACCAGGCGGTAATGGATTTTTTCACCATGCCTGAGGAGGATATTCTGGGACAAAAATGTCATCATCTTTTTTACGGCCGTGAATCAAAGTGCAACCCCTGCCTGGCCGATCAGGTCATCCGCACTCAGAGAACGGCTTATCTGCAATCGCGAACCCGCTTTAACAGGGTGCTCGATATCTTTGCATACCCGGCTTACACTGCGGACAATGAGCCCTATGGCGTGACTTATTATGCCAAGGATGTGACCCGCTTTGTCGATTCCATCAAATTTGTCTCCATGGGGGAGATGTCCGCCGGGGTGGCCCACGAGCTGAACAGCCCCCTTACGGCCATAGTGGGCAATTCCCAATTGCTGCTCAGAGAGACAGATCCCTCCAGTCCGCATTTCCAGCTCATCAGGGACATCAAGAATAGCGGCACCCGCTGCCAGCGGATTATCCAGAACCTGCTCACTTTTTCCCGTCAGGAAGAGTACACATTTGAAGAGATCAATATGAATGAAGTTGTGGAGAGCGCCCTCTCCCTGCTTTCATATCAGATTGAAAAGAGTAATGTTGAACTGGTGAAGAATCTTTCGCCGGAGCTGCCCGTGCTGCTGGGAAATGAACATGGGCTGGAGCAGATTGTTATCAACCTGCTGCTTAATGCCAAGGATGCCATCGAGAACAGGACGATGCACGGGGAAAATGGGGAAAAAGGAATAATAATTATAGATACTTGCTTTTCCGATAAAATCGTGGCGGTGAATGTTCAGGATAACGGGAATGGGATCGATGATGTTGACCTGCCTCATGTATTCAATCCTTTCTTTACAACAAAGCGTGTGGGCAGGGGCACCGGGCTGGGCCTCTCGGTGAGCCTGGGGATTGCCCAGTCGCACGGGGGTGTTATTGATGTGGAAAGTGTTGTGGGCCGGGGAAGCACTTTCAGCCTCATATTGCCTCTGGAGAAAGCCTACTGTAGCGATAATGATTTAGCGGATGACGCCGGAGAGCCGCCGCAGAAAGAAGGAGGCCCCTAGGTGACAGCAGAACCGTGGTTCCTCGTTGTGGATGATGAGCAGGAGGTCTGCAATTTTTTTTCTTATCTGTTGCAAAAAAAGGGATACCGTGTGGCTACAGCAAATAGCGGGCGCCAGGCGCTGGAACGGCTCAAGGATCACCGCTTCAATGTGGCTCTTGTTGATCTCAAGCTTCCTGATCTCAACGGTATAGAGATTCTCCGTGAGATCAAGAAAGTGCAGCCTGCCTGTGAAGTGATCATTATTACCGGTTACTCCACGGTAAAGTCTGCGGTGGAGGCGATACAATCGGGCGCCTTCGATTATGTGGAGAAGCCCTTTGGCGATATTGATGAGATGGAGAAGCTGCTGGAAAGAGCCCTGGATGTGCGCGCCGAGCTGGAGAGACTTTCGCTCTCCCACAAGGAGCTCGGCTTTGTTGCGGGTAAAAATAAAAAAATGCTCAGCCTTATTGCTGCTTCCCGGAAAATCGCGAATAAAAATATCACAGTATTGATCCAGGGTGAGACAGGGACGGGGAAAGAGGTCATGGCCCGCTACATTCACTCTGTGAGCCACCGCAGCG
>CAYXKD010000160.1:0-2135 GCA_964464625.1 uncultured Syntrophomonadaceae bacterium
CGCCGTAAAGTCCTTTCCATCCAGGAAAACCCCGGTGGTCGTGAAGCATGATCTCGTCTCCCGCTTTGAGTTCAGAGGCGCTGGTCCACTCCTTTTCCATGGTGTATCTCGTTTTTTTCTTCACCCTGAGCAGGGGGTGATCGCCGGTAACGCGTACAGAATAACCCTCCCTGGTCTTAATTGACAGAAGCGGTTTGACCCCTGTCTGAAAAAAGCCTTCCCCGGTGGTCTGATAAGGCTTGCCATTGATGATCAGGGTAGCGCCCTTGCCCACCAGATGGGTGACCATCCTCGGCCCTTCCGCGGTAAGGACAAAGGTGTCTCCGGGCACGCAAGGGTTGGTGGTTTCATATTTTCCGATATGAGGGGTGGGGTTGAAACGGTTCATCTGCTCGATAAAGATAATGCCGGGATCGCCCTTGGCCCAGGCCTTTTCCACGATGAGGTCAAAGACCTCGCCAGCGTGCAGCTGCACGGCCTTTCCCGTTTCGGGATCGGCATAGGGTTCACCGGTGCGGGGGTTGAGCAGGGGGTAATAGGGATCGGGATCCTCCCCCGTTGCTTTGCGCATGAAATCATCAGAGACGGTGACAGAGAGATTGAAGTTGCTGATCTCACCCTCTTTTTCCTTGCAGCAGATAAATTCCAGGATGTCGGGATGGTCAAAGCGCAGCGAACCCATGTTGGCCCCGCGACGGACGCCACCCTGCCGTACAGCCTCGGTGGCTGCATCAAAGATCTTCAAAAAGGAGATGGGGCCGCTGGCTACCCCACTGGTAGTCTGGACCCGATCGCCTGCGGGACGCAGCCGGTCAAAGGCAAAACCGGTGCCGCCCCCCGTCTTCTGTACCAGGGCCATATGCTTGAGCGAGGTGAAGATCCCCTCCATGCTGTCCTCTACAGGCAGAACAAAACAGGCGCTGAGCTGCTGCAGATCGCGGCCGGCATTCATGAGCGTGGGGGAATTGGGCAAAAAGTAAGCGCCGGTCATGGCCTGGAAAAAATCTTCTTCGATCTTTTTTATCTCAGCTTCATCTTTGCCGTATTTACGCTCCACCGCAGCCATATTCAAGGCTACCCTTCTTAGCAGATCCTCCGGTTTCTCCAGAAGATTACCCTGGGAATCCTTTTTTAAGTATCTTTTCTCGTAAGTAATTCTGGCATTTTCACTGAGTTCCATCGGTGATCCACTCCTTGCAAAGATGGTGGCTAAAACAATAATCAGGACACAGCATAATTGCTGTTTTCTCACTTTTCATGAGTGTAACATATAATGCTCTTGCTAATAGGCACTTCTTCCTTAACGGGTAAATTAATTCCTTCCGGAACACAGCCTGGGGGACCGGTTTTCATCTCCAGCTGCCTCCGCTGCATCAGGCGGCAGCACCCTGATAATCATGGGGCGCCTTACCTGTTTTTGAGCAAGTCCCGGATTTCAGCAAGCAGCAGCTCCTCTTTGCCCGGTCCCCCGGGAGCAGGGGGTTCTTCCTCCTCTGCAGGTTTCTTTTTCTTAAACGATGTAAGCAGCTTGATAAAGAGGAAGATAGAGAAACTGATGATCAGAAAATCGATGACCGACTGAATAAAGGCGCCGTACCTGAAGGCTGCTTCGGCCACATCAGCGCCGGCCGGGGTGATCACATATTTAAGATCGGCAAAATTGATCCTGCCCAAAAGAATCCCCAGCACCGGCATGAGGATATCTTCGACCAGGGAGGTAACGATTTTACCGAAAGCCCCGCCAATGATCACGGCAATGGCAAGATCCATGACATTGCCTTTCATGGCAAATTCCTTGAATTCCTTGAGCATGGGTTCACCTCGCTTTTACATTACATCCCCTCTTTCAACAATGGACAGCAGTTTCCTTGTTGAAAACATTTTTTAAGAAATTATTCCCTGGATGGGGTCAGGTCTTGAAAAGCTAGTTTTCAAGGTGACATGGGGGGCTTCTCCTGTCAATTTGTCACATTTTCTACAATTCGTAGAGGTAATCGCCGGATCCTAGGTTACATAGAGTGTCTTCCAGCCGTAGAATTCAGGTAAGACCGGTTGTTCATTCGGCAGGATTCTCGCACAAGCCCACAAAGAGCAGGCTGCCCTCCGGCGCCGTAATCGCGTAAAGAAAGGGGCGG
>CAYXKD010000161.1:0-2091 GCA_964464625.1 uncultured Syntrophomonadaceae bacterium
AAAATTGTTTTTCTGGAATGAGGAATTTTACCCGCTAGGTATTGACACAGTGGGAAGAGTGAGTTGCCTTCATTTCGGTGGTTTGCTATAATACTTTTGGCAGGGGCGTGTAGCTCAGTTGGGAGAGTGCCTGGTTCGCATCCAGGAGGTCAGGGGTTCAAGTCCCCTCACGTCCACCAGAAAAATGAGGACTGGTAATAGATATTATCAGTCCTTTAATTATGGGTAGATAAAGGGCGCATCTCGGGTTCACATCACCATAGTAAATCGATCTCATTTCACCAGTACCGCAAGTATATTGTGAAACGCGGGAAGGGTTTTCATTCTTTTTGGCATCACCACCTTTAGGAGGGGAGCTCAGGACTAGCCAGAAAGGCTGCAGGGATAATACGTTATACGTAACTTTAAAAGGAATGGCATCGAACTCTGGCGAAATTATAATTTTGTTAGAGGCGGCAACGGGGCGATCCACCATAGTGGTTGGCGGGCTCCTCTGAACACTTTAATTGGTGGTAAGATGGGCCTGGGTTGTTGCTTGTTGGCACGGGGTGAGCTTTAGAGAACGGAAACTCGAGTAATGGGGAGGTGCTGCACTGCTTATGATTACCGCTGTCCTTATCGGGGCTGGAAACAGAGGCAAGGATGCTTACGGTGCCTGGGCTCTGGAACACAAAGATAGGTTGAAATTTGTTGCCGTGGCGGAGCCTCTTGATGCTCGACGAAAATCCTTTGCTGTCGCACATGGTCTTACCTCCGCGTGCTGTTATCCGGGCTGGGAGGAGCTTTTTGCTGAAGGCCGTATAGCTGATATCTGCTTTGTGACGACTCAGGACCGCAGTCATACTGCACCTGCACTGGGTGCACTGGAGCTCGGTTACCATGTTCTGTTGGAGAAACCGATGGCAGTCACAGAGGCTGACTGCCGCTGTCTTGTCACCGCTTCCGAGGAAGCAGACCGGCAGCTGCGCATTGCCCATGTACTACGCTATACTAAATTTTTTAGCACGGTTAAGGCGGCAGTGGAACAAGGGCTTGTTGGCAGAATCGTAAATATCAACCACAGTGAAAATGTCAGCTACTGGCATTTTGCCCATTCTTACGTGCGGGGTAACTGGCGCCGGGCCGATGAATCCAGTCCGATCATCCTGGCGAAAACCTGTCACGATCTCGACTTGCTCTACTGGTTGATCGGCGCTCCCGCAGTCAAGGTCAGCTCTTTTGGCGGACTCTACTTTTACCGGCAGGAAAATGCACCTGCCGGAGCGGCGCCGCGCTGTCTTGACGGTTGCGCGCATCTGGACAGCTGTCAGTGGGCCGCTCCGCGGCTCTACATGCGGGCGGAGCCGCTGCTGCAGGTGGGCATGCGCTCGCGCTATCTTCATAACAGGCTTGTTACCGGTGCCGCCCTGCATCAGCCGGGCCTGATTAAAGGGCTGGGCAAATTGATCCCTTCTCTAAGAATATTGACCAACTGGGACCAGTGGCCTGTTTCCACCATTACAGGCGAGCCCTCCAGCAGGGAGGCCAGGCTCCGGGCTTTGCAGGAGGGTCCTTATGGGCGCTGCGTTTTTTATTGCGATAACGATGTTAATGATCACCAGGTGGTCAATATCGAATTCGCGGGTGGGGTTACCGCTACATTGACTCTGCACGGCTTTGCCTCCTCCGAAGGTCGTTGGATCCGTATTGAAGGTACCGAAGGCACACTTTTTGGCAAACTGACTTACGAACACCAGGAGATCACTGTTTATGATCACCACCAGGTGAGGAAAAATGTGCTGCTGGACTTTGACCTGAATCCCCGGGGTCATGCCGGCGGCGATGACGGCTTGATGGAATCGCTGCTGGGCTCTCTTGACGGTGCTTCTCCCGCTCCGGGCGGGGCAGGGGTGCTCACTTCCGCCAGAGCCTCCCTGGAAAGCCATCTTCTAGCTTTCGCTGCTGACAGGTCGCAGCACGACAATCGGATCGTTCACATGGATGAAATGCGCACACTAAGATAAGCGACCAAGAATTAGTCAGAGTAATCCTTTTTATAATCGCGGCAGCATACGAAGCTGTACAGCTTTATATGCAACTGACTGAATCGAT
>CAYXKD010000162.1:0-2012 GCA_964464625.1 uncultured Syntrophomonadaceae bacterium
TCTGCGCCGCCTGATCGATAATATCGGGCAAGGTAATGTCCTCCCGCACATTCATAATATATATTAAGTAAACTTGGTGCCTGGCACCAAGTTTACTAAGTCATGATCCGGCTGATCAGGGCGGTCACAGCCTTCTCGTCAAATATTTTGGGGACGGGATACCAGGGGTTTCCCTCTTTAAGGGCCCAGGCGACCATCCGGGGGATATCTTCTGTCTTGATCATATCCAGTTTTTCCGGGATGCCCATGGCGCGGTTGAGCCGCTTGATCTCTTCAATAAAGGCCTCCGCCCTCTCCGCCTGGCTCTTACCCTCAACATCCAGTCCGGCAGCCTCTGCAAGACGCGCCAGCTGCCGGTGAATGATGCTGCCGGTGTGCTCAAGGAGATGGGGAAGGATCACGGCATTGGCCAGCCCGTGGGGCACGCGGTAAAGGCCGCCCAGGGTGTGCGCGATGCAGTGGCCGTATGTCAGACCTCTCCGGGTAAAAGCGTAGCTGGCATAGTACGAAGCAAGAAGCATATTCAGGCGGACCTGGAGATCACTGCCATCGCGGTATACCTTTTCGGCGTTGGCCACGATGAGCCTGACAGCATCCTCGGCCATCCCGGGGCACCTTTTATCGCCTCCCCAGGGGATGGTAATATAGGATTCCACTGCATGGGTCATGGCATCCATGGCTGTGGCGGCGGTGAGTACAGGCGGCAGGCCCGCTGTCAGTTCAGGGTCAAGAACGGCACAGAGCGGTATAAGGTTCAGATCGCTAATGGCATACTTATGCTTTGTCTTGCTGTCGGTGACCACGGCGGCAATGGTGGTCTCCGATCCTGTCCCCGCGGTGGTGGGCACTGCAAAGAGGGGCGGCAACTTGCGCCGGACCTTGAGGAAACCGCCCATCTGTTCAATGGATTTTCGCGGCCTTGCAATGCGGGCGCCCACCGCTTTGGCCGCATCCATGGGCGAGCCGCCGCCAAAAGCAACAAGCCCCTGGAAGCCCTTCTCCAGGTAGAGCTTTCTGGCCTCCTCAATGGTATCAATGGTGGGGTTTTCTTCCACATCATCGAAAACGGTATAGCTGATTCCCTCTTCTTCAAGACCGTTCAGCAGTACCCGGGGCAGCTGCAGCTCCGTGAGTCCTCTGTCTGTTATCACCAGTACATTTTTAAGGCCGTATCCCTTGATCATCTTGGGCAGCTTTCTGATGCTGCCCGCGCCCATGAGCAGCTCCGGTTCCCGCCAGTTCATCAGTTTTGAAAATTCATAAAAACAAAATTGAAAAATACGATACCATGCTTTTTTCAGTGTCCAGATCATGATCAGCCTGCCTCCTATCCGGTACCTCATAGATTATAGGTTAAGGAACTATATTCCCCGGGCAATCATGACTGCGCCCCACTGGCAGGATAAAGATCTTCTACTGGGGAATCAAAGAGCGGTACGGCGGTGAATCAGTTACGGAAACATCTGAAAACAATATACAACATCCAGCTCTTCAGGTCAAAATATCCATGAGGTTTCTAAGGATTCCTGAAGCAAAAATAGAAGGTCTCATCAGGGAAGTTTTTTAAGGTATAATATAATGGAGAATAATGCAAATTTTATCCTGGAGGTGCACTATGCCATATTGGGTTTACTTGATCGCGGCGGCAATTATTGTTCTGGCGGCGGTGCTTTTGGCCCGCGCCGTCGCTTTTCGCTCCCGGCGCTATGAGGTGGAGCCGGAGCAGGGTGTTGAGATCGATGTCCAGAGGGCTGCGGAAAAACTGTCCGGGGCGGTGCGGATCGCCACGATTACCGCTTCCGACCCGGACAAAGCGGACCGGGCCCCCTTTGAGCAGTTTATCCGCTACCTGGAGGAGGCCTTTCCCTCGGCCCATGCCGTGCTGGAAAGGGAAATTGTAAACGACTACAGCCTGCTCTACCGCTGGAAAGGACGCGATGAAGGGATAAAACCGGTGTTGCTCATGGCCCATATCGACGTGGTCCCCGTGGAAGAGGGCACGGAGCAGGACT
>CAYXKD010000163.1:0-1930 GCA_964464625.1 uncultured Syntrophomonadaceae bacterium
TTGTGCTGCCGGGCGGCGGCATACATTCCCCCGGCAAGAACAACGTCACAGCGCTCCTGCTCCATGCCCACCGTCTTGATCACCGCGGCACAATCACCTCCCGTTGCCCTTCCCATCCGGATCAGGATCTCCTGGGCAACAGCATCTCCTTCAGAAGCAAGCTCAAAAACCTGGAGGGGTAAAAGGTAGTAGCTGCGGACTTTCAGAGAAAAATCATCGCGCAGCGCCTCAGCCAGTTCATCGTAATTCGCAAATTCAGCCGAAAAAGCCTGCAGCACTCTTTCCTCAAGGCGGCTCTTCGGGCCTGTCCCCTCTTCAGAGCGAAAAGCATGGTGCAGCGCTTCACGGGCCAGGTCGGCGGCGCCGCCCCAGTTGCCGCAATCATAGCCGAGGCTGCGCAAAGCAGCCTGTGCGCCCTCCTCGTTCCGGGCGGCGGCATTGGTACCCGTACCGCAGATGGAGACTGCACCGAAGGGGGCGTCAGTCCCCGCCCGAAAAGCGGCCCAGCTGTCGTT
Organism: uncultured Syntrophomonadaceae bacterium; assembly: GCA_964464625.1. Taxonomy (GTDB): domain Bacteria; phylum Bacillota; class Dethiobacteria; order DTU022; family DTU022; genus JAAZIN01. The sequence goes on from CAYXKD010000163.1 coordinate 516, forward strand.
GACAAGTTTAAATCTGATTCCGGGAAAACTTTCGGACAGCTGCTCCTGCAGGATTTTAAAATCTGTGGGCAGGTCGGCGCCGCTCAAGGCAAAAACCGTAAAAGCGAGGTCGCCCCGCTCAAGAGCCGCCTGCTGCAGTGCTGCGTCAAGGGCCGCCTTTACCTCATGCATGGCCGATGCCGGACCGACGATCTGGTAGTTCGATGGGCCGGCCGGACCGCAGCCCATAATATTGCCCTCCCCGTCGCCGCAGAGCGCCATGGTTTTTGTAGCCCCGCCGTCCACACCGGCATAGTATCTATTATTTTTCGGACTCATGCCAGCCACCCTCCATCAGTGAGCTCTAAACAGGTTGCGCTTTGTCCGCAAGACTGCAGATACAGGAGATAAATAACTGTATATTCACAGCTGCTGCGGTGATCCTTCAGCAAGATCGGCTAAACTGCGGCAGGTAAGGCGCATTTTCCTTCAGTATTTCTTCAAGCAGCTCTCCGGCAACATCCGCTCCCCTGACCAGGGGGTGATTGATCAGGGCCAGGTAAGCGGCTTCCCTGTCACCTTTTACCGCCGCTTCAATGGTCAGCTGTTCATAGGCTTTCACCTGCTGAACCAGTCCGCGCAGCGCTCCCGGCAGCGGGCCCGGAGAAAGAGGCCTGATTTCCCCCCTGCTGATCAGACAGTTTATCTCCACCACGGCATCAGCGGGCAGATCGGGGATGGCAGATCCGTTCCGCACATTTAAAACCTGCCTTGAGGAAACAGCGCCGCCGAGAGCCGCTATCAGGGAAACAGCCGCCTCAGAGTAAAAAGCCCCGCCGCGCATGGAAAGCCGGGCCGGCTTATGGTCAAGGGAAGAATCGCGGTAGAGCTGGAAAAGATCTTTTTCCAGGGCAAGGACTTCCCGGGCCCGGTTCCTGCCCTCACCGGCCTTCGTTTTGACAGCCTCAAAAGTCTGTTTCGGAAAATAGTAGTAAAGGAGATAGGGCGAAGGGAGAGCACCCAGGGAACGGAGCAGCACCTGGAGCTCGCCGGGATCGATATCGGGAAAATCATGTGCCAAAAAGAGGGCCGCCTCCGGTGCGGAGACGACCCTGTGGGTCAAATCGCTGCCGTTGTGAAGAACCCGGATAATCCAGCTGAGATGATTAAGCCCGGTGAAGGTCAGCTCGAGCCGCTCAGGGCTCGAATCCAGAAAGGCGGCCAGCATTCTCTCCAGGGTCAGCGGAATATTACAAAGACCGGCGCATTTAACAGCGCCCTGCTTCAGCAGGGCTTCAGTGATAATGCCGGAGGGATTGGTAAAGTTGATCAGAAATGCTCCCGGACAGAGCTGATCCATTTCTGCAGCGAGCTCCAGTGATGCCGGAATATGGCGCAGCGCCGCGGCAAAACCGCCCGGCCCGGTAGTCTCCTGC
>CAYXKD010000164.1:0-1926 GCA_964464625.1 uncultured Syntrophomonadaceae bacterium
AACCGTAAATTTCAGTTGGCAGGGACTAAAAAGCTATTTCATGCGTCAGCTCTGAGGATTATTTCAGTGCCTTGACTTCACCCCAAAAATACCCTAACCTAGTAAGAAACCGTATCGCTTACTCCCTGGAAGGAGAAGTTGTTATGAACAGTGATTGCTGGGATATGGATGAATTTACCGCCTCCATCCAGGCTATTTTCCCCAAACTGATGCACTATCTCAGAGCCGAGGAGAACAGAGAAATGACCGGACTGGAGATCACACCGGGACAGATCAACGCCCTGCTGCTCCTTTACTTCAACAACAACCTGACCATGGGTGAGCTGAGCGCAGAAATATGCCTGGCCGAAAGCGCAGCCACGCGGCTGGTGAACCGGCTGGTCCATCTCAATCTGGTCAAACGGCGGGGCGATGAAAAAGACAGGCGTGTGGTCCGGGTCAATCTGACCGCTTACGGCCGGCAGCTTGCCGGTCTCGTTTTTGAGAGGCGTTCCTTCCGCTTCAACAGTCTGGCCGAGCACCTGACGGAAGAGGAGCGGGAAAACCTGATTGTCTCCCTGCAGGCGGTAATGCGCGTATTTGACCAGCTGAAGAAAACAGAGCAGTTCCGCGCCAAACATTAACCTCCATTATTAGGAAGCGGGCTTTTTGCCGATTCGCACCCTGAGATGCTTTATACCTGATCAAAAGTGAAACGAGGTTGCCAATTGAACCCGGAGCAGCAAGCGGTTCAGCCAAAAACGGTTTCCCTGCTGACAGTATTTCTTCTATTTTTGAAAGTCGGCGCCTTCATTTTCGGAGGCGGCTATGCCATGCTCCCCATCATTCAGCGGGAGGTGGTTGCCCGGCGGAAGTGGGTCGAGGAAAGCCTTTTCTTTGATATGCTCATTGTTGCCCAGAGCCTCCCCGGCGCCATCGCCCTGAACAGCGCCATCCAGATCGGCATGCACCTGCGCGGCATTGCCGGCGGCGCGCTGGCTGCGCTGGGAGTTATTGTTCCTTCAGTAGGGGTCATCCTGGCCCTGGCTGCCTTTTTCCTGCCCCTGTTCCAGGATAACATCTATGTGAGGGCTATATTTTACGGTCTCCGCCCGGCAGTAGTCGCCCTTATCTCTGCCGCTGTCGTCAATTTGGGGCGCAGCGCCCTGGATAACCGGCTTAGCGCTGCCCTGGCGGGTGCCCTTCTGGCGGCGGCACTGCTGCTAAAAATTCACCCCATCGCTGTTCTGCTGGCCGGTGGAGCGGCAGGCCTGATAATTTTTAAAGAGAAGGCAATCTAGCATGGCTTATCTTTTTTCCCTGTACATGACATTTTTAAAAATCGGGATGTTTACCATCGGCGGCGGCTATGCCATGATCCCCTTAATGGAACGGGAGATCATTGCCCGCCAGGGTTGGCTTACAGCGGCCGAGTTTCTTGACATCGTGGCTATCGCCGAAGTAACACCGGGGCCGCTGGCCATCAATGCGGCCACCTTTATCGGCTACCGTTTGGCCGGCCCCGGCGGAGCGCTATCCGGTACGCTGGGCGTGGTCACCCCCTCCCTGATAACCCTGCTTGTACTCGGCGCTTTTCTAAAAAGGCTGATCCTTGATCCGCGCGCGGAACGTTTTCTCAAAGGCCTGCGTCCGGCCTTGATTGCCCTGATCACCCTGGCAGTGATCACACTCGGCCGGGCGGCGCTTATTGATGTGCCCACAGCTCTCATAGCGGCCGGGCTCTTCGCAGTGAACATGATTTTTCCCCGGCTAAGCCCGCTTTACCTCATGGGTGCCGGGGCGCTTTTGGGATTGCTTCTCTACCCTTATTAATCCGGACACGGCTATTTTAGCACCCACTGAAAGCTTAAATCTTTTTGGATAGGGCTAATAATCTTCACTTTAACAGTGAAAACAAAAAATAACCCTCGTGAGCCTTGAGAGCCA
>CAYXKD010000165.1:0-1907 GCA_964464625.1 uncultured Syntrophomonadaceae bacterium
AATGAGCCCTGACCCCTTCCTCCGGTGTGATGAAGCTCTCGAAGTCAGCGGTGCTATCACCCAGGGGGCTGCGCACTTTGATTCCAGCCCAGTTGTTCTGACCAGGTTGCACCGCGCCGCCGTAGCGTCCAAAGGCGGTCTCTTTCGCGCTCTGGGCATAAAGCACCTCCGGACGGATACCTGTAATCGCACCATAGTGCCAGTAAGCCGGAGCGATCTCAATGAAACGCGCATGGGCCTGCCTGCGCCCGGCCCATTCCTGCGCCTGCTGGAGAACCGCCTCAGGCTTTCCCAGAAGGGGGGTTCCCGTGGCAGGCTCCAGCTGCAGGCGCACCGCCTCCAGAAAAGAAGCCCATCCTCCGGGCCGTCCGCGGAGCACGCGGGGGCAGTTCTTGCCCGACCAGTGATGGTGCTGCTTGACCTGCTCCAGCTCCAGGGAAAAGTCGCCGAGCAATTTTGCCGTCAGCCAGGCGGCATTTTTTTCTGCTTCGATACGGATCCCGTTTTTATTCTCACATATTTCAATGCCAATACTCTGTCTGTTGCCGGGGCCGTTTGCTCCATCTCCTGCATGCCAGCCGTTTTCATCCAGCGGCAGATGCTGCACGATCAGCCGATCGTCAACAGTAAAATGCCAGCTGGCTGGTATAGAAGCCGCAGCGCCGCCTTTCAGATAGTTTGCGTGGGCCTTTGCGTCTGCACCGGCGTTGGGATTTGCAGTATCATGAATCGTGATATAGCGGGGGACCAGTCTGTAGCCCGGCCGGTTGCGCCGGCCGCGCGGAATGAAATCCTCGATTATTATGACCAATCATTTCACCTCCTGCAAAGAGGAATGACAATCAACCGGGGCGGTCATACCCGCACTATTTACGCCCCGCTATATTGTAAGCGGCACCTTCGCGTTTTGACACAATCCGCACGGCACCTCTTTCTACAGATCTTGACGCAGCAGCACCCGCTAAACACTTGAAGCAGTTACAAATATAATAGGAGGGCAAGCCTTATGATGAATTATGCACAGCCTGTCCGGAGATTGGACAGCCCTTTTCTTGAGGCCAGAGGTGGAGACTGGTCGTAAAAAAGAGAGACAACAGGGCAGGCAGTCACTATTACAGCGGTGCCGGGCGGCACTGCTGTAACAGTATTTCATATGTAAAAGGCAGTTTAAATGAGAATATCGCGCCGGCGATAAAAGATATAGCTCAGCGCAATGGCAACAGCGCTTGCCGCCGTCAGGATCAGGATATTGGAGCAGCCGATCTGCTCATTGGTGGATCCCCTGCACGGTGAGCTCGTCATAGTAGCCCATCTCGCCGCCTAAGGTAACCCACCTTTTTGCGAATCTTGACACTGTCGCGGCGCACATCGAGCCCGAAGATCCGGGCGCTGCCGCTGCTGGGAAATATTAGGTAACATCCAAAACCCTTTCCCCAATTGTGATTTTAATCAGACAATAGTGGCGCCGCCATCCACATTGATCACCTGCCCCGTAATAAAAGAGGCTCCATCGGAGCAGAGAAAGAGTAGCGGTTCAACAATGTCAGCGGGCTCGGCCAGCCTGCCCAGAGGAATCCCTTTGACGATTTCATCATGTGTCTCCGGGTTTGACCAGAAGGGCATGCTGAAGCCTGTTTTGACCATGCTCGGCGCCACGGCATTGACCTGGATGTTTTCGGGCGCCAACTCGATGGCCAGCACCCTGGTCAGCGACTCGATCCCTGCCTTGGCCACACTATATATGCCCATTCCGGGAGCGGCGCGGCGTGCAGCAATGGAGGAGATGTTCACAATTCTACCCCCTCCCTGTTTTTTCATGATCTGCGCCGCCGCCCGGGAGCAAAGATAGGTTCCGTTCAGGTTGGAATCGATGATTTTTTGCCAGGTAGCCGGGTCGGCGTCAGCAA
>CAYXKD010000166.1:0-1891 GCA_964464625.1 uncultured Syntrophomonadaceae bacterium
CTTTGGCTCTTCTCCTTCAGGCTACGCTCCACCTCGCGGCGCTGATCTCGCTCGGCAATAGCCTGGCGTTTGTCATAAAGCTTTTTCCCCCTGGCCAAAGCGAGCTCAATTTTGACAAGCCCCTGCTTCAAATAAATCTTAACAGGAATCAGGGTGAAGCCCTTCTCTTTCACTTTCCCAGCGAGGCGGTCGATTTCGGCCTTGTGCATGAGCAGCTTTCGAGTCCTCAGCGGATCATGATTAAAGCGGTTGCCCTGATCGTAGGTGCTGATGTGCATATTGAACAGAAAGAGCTCTCCTCCCTCAACCCGGGCATAGCTGTCCTTTAAATTCACCTTCGCACCGCGGACAGACTTCACCTCCGTACCGGTAAGCACAATGCCTGCCTCGTAGGTTTCATCAATATGATAATCATGATAGGCTTTACGGTTACGGCTGATTAACCGTTCCATACCGAAAGATTCCTTTCACAAAATATGCCGCCCGGGTAAAAACAAACCCTACCGGCTGTGAACATGAGCAAATAGGGTTCACCCAAAAGCCATCGCTGACTGGATTGATCATAGCACCCGGCAAGCGCCGCAGTCAAGAAAAACTAAAGTCATTCCGCTCTTTACCAAAGATTGGCCCAATTCCATTTATATGATATATATATAACTGTGGCTATCTGGAACTACTTGGCAAGAGGGGGGTAATATTTTATCTTTGTGGCATTACCTTTTTTGGCTTTTGGACAATTGTTATTACTGGGATGGGGTCTTGGAGCGGGCATGCAGATTGATTCCGACGATCCCAATAAGATACGGCTTCCTTTAGCTATCAGGGTAATCCTGAGTCTATCTCTGGTCCTGGCAGCCTTTCTGATTTCTTTGTCTCTTCAAAACACCGTCAGCTGGCTGGTGCTCCTGGGAATGTCTTTTTCTTTCTTAGGCGACCTGTTCAATGCCGGTGTCATCCCGCTGCCAGTTCCACTAACCGGTGGGATGATTGCCTTTAGTGCAGCTCATTTCTGCTATATTTCCGCGTTCTACTTCTTACTTGAACCCGCTGACAACTTAAATCACGCGTTTTTTTGGCCCATTTTAGCTGCAATTTGGCTGGTTACAGCAATTTTTTGGCGATTGTTCATTTTCAACCCTAAAAGGATACCTTTTTTAAACGCCGGTTCTCTGCTATACGCTCTTCTTATCGGTGCGATGGTCACTTTCACCTGTATTGTAGGTCTAAGGCTGGGGGATTGGTGGTGGAGCACTTTCTTCGGAGCCCTGCTTTTCTACATTTCGGATACGATTATCGGAATCACCGATATCGGCAAGGTGTCAATGAAAAGACCCTATCTCTGGATCTGGCTGACCTACGTTCTCGGTCAGATGGGTATAATATATGGTGTGTGGCTCGGATTTATAATGTAGTGTTGATATTGAACGGAGATAGTTCAGCTCTGCCATCGTTCTCTGTTTTTCGCTATGAGTGATTGACAGCGAACCAGTTGACAGAGTGAAGCAAGATCACCAGGCACCAGGCCATTATTATGGCTCATCTTAGGCTTGACCGGCAGCTCTCCGGAGGATATAATCGTGGCAAAGGGGAGTAACTGGCAGGGTTTTCCTGTTAGATGGATCAACAATCCCGGTAGCGATACCTGGTCCATCTCTTGCCACCAGGCAAGCAGCCAGACCTTTAACATGATCTCATGTTAAAGGTCTTTTTCATATAAGGATAAAATTTGATGGAGAGGGGATAAACCCTTGGAATCAAAATGGCATACTTATAGCATGGAAAAAACGGCCGATACTTTGGAATCCGATATTGACCGGGGACTTGTCCATATTCAGGTAGATCAGAGACAAAAAGAGTACGGATTTAACGAACTTCAAGAACAGAAAGGAAT
>CAYXKD010000167.1:0-1857 GCA_964464625.1 uncultured Syntrophomonadaceae bacterium
TTTTTTCACAAGGAATATTTTCATAATAATACAATCTTCATCCATAAATGTAATTCGCACATGATGTGGATGTGCCAGTTTAGTTAACAAATCAACATGTTCTGCTTCTGTAACGGGTTTAAAAAGTAGAAGTTAACAATAAAATCTAACATTGTTAACTTCCAGATACTTTACTCTGATTAATTACCTCTTGCTGTTCAAGGCGATTAAAAAGATCTTTGCAGAAGAATCTCCTTCTGCACCGGTGCAGCGATTGATGGATGCTTCAGCCTCTCGCAGGATCTGCAGCGACTCCTCGTCAAGCTCGGCAGGGTGTAGCTTCGCAACCTCCACGCCAGTCCACCTCCTGTATTATAATAACAGATATATTGCCCCTCCGGGAAGGTATTTATTCTTTTGATACCGGTTAACAGTTGACAGGTGTAAAATGTTTTATTTATTTATTGTTTTTCGGCAGGATTTAAAACAATGAATGCCGAATGTTTAAGATTATAGGTTTGTATTGACACATTAAAGAATTTTTTCCTAAAGTTCAAAAGGAGGGAGTGATGATCACACCATAAAAATATTTCCATTCCCCATGCCGGCACCTGGCCCGGGGGGAAAAATATTCCATTGATGCGGGGTATGAAGATGATTACCGAAAACCAAACTTTCACAGAAAAGTTTGACCTGCTGGGCTGCATTCAGTGCGGGCGGTGTACCGGCGGTTGCCCGGTAACGGTGCGTACGAATTTGAATGTACGCCGCTTTGTCTATGATGCTTACAATGAAGAGCTGTTGGACGAACTATCCAGGCTGGCTGAAATTTGGGACTGCACTGCCTGTCATACCTGCGCGGTCCGCTGCCCGAAAGGGCTTAAACCGCTGGAGGTACTGATCGGCCTGCGGTCGCTCATTGTCGAGGGCGGAAAAACTGAGCCCACAGTCCGGGATGCTCTTGAATCTGTTTTTCGGGAAGGAAACCCCTGGGAAAAACCGAGAGCAACTCGCGGAGATTGGATGGAAGGATTGGATGTAAGAATTGCCCGGCCTGATGAGGCGGTGGAGAACCTCTTCTATGTCTGCTGTACTATTGCTTATGATCCGCGTGTCCAGGTCATTGCACAGAACATGGTCCGTCTTCTGGAAAAAGCAGGTGTGGATTACGCCTTTCTCGGGGAAGACGAGTCTTGCTGCGGCAGCGAGGTTTTTACCCTTGGAGAAGAGGGCCTCTTTGAAATGATTGTCGAAGACAACACTGAACTACTCAATGAGTACCAGGCCGAGCGAATTGTCGCTCTCTCACCGCATTGTTTCACTACTTTCAAAACCCGCTACCCCGATTTGAACAAGCCGGTGATCCATTATACGGAGCTGCTGGCCGAGCTTCAGGAGCAGGGCAAGCTGGTCTTTAAAAACGGACTGGAGAAGAAAATTGTCTACCATGATCCTTGCTACCTGGGCAAACAGAGCGGAGTTTTTGATGAACCCCGCCGCCTGCTTAAAGCTGTTGAGGGAGTCGAACTGCTTGAATTTGAGCAAGCCCGGGAACGCAGCCTCTGCTGCGAGGGCGGTGGTGGGAAAATGTGGGTAGAATCGGAGTCGAAAGAAGAGCGCCTGGCTGAGACACGGATCAGAGATGCCCGCGCTCTCGGAGCCGATATTGTGGCGGTGGCCTGCCCCTTCTGCGTAATTACCCTGGATGATGCCGTGAAAGCCAAGGGATACGAGGAGGAGATGCGGGTGGCCGAAATCATGGAGCTTTTGGGAGAGTTGGACATAGAGCAGGAAAAAACAAATTCCGCTTAGGAGGTGGAGGATTAAATGAAAATTTTTACCTGCATCAAGTATGTGCCCGATACTTCGGAAGCGGAG
>CAYXKD010000168.1:0-1851 GCA_964464625.1 uncultured Syntrophomonadaceae bacterium
TCAAGCTTGCCTGGTCCTTCATAATCCTGTATGCGGCCGTCTATTTTTACCTTCAACTCGATGCGCCAGTCGTCTGCATCGCCCTGCAGGCGCATTTGAGCGTTGTGTCCGAAAGCCCCAATACTGATATAGCTGCCCTTCTTTTCAGGCGACTCGATGATCAAGATAGAGCGGAAAGCGCGGCCGGTGGCATAAGCCCACCCCAGGGTTTCATTGTCGGTGGCCCATCCGACCATGCGATCGCCGCGGAAAAGGGCGCTGCCGCCGACCCGGGCCGGTGGCGGGGCGCCGGTTTTTAAACTGTTTTTACTGTCTTCCTTTTCTTTTTCAGGTACACTTAGCTTTCCGATGATCATCTCCTGACCCTGCTGCCCCAGAGTGGAGATCAACTCATTTAAATCTTTTTCCGGGAAAACCGATTTCTCAAACCGATTTGTGACGATAAAGCGATCCAATCCTTTGGCCCCGGTTTCCTCCAGCGGAAAGTCGGTATCCATGACTTTGCGCAAATCCCCGTCAACCACCACCGGTTTGGCGATGAGGCGGAACTGCCGGCCCCGTTCAAGAAGATCCAGAACATCCTTTAACCCCCTCCGGGCAAGCCTTTCCGAGAAAAGGACTACCCGGCAGTGGGCCCAGAAAAGCTGGCGGCTGGAGATGCTGTCAAGGTTGCGGACTGCTTCAAAGGGGGTGTGCCCTGCCGCCTCCGCGGTCCAGAAGGACTTTTCCCCGCTGCCGCCGCCTCCGTCTCCGCCGTTGTTGCTTTGCCCCATGCTGGCCGGGTTGGCTATCTCGGCGATTACCCGATAAAGACCATCTTCGGGATTATAATCGAAACCTGCAGCCAGCACTATGCCCAGAAGCTCAGGTTCGCGGCGGTTCCAGCAGCCTGTGCAGAGGCTGCCGGCCAGGGCGGCAACAAGCAGCAGCAGAGCCAGCCTTTTAAAGTGCACCGGATCGCTTCCTTACAAGCCGGCGAATTAAATAGGTTCCCCAGAGTAGGGTAAAAGGCGGAATGATAAAGGCCAGGGCATAGGGTGCAAAAAAGGGAGGCTTAAAAAAATCAAAAAGCTGGAAAATATTTTTACTCACATGTATGCCCATGGTGGTCCAGATAACAGCCATAGGCAGGATCAGGGGGCGGTAGTTGTCAAGACCCATCACTTGCGAGAGGCCTTTTGCGCCGCAGTAGAGGTAAATGGCCACCTCGATAAAGAGGCCGAAACCCCAGGCAAAGACCGCCAGGGCCTCCACCCGTTCAATAAATTCGCTGAGCGCTATGGCCCTGACCATGGTAAATAAGGGGAAGACTGTGCGCATACCTTTTTGAGGTCCCAGAACGATCGTCGTCATAATGGTAATGGGGACGAGGATGGCACTGGAGCCGGCCAGAGCCCACAGCGCACTGCGCAGGGCCCGTTTCGGTTCGGTTGTGGAAGGGGTCAGCATGGTCAGCACCATGAACTGGACCACAATTATTGATGGTGAGATTGCTCCCCTTAAAACCGGTCCGGCTCCGCGGGCCAATACAGGTTCAAGGTTGTAGATCATGGTTCGCAGCATGGGAATCGGCATAATCAGGCTGGCGATAATCATCAACAGATAGGCCGGGAAGAGCAGATCGGCGGCTCTCCCGATGACCTCAATGCCGGCGTAGGCTGCCGCCGCCGAGACGATGACAAAGGCGGCTACAAGAAAGAGCAGCGGCGTCTCTGTAAGGAAGGCAGTGATGAGCATATCCGCATAGATGCGCACCTCTGTCGCCGCCATGTGCAGAAAGCCCCACAGGATGAAGATGGTCAGCGCTTTCCCCGGCCAGCGGCCCAGCAGCTTTTCGCTGTACTGAGCCAG
>CAYXKD010000169.1:0-1709 GCA_964464625.1 uncultured Syntrophomonadaceae bacterium
CTGCCTTCCCTTTCCCTCCACGGTCAGGGTCAGGCATGCAGGGGATTCCGGCACAGCTGTACAGGAAGCAGCCTCATCCCCCTCCAGGGGAACAACCTCCACTGCGGTGGAGGCGGCTATATTCTCTACCACAACTTCTATCGGTCCGCCCCCTTCTTTTTCCCAGGTCAGGAGAAGTTCAATATCGGGCTTGTAAGCGCGCAGGCGAATTTCATCCCCCAATGCAGGGATCAACAGCGCACCATCAGCATTTACCTCCACCGCTGTCGCTACCGGAGCACAAGAGATCAGACCTGCAGATAAAGCCACCGCAAGAACAGCCATGATCACCCAGAGAAAGCTGTTGCTTCTATTTTTTAGGATAAACATAAACCAACCTCCTATTTACAATATTCTATCCAGGGGCCCTGCTGATCCCGGAGCGCTGTTATTCACCATCTACCAGGATTAGCGGTTGAAGCCCTGCTGAAATTCAAAGACCCGGCTCCCTTGAAAGAAGCCGGGCTGCGAAATGACTGCGCACAGTCCAAAAAACCCGCTTTACCTCCTTTCCTAAAGGGAGGCTTGAAAATTTCTTTCCAAACCCTGCCGTCTGCCCGCCATGGCCCGCAGGCTTTAGGTCAAAGCAGCTCGGAGGAATATATAGTTTTAAGCCGTAACCCCGCCGGCAATGTAATTGTTCCAAATCTCAGTAAAAGAGTAATTAGCCATCAATGTGTCCAGTTCCTGCCGCCCGGCAAATAATGCGCAAGGGTTTAGCAGGGAGGTGGCAGCTGCCATGACAACAAGCGTGACGACGAGTATCGGTGGTCCCCTGGTTTCAGAGGTTGACTGCCAAAATACCGGATGGTTATAATTGGTTTGCAATAGGTCCCTTTCGAGGGTTGCCCAAAATGGTAAGAAGTTGTGACTCGGAGGGTTTTGATGATTATCTGCGAAGTCTGCGGGAACGAGATCCCCGCTTCGAGCAGGCGCTGTCCTTTTTGCCGTTCTGACCGGCGGCCGGGGCGGGCTGCCCCACGGGGAAGCGGCTCCATCCGCAGCGTGAATATAGAAGAGGGGATGCCTCCCGTTGAGGAAGGGCTGGAACGCCTGGAAACGGCCCTGAGAAGTGCCGGATATGAAGGCGTCCAGATCTTGCGGGTTATCCACGGGTACGGCTCCAGCGGCAGTGGGGGAAAGTTGAGAAAAGCCTGCCGCGCCTCTCTGAAACAGAAAGCCCGCTCAAAACAGATCCGCAGCTTTCTCCCGGGTGAAGAATATTCGGGGGCAGGCGGTCCCGGGAAGGCGCTGATCAGGCGGTATCCCTCCCTAAGCCGGACTGAACCCAGGGACCGCCGCAATCCCGGTATCACCTTTGTAGAACTTTAAGCAAGCAGCCGGGGAGTGAGGCTCCACTCCCCGGCTGCTCTTAACTGCATGGCACAATCAGGGTAATCCCAGTTTGCTGCGCTTGCCGTTGATATGCTCCACGATGAGGGCAGCCGCTTTCAGTGGGTCCGTCTCCACTGCAAAGGCGGCGCCGACAACGTCGTTCGCGCCCTCCGTGAGGAGGGAAACCACCTCCTTGCTGCCCAGTACCTGCGGCACCGTGCCGAGCACGGTGAAGATCCCCGAGCCGATGACATAGGTGCCGATGCTGACCGCCTTTTCGGACATCCACTCCGGGGCGGCGCCGGCCAGGGGCAGGTCGCAGATATCAACGCCCA
>CAYXKD010000170.1:0-1614 GCA_964464625.1 uncultured Syntrophomonadaceae bacterium
GCCTGGCGGCGGGCGAGGCCGGCGGAAACGTCAACGAAAACGATATCCGCCGCATCCAGATCCGCGAGACGATCAGCTCTCATTTCGAAAAGGAAGAAAAACTATTTGAGCAGGGCATCAAATGCTTATCCCTCTTTTTTATTGATGAAGTGGCAAAATACCGCCAGTACGATGACGATGGAGAGGAAATCCTGGGCCAGTACGGGCGCATCTTTGAAGAAGAATACAATGCAGTGCTCAATGAGCGGCTGACGCTGCTGCCGACGCCTTACCAGGCCTATTTGCGCGGTATTGAAACCTGCGAAACCCATCGCGGCTATTTTTCTATCGACAGGAAAGGTCGGGCCATAAACAGCACTGTCAAGCGCGGCAGCGAGTTTTCCGACGATATCACTGCTTATGACTTGATCCTGAAAAACAAGGAGAGGCTTCTCTCTTTCGATGAACCCACGCGGTTCATTTTCTCTCATTCCGCTCTCCGGGAGGGCTGGGACAATCCCAATGTGTTCCAGATCTGCACATTGAAGCATTCGGACAGCGCCACAGCCAAGCGGCAAGAGGTGGGCCGGGGCTTACGCCTTTGTGTAAACATCGAAGGTGAACGGCAGGATCTGGAGGTTTGCGGCGAGGCCCTGGTCCACGGCGTGAACAAACTCACAGTAGTAGCCAGCGAAAGCTATGCCGGCTTTGTCTCCGATCTGCAGAAGGAGATCAAAGCAAACCTTTATGAGCGCCCTGTTAAAGCAAGCATCGATTATTTCACTGACAAAAGCATCTATTATGAAGCAGGGGAAGTCCACACACTTACAACTGCTGAAGCAACGGCTATCTATAACTACCTTGTCCGCAACAACTATGTGGATGATGAAGGCGGGATTACTGATACATATCGTGCCGCTGTGGAGACCGGAAGCCATGCTCCGCTTAAAGCTGAGTTGGAGCCGCTGGAAGAGGGCATCCACAAACTTATCCAGGCTATCTTTGATCCAGGTATTCTTGAAGAAATGGCTGTTAATGGACATCAGGCAAAGGTCAGTGATAACCCGCTTAATGAGAACTGGCAGGACTTCAAAGAGCTTTGGGAACGTATCAACAAGAAGTATGCCTACACCGTGGAATTTGACAGCAGAGAACTCATTGAAAAGTCTATCTCTGCCATCGATGGAGAACTAAGGGTAACCAGGCTTTTATACAGTGTTACAAAGGGTGAGCAGAAGGGTACCGAATTCAACGTGGTACACACCAGGACAAAGAAGCTGGATCGCGCTCAAGGCGGTTTTGCTGAATACGATCTGATCGGTAAAATTGCTGAAGGGACAACGCTCACCCGCCGGACAGTCACGGCGATCCTTACCGGGATCAGGCCCGGCAAGCTGGCACTCTTTAGTGCTAACCCCGAGGAATTTATCGCCAGGACTTGCGGTATCATCAACCGGCAGAAGGCGGCGGTTGTGGTGGACCACATCACCTACACTCCAAGCGCTGAAGAGCCGTACACCCAGGATATATTTAATATCAGCCGTGCCTCCGAAGAGTACGCCAAAGCATACAGGGCAAAGCGGTCAATCCAGGATTACGTATTCACCGACGGCATATCGGTTGACAGCGTGGAAC